>CADBRQ010000001.1 GCA_902797115.1 uncultured Bacteroidia bacterium
TCATTTTAATGGCATATTGTCAGGAACCTACGCAGTTGGTAACAACCTAAAGGTTTTATACAACACCAACTCATCTGGAGTTGTAGACTACACTTCTCAAGATGGTACAATACAAGGTGTGGTTGATGCCGGAGTGGCTACCGTTAAAGTCAATAAAATAGAAGGCAATGATATTAAGACAAGTCATGCCGATATTGAGAATCTTCAGAGCATATTCAAATTCACATTTACGTATAACGGTACGACATTGAATGTAAAGAGGGTGTCAATCACCTCTGAAGGAAATACGCTTCAGCAAAGTTACAATGCTGTTACCGGTACTTCTATATATGGTCCTGTATTGGTATCTAATTCAACCGCTCGATCTACCGTTTATGTGGCGCTTCGCTTTACTCAAACTAAAAATGATGCTCCTATAACATTTGTTATATTAGATGAAAATGATAAAGTTTATATAGGAAGAAAGGCTTCCCCGAAATCTGGTTTTGCAACAAATAAATTCTATACTTCTACAGTAGATGACGTAATTTTAGGGTTACCTTACTATGGAACCGCTAACTGTTTGTTAATAGCGAACAATAGAAATCAAGGGCAACTGAGAATTTCTCCTTATGTAACGCATTATCGAAGTTACTTCACTTATTCCGATATCAGTGCCGTTGGAATAGTACCATCAGCGGTTAAGGCGGAACTTATTTGGGAAGAGCAAGTCGGTTTGATAACCAGTGCAAACATAAACAGCGATAAGACTATCATGACTGTGAACCGTGCGGCGGGAAAATATGGTAATGCTCTCGTTGGTATTTATGATGCAAGCAATAATCTTCTATGGAGCTATCATATTTGGGCGCCGGAGGATAATCCTACCACTTACGATTATACAGCAACTTCTTCAGGCAACACTTATAAAGTTCTGAATATGCCTATTGGAGCAATCAAATATGCTACAATATCAAGTTCTAATGCTGATAAAATTAAAGCGTTACCTCTTTTGTATCAGTATGGAAGAAAAGATCCTTTAGGAAGATGGAATGGTACTGGCTCGGGGGGGACAAATATTGTAACTGTATATGATAAATTTGGGAACACCATGAACCTTACTGATGCAGCTTACATAGAAGACGCGGTAGATATTTCTAATACTTTCGATTACACAGCGACACCTGCCGGTATGAGTATGGTTGCTTATCATATGATAAAATATACTATTTCCCATCCAACAATATTCTTAGTAAACAATTCCTCTGCGACAGGGTACCCTACTTGGACTAATGAAGAAGTACTCAGAGGTTTTTGGGGCACTGAATCAATAGTTGCGGGTATCTTTGAGAAATCTATCTTTGATCCTTCTCCTGAAGGTTATTGTCTACCATCTTCAAAGTTGTGGTACAACTTTACAAGTGGACACTACAACGCTACAGTTTATTATAATGATATCCATGAAATTAATGCAGTGGGCAACGAAAGCTTTAACTGGACATCAACAAACAATACCGCTAATGGAGGTTATGCGTTCTATTATCAAGGATTAGGTAGCGGTCCTTCACATTTCTACGTTAATGGAATGTACCGTGAGTGGAGTGCTGGAACGCTAAGCAATGCGGCGCGCACTACATCAGGCATTTCTGCAGGCATATATTGGACTAATTGGCCGGTGTTTCCGGATGGTTATACCCGCGCCTTATCCTTTGGTCCAGAAAAAGTTTGTACAGAAGAACTCCAACCTTCGGCTATAGGAGCCGGCGTCATTTGTGTAAGGTATAAGTAAAAGATTCCTTTTGTAGCAAGTCATTTTGTTAATGTTATATGTGTTTGAAGGGTAACGGTTCTCGTTGCCCTTCTTTAATTTTAGTTATAAACTTGCTAGTTACAACAGATTAGAATTCACCTTAACGCCGCACTCTCAGGCTCCGGCTGTTCGTTGCGTTAAAGAGTAATTGTAGGAAATGCAAAGCCAAAGGGTAGGGGGGCAGTTGTGCTAATATCCTCTTTACTAACTGGATGCACAAACGATATATTACGTGCATGAAGTGAGATTGAGCCATCTTTGTTAGAGCGTGGTGCGCCGTATTTGAGATCTCCTTTTATTGGACAACCAATATGGGCAAGCTGAGCCCTTATTTGATGATGCCTTCCTGTATAAAGCTCAATCTCAAGTAAATAATATCGCTCTGTGGTTTTTATAAGTTTGTATTTTAAATGTGCTTCTTTATAACCTCTTGGAACAACTCCTGTTACATTGTCTTTAGCAGTTTTTGTCACTTTGTTTTTAGAAAGAGTGTTTCCAGATTTTCTTGCCGAAATATCTTTTACGTAAGTCTTATTGTTTTTTTCATTTTTTGTAAGCCAATGGCGAAGATTGTCTTCCTCTTTTGGTGGTTTGCAACACACTAAGGCCCAATAAGTTTTATGAAGCTCGCCATTTCGGAGCATAGTGTTTAAACGGGAGAGAGCTTTGGAAGTTTTGGCAAAAATCACTACTCCCGATACGGGTCTGTCCAATCTGTGTGGTACTCCAAGAAAAACCTTTCCGAGTTTATGATCCCTCTGAGCAATAAATGCTTTTAGAGTCTCTGAAAGTGGCTCATCACCTGTTTTATCTCCTTGTGTAATCTCTCCGCTTTTTTTATTGAAGACTATCAGATGGTTATCTTCGTATAAAATCCTCTCCTGTAGATCTTTATACTCGTTACTATTTGGTTCTCGATACATTCCGTTCTCCATTTTTTAACTACCTGAACTGCTTCGCAATAAGAACTCCGCTCATGATGAAAATTACACCGGCAACAAAAACCTTGATAAGTTTCTCTCCTCCCTTAATAGATGCGTAAGATCCTATAATTCCGCCAATTATATGTCCTATTGAATAGATTGCGGCAATTCCCCAGTGAACTTGTCCTGCAATGATAAAAATTGAGAGTGCTACCGGAGTGTAGATTGCTACAGCAATTTGCTTAATTCCATTTGCTCTCAGCATATCCATGCCCAAAAGGAAAAAACTTCCAAACATTATAAGCAGTCCAACCCCAGAATGCGTGAAGCCGCCATAAATTCCTATTCCGCAAAAAATCAGCGATTTCCACCAATTAAACTTATCTGTTGCTCCCCCCTCGCTGCTTTGCTCCCCTCGCGAGAAAAAATTACGAACCTTATCTTTATCTATAAAGAGAAATATAGACATGATAGGTAATATGAGAGCCATAACTATTTCAATTACAGAAGTTGAGAGAATTGCTGCCAGCATAGCGCCAATGCCGGCTCCAATTGCGAGCAGACCGCCAACTCTCCACCCCTTGCCCGTATCGAGATAACCCTCTTTCTTAAAAATAAACGATGTGGTAATGAACTGGGCTAAAATGCCCACGCGAGTTGTGCCGTTAGCCACATTTATCGGTAGTCCCAAAAGCATGAATAAGCCGTAACTAAGGGCAGTCGCAAGACCTGCAATTGTGTTTATGAA
>CADBRQ010000002.1 GCA_902797115.1 uncultured Bacteroidia bacterium
AAGTATTTAGGACTATCGGCTGTTACTCCATCTGAAATAATCTCTTTCCATTGGAAATATTGTGTCGGATTTGCAGTTGCAGCACTTGAACCATAACCCCAATCACAATCTGTTCCACTATAAGTATATGGATAATGACTAGAAGCGAAAGAATATACATCGTCTTTTCTCATTAAATTGTGAGGGGCAATGTAAACTTGTTTAGTCGCAGATATACTCCACAATAACGGAGTAAGAGTAGATGTATAGAACTTACTTGTTAAAAAACCGCTATTTGGCGCAATCTTTTTTGCTATATAAACATTATCGTTCTCGTCTGTAATCTCAAAGGTGATAGGATCATTTGCACTTGCCTCAAAACGGAGTGATGCGTAAATGATTGGTTGGGCGGTTGGATTACTTATGGTTACAGAACCAGATGTGTTTGTTTGGTTTACGGCATTATAAGTCTGAACAAGTTTATTATTTTCTGATGTTATCTTTAAAGTTTTTACATTGATTGTAGTATTATTTTTCTTTTTGAAAGTGAGTTTGAAAATACTCTGAAGATTTTCAAATTGTGCATGGGTAGTCTCTATTGTATTGTCACTGACAGATTTAACTGTAACTGTCGCAATAGCAGCATCTGCAACATTTGCCAACACACCATTTTGAGAAGCGTAATTTATCACTCCTAACTCATTACTATTATACAATAGATAGAGTACATCGCCAACATTATAGGTACCCTGCAGTGTACCCTCAAGGGTGCTGGAAGCTCCGTCAGATGTAGGTTGTAAAGGACTGCTATCCATTGCATTGGATCTAGAAGTGTTGCAAACATAAATCTTCTCACTTGTAGAGAAAGTTGCCGTTCCACCATCTGCTACAACCTTTGTAGGAGCAAAGGAGGCATGAACGCTAATCTTATAAGAGTTTTTTGATATCATCTCTTCTGGCTCTTGAGATTCTTTAGAGCATGATACCATGGAAATTAGCAATATGCAAAGAAATAGTGTTAATGGATATAAAAGACATCTTTTCATTTTTTAGTTTTATTTAACAATCATAAAATCAGCCTTAAAATCAATAAGGCGCCAATATTGCGCCGCAAAGAAAACACATTTATATGTAGTCTTGTACCTAAATGTAACAAAAATTTAACAATTTTCGGATTGAAAAACTAAAATACCCTTTGTCTGCTCTGAATTTATTTGCGAAAATCTTATATCAACCGGTATAATCATAAAAAGTTTTATTACCCCTGTAATGAAAGGGATCCCTTATTTATCCCCAATTCTTGTTTTTTATACATTTTTGCGTACTTTTGCAGAAATTCCCCAATGAGAAGATAATTACATAAACATAATGATTAAGATGAGAAAACTTTTTTTGGTTGCTGCAATAGTATTGATTGCATCGGGAGCATTGGTTGCTCAAAACAAAAAAACAATGCCTAAAGAGGCTGCAGACAACGATGTTGTAAGGTTTGATGAGCTGGAGGAAAAGCCAACTTTCCAAGGAGGTACTGCAGACACTTTTATACAATATGTATATGGCAGGCTCAGATATCCGGAAGATGCTGTGAAGAAAAAGATTGAAGGACGTGTTGTTCTACAATTTATAATCGATACAGACGGCTCTATACAGGATATACAAGTTGCAAGCGCAACTCATCCTTCCCTTAACAAAGAGGCGGTCAGGGTTGTTTCAACTTCACCTAAATGGAATCCGGGTAAAGTAGGAGATAAACCTGTAAAAGTCCGTTATACCCTCCCTGTCAGCTTCAGGCTTAAGTAGTTTGAAGCTCCATCTCTCTGTAAAAGAGTTTACACGTTGCAAATATTGCAGCACGGTTTTGTTTGCTTTTTTTCAAAAGTTGTCTTAACTTTGGAATAGATTTATATATAACCGCCATGACACGTATTAACATTTTCAACTCTTTGTGCTTTAGCATGTAGAGTATTTTAGCAGTAATGTGTATGCTTGCTATGCTGGGTACCGGCAAAATATATGCGCAGGACGACACTCAATATACCAACTCGGCTCCGGGCAAGATGGCAAAGTTCAAAATGACCCCTACATACGATGACCATACCCTTGTGGTGCTTCAGCCTTCCAACAAAAACAAAGTAGGAGTGTGGCACAATTCATTCATTTTTTATTCCAGATCGCAGCAAACCCCCATTCACGGCTGTTGGTTCGTAAATCCAGAATATGACAGCATTTATTTGGGAACTGTGGAGAAAGAGAGGGAGGATACAACATTGGTTCCTTTCAGCAAGGCGTATGCGGTTTGTGGAAAACTCATAGAGAAGAAGGGGGTAAAACATGAAGAGTGGCAAGTTTTTGAACTTGGCTACGGAATGAGCGTAATCAAAGGGAAGATTAAAGAGATTTCGGATTTTGTGGCAAGCGACGTTAAGATAAACTTAGGCAACAATTTTATCGCGATGCGGAAAACAGAAAAGAATGGAGATGAGAAATGGGGTCTGTATGAGGTAGTTGTGAAAAAACTCTACTCTTGGTGGATAGATTTGGAACTTAAAGAGAGAATTGAACCTAAGTTTGCCGATCTGAACACTCCTTTAATTTCATCTTCAAAATTCAACAACCTCATCTTTGCAAAAAAACAAAAAACTGAAAAATTTAATCACATTCGCGTTATGCCGGACCTGCGGAGGAAAATACTCTGAAGGAATGCTTTGAGTTTGCATATTGCACGGAATCTAAGTACTTTAGGATTCGTTTCATTATAAATTAGTTGTGTAAAAGAAATTTTCGTAAATTTGGGTGTAATAAATTAAAGTATTAAAATAAATTTATCTGACATGAAATTGAAAAGATTAAGTATTGCCCTGTCGGTAGCCTTGTTGACTTTAACAATGTGCAAGAATTCCAACTCTATCGCGATGCGTGGAGGCGAAGATCTGAAAACCGAGATTGTGAATTTTAAGGATTCCCTTGATTTTAAAGGAAATGTAGAGATTGAAATTGACTATCCAACCGAAAATACTTTTCTGGGAAGGAGTATCAGAGAGTGGATAGGAGATGAACTGTACATTTTTGCCCAAGGATGGGAAAATGACACAACTTGCACAAATACAGAAATTTACCATCGCCAGACAATAGACGGAAGAGATGAAATTGCATTTTATGGCAAAGCAACGCTTAATAACCTTCCAATATGGGAAGATACATTGTTCCATAGCTTTAAGAGTATTAAAATCAGTAAATTATACGAAACAGATAAAATAGTAAGCTACACGATAGAGAAAGATATTTATTATGCTGGAGCAGCACATGGAATTACCCCAAATTATGGAGTCACATTCCGCAAATCGGATGGTAAAAAAATAGATAAATATTTCGTTACCGCACTTCCTCAAGAAGTTCTAAGACAAGCCCTGATAGAATATTCAGATATGTTATTCCGTGATAACGAATTTATTGCAATGCCTCTCAATCCTCCGTTCTTTACAAAAGAGGGATTGACTTTTATTTATCAGCAATATGAAATTGCCCCCTACGTGGCGGGACTGCCAGAATTTACTTTGCCATATTCCGAAGTGGCAGAATATTTAATTCCTTCTGTCAGATGCTTGGCAAATG
>CADBRQ010000003.1 GCA_902797115.1 uncultured Bacteroidia bacterium
CCTGTTCAAGAGAAATAAACAATCTTTCTCGATTTTTATTATAATTGTTTTTATGTGTTCCGTGAGGGGTTGAGTTTCAGCCCCTCATTTTTTTTCAAACAGACATAAGTTGTTATGTTACAAAAAACAACAAGAAAGAGGCTACCAATACTTTTTAGTCAGTCTCACATCTATGCTACATAATGATAATACATCGTGCTCAAACAGAGTTCTTTCTTTAATTTTGCCACCTTAAATATATGCTGCATAATGATAATAGATCGTGATAAATAGATTCAGCAATCGATAGGATAAATGGTAGCAATAGAGAATAATATGCTAAAGATTGTTTCCGGCATTCGCAGGGGCGGTAAGTTGCTAGAGATAAGAATATTAAGCGTAAATTCTATCCAATTTTAGTTCTCCGGCCGATATGAAGCAAATTGTGCAAAATATATTTACCTTTGTAATACTAATGTTCTGTTATTATGAAACATACACTTTATACTGCTATGCTTTCTCTTAGTAATCCCGATGCGATTGAGGGACTTATGCGATTTTTTAAAACCGGAAAGGGGGAATATGGTGAGGGAGATAAATTCTTAGGGATAAAAGTACCTCAGACGAGGAGAGTGGTAAAGCAATTTTGGCAAACTACAGATTTTGGTGAGCTTCAACAATATATACAAAGTGAGTATCACGAAATAAGACTCGCAGCACTTCTTACCCTTATCGAGATATTTATACAAAACAAACATTCTGCCTCCAATGGGAGGGATGATTCAAATAGAACAAACCTATCGCAGAAAAAATGTATAGATTTTTATCTCTCCAATACTAAATACATTAACAACTGGGATTTAGTAGATTTATCTTGTTATAAGTTACTCGGAGTCTGGCTTATGGACAAAGATAGGACACTACTCTATCAACTCGCCAAAAATGGAAAGACAATCTGGGAGCAACGAATAGGAATAGTAACCACTATGGCGTTTATAAGAAAAGGAGAATTGCAAGACACTTTCAACATTGCAGATATTCTTCTCAAACATCCTCATGATTTGATACAAAAAGCTGTAGGATGGCTACTTAGAGAGGCGGGCAAACGAGATAAAAATCAACTTATTCAGTTCCTTCAAACCAGACATTCACAAATGCCCCGCACCATGCTACGATACGCTGTGGAAAAACTCTCACAAACAGAACGCGAATTAATACATACGATACCCCGTCTGTGACGCAGGCAGGTGTGATTATTTGAATACGAAGATGTGATTTCATGAACCGTTAACTGAACTACCTGTAGGGGTAAGTATGTGTGTTTTAATAGACCACAAATGATGCATCTTGCGGTATAGGTATGATTTTAGAGCATCCAGATGCGATGTCATGAACTACGAATGCACTATCTGTGGCGCGCGCTAATGCAGTTATTTAAACCACGAATTTTTGCAATATTTTCACACTTTTTGTCACATATCATTGATTTTAACCTTCAAAGTGAAACCTCTCTGGATTATCCTTATCAAAATACAGCTACATCGGAGGTCACCATTTCAAGATTGAAATACTCCTTCTCATGAGTCTGAGTTTTGCCCTCTATAGCACCATGTTTAGTGGTATTCGCAAATTTTGCGACTACCCTAACTTACAGAAAGTTACGCTCACAACATTCTTTAAAAAGCTGATAGGAGGCAATGACAAATCTATTGTTTCAGAGTGCCAAAATCCGGCAGATACTGACTGGTCCTTTGCGTCTCTTTTTCACCTCTCATTTTTATGTATTTTAGGAGTTGTACTCCAAATTTACATAAAAGATTCAAAAGAACATCGTTAAAAATAATGGGTCTGAATACCATAGTTTGGCACTCTTGCGAATGAACTTTGCATAAAATGACAACTTGTTTATATGTATTACAAAACTCATTAATATACTTATATGATGAAGAATAAAATCGATAAGAATATCAAAGAGCTTATTCAGATAACATAGCTTTATTGTTACAACGAGCATTGGGATATGCATAATTCTCTCTTAAAAAAACTTATCGCGATGCAGATTTTCCAATCATACTCTATAATGAACATTGCAATACTGATACTGATACTAATACTAATACTATTTGCTTTGTGCAGAAAAATGTCTACTTTTGGGTTTACAAATCGCACTTTAGTTTTTCCGATTTATATTTAAAAGAACATAATATGAATATGAGCAATAATTTATCTATAAATGGTTTATTCAAGGGCTTAGTCTCTTTGCAGTTGGTGTTTGCCTTGTTGTTTGCTTTCTCTTTCTCCTCTTGTTCTAAAAGCGATAGCGAGGGGGGAGGTAAAGGGGGGAACGGCGGTGTAACTCCTGCCGGCTACACTTTTAATATGAGTATAGATATTACTCCTTCCAATTCGTTTAAAAAGAGTTGGGTAAATGGAGATAAGATATATTTGTTCTTTAATGTGGGAGGTTCCCGCTTTCTGAATGCCAAGAAATATATTGTGCTCACTTATAACGGCTCGTCTTGGTCGGGTGCTCAAAGTGCAGATTTAAAAGATATCAGCGATATTGGAACAAGTGGTGATCTCTGTGCTGTCTATTTCCCATTTGGCGGGGTAAGTATAGTCTCTGATGGGAATACCGGAGTAAGATTCAGAACAAATGGTCATACAAACAAGGCTTTGAATAACCTCCCAATTCTGACATACTATATGACAGGAAAAGGGAGCTATACATTCAATTCATCGGGAAAAGCACATACTTTCAAAGGAGCATTGAATATGATAATGCCCAATGATTTTGTCTGTTTCTCGATAGCAAAAAGTGACAATAATTATTCATCGAATGAAAGATACCGCCTCTCTGTTGAAGGTGTGCAGCTCTCTGCCTGCGTCTCCTATACAGAAGGGTTATTTACCTCTACCACAATTGAATCGGGACAACCTATGTGGGGTTATTATGACGGCAAGTCGGGCATAGTTTTTTCCGGAACATTAAACTCTACAAGCTTGTCTGCCACCGAACGCAAAATGATTTTCTTCTCCGATGGCAATCCCGCTTTAACAAAAATTCATAGTGGACAATTAGTGGAGCATACAAATACTACAATTGAGGCACCTGCTACCGCAAGTGGCTGGCAACGCGCTGCTAAAGAGCCAACAAGTACAAAGATTAATAATTTATACTGGGCAGATTATAACCTTGGAGGGGAACAGGTCGATGATATAGGTTGGTATTTTGGTTGGGGACAGATAGTTCCTGCAATGGGATATTGGAGTAATACCTATTATAAGGGATTTAATCCTAACGATGCTCTTACCCCTTGGGGGAGAATTACTTCAAACCTTACAGGCGATTATGAAATTTATGATGTGGTACGGGCATATTTGGGTTCGGCGTGGAGAATGGCTGCTCTCGATGATTTTTTGTCCATAACTTCTTTTACTCAGCAGTGGCTCACTTCTGGAAGTGTCTCGGCAGGAAGTTTTAATGTACCGGGAATGAAGATAAGCTCCGACAAATCTCTGTTTTTTCCTGCAGGAAACACTATGGAGGGGACCGCTGTCAATTCTTCAAGGGCTAAGTATTCTTATGGGAATTATTGGTCTTCTACTTATCGTCCGGTCACATATCATACGAATGTCTCTCCCGAAGATGCTTATGCGTGGGTGTTTAGTTCGCTCACAAGCTATACAACCGGTTTTACGAGGCATTCCGGACGTTTGATTCGCCCGATAAAAAAATAGAATGGTTTATTCTACTATCTCTTTATAATCTTCCAGAAACCATTCTTATTACTGCCAACTCTCACAATTAAATTCTCTTTTTTTAATTGTGCAATATGCTTTCTTACAATCCGATCAGAAAGATTGAGAATAGAGGCAGCTTCTAATGCCGTAATACTGTTATTTTTCTTTATTAATTTTAAAACTTTATCTGCAGTTTGGGAAAGATTAAAGCTTTTATCTTCAATTTTATTAGGAACTTTTTGTTGTATTTTATTAGGAACTTTTTGTTGTATTTTATTAGGAACTTTTTGCCGCGTTTTGTTTGGGATTTCTGTCAGATTATATCTATCATCATTAGCTTTAATTGCATTGAAAACTTCATTAAGCATAAAGTCTATGAATGGTCCGCATTCGCCAGATATATTACTATCTGCTAAAGCTTTATAATATTTATGTTGATTGGCATAAACCATATTCTCAATCGGTATATACTCAAATAAAGGATTTAGTTTTCTCAATATAAGAGATTGCCACAACCGTCCCATACGCCCATTACCATCTAAAAACGGATGAATGAATTCAAATTCGTAATGAAACACACATGAGCGTATTAACAGATGGTCTTTCGACTCTTTTAACCATTTGAATAAATCTTTCATGAGAAAAGAGACCCTGCCTGCAGGTGGAGCAATATGCACTAAACTTTTTGCCCCATACACGCCAACTTCCTTGTTTCTATAATTACCGGGGTTGTCTAAAAGACCTAACATCATAACTCCGTGTGCCTTCAAAAGATCTTCCTCTTTAAATGCATCTAATAATGGGTATAGTTCGTAAGTCTTTATAGCATTTTTAACCTCTTGAATTTGCTTTAGGGGAGCAATTACATTTTTACCATCAATTATATCTCTTACCTGGTTTTCACTTAAAGTATTTCCTTCTATAGCAAGAGAAGATTGAATGGTTTTTATGCGATTCGCCCTGCGAAGCTTCAATCCATCTTTTTGTTCAATTCGAATTTTATACCGCTCCAATCGGGCAGTAATTTCCGCAATCAGATTAATTGCCTTTTGAGAGACAACAAATGGAGGAACATATTTTGAGCTATTCCCTTTCATTCTGTTTTATAACATTTCTACATCTATCGTTTATCGCAACGCAGAGCCTCTTTTAAGTAAAGTTTGTACAAATATAGTATTATTTTACAGATGTTGCAACCACAGATTTTTCGTATCTTTGTAAGGTATAAGATAATGGAGAGATAATAATAGTTTTTTTACGATGAGAAGATTTATTGTAGCTTTCGCTTTGTTTTTATTCAGTGCACTCCCTCTTTTTTCGCAGGTAACTCAATGGAGTGGTAATTTATCGGTTGGTCAGTTCAGTATCCCCGTGATCTTCAATATAAGAGGATATAGTGGGACACTCGATTCCCCCGAACAAGGAGCAAGGGATATACCAATAGAGGTTGAGTATGGAGAAAATGAAAGTATCACTATTAAAATCCCATCCATTAATGCTTCATTTATTGGCAATCTGAAGGATGATATGATAACGGGGTATTTTTCTCAGAACGGAGCTAAAATACCACTGCTTTTAAAGAGAGGGGCTTTAAAATTAAATCGCCCTCAAACTCCAAAGCCTCCGCATAACTACCTGACAGAGGAGGTCTCTTTTAAGAATTCAGATGCGCTCTTATGTGGCACTCTGTCATTACCCAAAGGATACAATAGAAGTACTCCTGTGCTGATTATGATAACCGGAAGTGGATTACAGAATAGAGATGAGGAGATATTTGAACATAAGCCATTTTATGTGATTGCAGATGCTTTTGCCAATGCCGGTATAGCTACTCTGCGATACGATGACCGCGGATTCGGAGAGTCCACTGGTGATGTAACCAACTGTACCACAGTAGATTTAAAAAATGATGCCTTGAGCGGCATTGCTTTGTTAAGGGAGAGGTTTGATAAAGTGGGAGTTATTGGTCACAGTGAGGGGGGAACAATAGCACTGATGCTTGCACATGAGAAAAAAGTTGATTTTGCTATCTCTTTGGCGGCAATGGTTGTTTCTGGCAAAGAGACACTTATTTCTCAGAATCGCGATATATTAATCAAGTCTGGCTATTCTAATGAAGTGGTAGATAACTACTGCAATCTACTCGAAGAAGCATTTGATACTGCCGTAAAAGACGAGCCACTTCCTTCTGCAACTAAATATGCTCTGCCTGAAAGTTTAAGGCACAACTATGATGCAGTAGCTCAGCAACTTGCTACTCCATATTTAAAAGCTTTTGTATCTTTGGACACTCGTCCGTTGTTAGGAACCATATCTATACCTATTCTTGCCCTGAACGGAACGAAAGATGTGCAGGTAGATCATAAAGCTAATCTCGGAGCGTTGCTGGATTTGCTCCCTAAAAATAAAAAGAATAAAATCGAATCGGTAGAGGGGCTTAATCATCTTTTTCAGCACTGCCTGAGTGGAGAGCCCAATGAATACAAAAACATTGAAGAGACTTTTGCCCCCGAGGTTATCGCGATAATGATAGATTGGATTAAAAAATTATAAAGGATTTTTCGTTTTTGTCCTTGTTTACCAAAAGGATGAAGCTCTTCTACAATAGTAGAAATTATTGTGGTTCAGTCAATAAGTGTACAGCGAATGGCAGCGTTTCCAGGGCTTTTCTAATAAGATAAATTCCTATAAAATCCACTTATTCCATTTTTACATGGAATTATATTCCCCTTCGTCAATATCTTCATATTAAAACTTTCCACAAACAAAGTCTTGATAATTATCTCGATTTACCACAGAGAAGGTATTGTTTGGATAGTTTCTCAAAAATGTTTTTGTTGGACTAACTTGTTTAGTAGGATTCCATTTGAATTCATAGGCATGAAGTACGCCATCATAATCCTCAATAAGATCTACTTCTTGCTGTTGTTGTGTACGCCAAAAATAACTTTTTCCATAAAATCCGCTATAGGTATTATGTTTCATCCGTTCACTTATAAGGTAGTTTTCCCATAGGGCGCCTACATCTGAGCGCAACGATAACGATTGGTAGTTGCCAATAAGTGCATTTCTAACACCATTGTCCCAAAAATATATTTTACGACTTTTCTTTAATTCGTTACGCATGTTACGGCTGAACGAACGCAAGTGAAACACTACGTATGATTTCTCTAACAAATCTACATATCTTTGTACTGTAGCAGAGGTGAGACCCAACGATCTCCCCAACTCATTGAAAGAGACCTCACTACCCACTTGTAACGCCAACATCTGAAGCAATTGTTCAATGATTTCAGGCTTACGCACATCTTGAAACGAAAAAATATCTTTGTATAAATAGCTGCTCACAAGGTTTGTCAGTGTTTCTCGCTCCTCACCCTGTAAGTTTACAACGTCGGGATATGAACCATAAATTAGTCTGTGCTCCAGCATTCTGCGTTCATTGGTGGCCCCGAACTCATTTACGAGTTCGGTCGCAGAAAACGGAAACATAACATATTCATATTTTCGCCCTGTGAGAGGTTCATTGATGGAATCGGATAACTCTATAGCAGAAGACCCTGTAACAACAACCTGCTTTTCAGAATAGTTATCTACTATCAGCTTTAATGTGATACCAATATTATGAACACGCTGTGCCTCATCAATAAGTATTAAATCGGCATCAGCCATTTCTGCCCCAAGTTCTGTAGAGGTAGGCTCTGACAATTTTCGTCTTACATCGTGCTCATCGCAGTTCCATATCATCACCTTGCGTTTGCTCTCTTGTATCAACATTTTTAGCAAAGTAGTCTTGCCTACTCTCCGAGATCCAACAATAATAATCGCCTTTCCCCTATATAATCTATTTTCAACTTTCTCTTTAAGCAATCTACCAATCATAACAATAAATATTAAAATATAATCAGTGGCAAATATAATATTTTTTAATTATACTTTAAAATTATTATAATATTTTTGAATTATACTTTAATTTTCTTATGATTTCTGGTGGGGGTATGATAGCTTTTCTGACCTCAACTGAAAATTGAAGCTTCTTAA
>CADBRQ010000004.1 GCA_902797115.1 uncultured Bacteroidia bacterium
ATTGTTATTGTCATTTTACTTTGGTGGCTGTTAAGAAATATTTTTAATTGGTAGAAATGAGGAAGTTGCAGAGATGAAAGAGAAACTTTTAGGATTGAATTTGGAAGAGCTTCGCGATGTGTGTAAGAGCGAGGGGTTGCCTGCTTTTGCAGCTTCTCAACTTGCTAATTGGCTCTATGTGAAGAGAATAGCGAGTGTAGATGATATGACAAACATCTCTAAAACTCATCGTTATGCTCTCTCTCAAAAGTATGTGGTTGGAAGAGAAGCCCCTAAGGATGTGGCTGTTTCTAAGGATGGTACCAAGAAATATCTCTTTAAATCTTTTGCTTTGATTGGCGATGGTGCAAAAAGACAAGGAAAGGAATGTGGAGAACAAAACATTGGTAAGAAAGATAGCGGAATAGGGAGAGAAGAGAACGGGGTAAGAGAGAGAAGAAATGGGATAAGAGATGAAGTGAAAAATGAAAAGGCAGGGGTAAAAGATGAGAGGGTAAGAGAGAGCTTTATTGAGAGTGTTATGATTCCGGATGAAGAGCGATTTACTCTATGTGTCTCTTCTCAAGCGGGTTGCAGAATGGGTTGTAAGTTCTGCATGACAGGAAGGCAAGGATTTCACGGCAATCTTTCTACAGCCGAGATTCTTAACCAATTTTTCAGCATTACTGAGGCAGAGAAACTTACTAACGCTGTCTTTATGGGAATGGGAGAACCGTTAGATAATTGTACAAATGTTTTTAAGGCAATTGAAATACTGACAGCTCCTTGGGGTTGCGGTTGGAGTCCTAAACGTATAACTGTGAGCACTATAGGAGTAAATGTTAAAAAGTTGTTGGACGAGACCAAGGTGCATGTTGCTATCAGTATGCACAATCCTTTCTCTTCTCAGCGATTCGAAATGATGCCTGCCGAGCATGCTCATCCATTTCAAAAAACATTGCAACTACTTAAACAATACGATTTTACAGGACAACGCCGCGTAAGCTTTGAGTATATAATGTTCAAAGGTTTGAACGATTCAAAAAAGCATGCAGATGCTATTGTACGCTCTCTCAAGGGATTGGAGTGTAGAGTAAATCTGATACGCTTCCACGATATTGGCGATACGGTGTTTAAAACCTCTCTGCTTCCTGTAATAGAGGCATTTAAGGATAGACTTAACGCTGCGGGAATTACAACAACCTTACGCGCATCGAGAGGAGAAGATATTGCTGCTGCCTGCGGAATGCTTGCGGGAAAGGCCGATTCTCAACTAAATGTAAATATTTGAAAATAACAGCATATAATATAAAAACTTGCAACTATGAAAAAGATTATCGCCTTGCTGATTACTATAATTGCATTTGCCGTAGTTCCATCTACTTCAAAAGCATCGGGAATATCATATAAGATTAATACTGCGTTGCTTGTCGATTCTGTTGCAACTTCTCCTTTTTTGCATAAAACAGAAGAGCCGATAAAAGTGGGATTGGTACTTTGCGGCGGGGGAGCCAAAGGTGCGGCGCATATTGGTGTGCTTAAAAGACTTGAAGAGCTTGGTATTCGTCCCGATTTGATTGTGGGAACATCTATGGGTGCTCTTGTGGGGGGGATGTATGCAATGGGTTATACAGCAGACCAATTAGACTCAATTGTAATTAATGCAGACTGGGATTTCCTTCTTTCAGACGGGACTAAGCGTGCTGATGCCGGATTTACAAAAAAGAAAAATGATGATGTCTTCCTGATGAATATCCCTTTTTACAGTCTGGAACAAAATATTAAGAATAAAGAGGAGATAAGTATTATTAAAAATCTTCCCGGTGGTTTCATTCAAGGAAGCAATGTGCTTAACTTGCTCAATGGACTTGCTATAGGTTATCAGGATTCTATTGATTTTAAGCAACTTCCAATTCCTTTTGCTTGTATTGCAACAGATCTTTCCAACGGCAAGGAGGTTATTTTAGATAAGGGGCATCTTCCTTTGGCTTTGAGAGCGAGTATGGCTATTCCGGGTTATTTTTCTCCGGTTGAGATAGATGGAAGGGTATTGGTAGACGGAGGTGTGGTAAATAATTTTCCGGTAGATGTGGCGCGTCAGATGGGAGCCACTGTTGTAATTGGAGTGGATGTTCAAACAGATCTCTATGGTCCGGATCAGTTGAAATCTATAGATGCCGTTCTGATGCAGCTCATTGGACTGCTTGGTAATGAGAAGTTTATAAAGAATAAAGAGGATGTAGATATATATCTGAAGCCCGATGTTTCAAAGTTCGGCACTTTGAGTTTCGATACCCACTCTGTTACGACGCTTGTTGCTAACGGCTATAAAGAAGCAGATGATAAATCGTTACAACTAAAGAGTCTTGCCTCAAAGCTTTCTGCTTACCATTCAATCAATAAGGGGGTAAACGACCATAAAGCACAGGAGATTTATAAATCTAAGTTTAAGATAGATAAGATTCAGATAAATGGAGTTACAGAAAAAGAAAAGAAAAAATTGCTTGCTCTCAGCGGATTACGAGACAGTTCCATCATAACGGGAGAACAGATAAACAGAACTATTTCTCTTTTCAATGGAACAAAGGCCTTTTCTAATGTAACTTATAATCTTTCTCAGGCAGACAGAGACGCAGACAATGCTAATTCCTTAACATTCAATCTCGTAAAAGGTCCAACGAATATTCTGAGCGTGGGTGCCCGTTACGATACCGAAGAGGCAGCTGCACTTCTTCTTCACTTGGGTATAAATCAGTACAATCTAAGCGGTTCAAAATTTAATATTACCTCGCGCCTTGGTTATAATCCTTATGTTAAATTGGGTTATACCTATGTATTCCAGAACTTTCCGAGATTAGAGATTGAATATCAGTTCTCAAGCAAAGACCTGAATATTTACAGTGGAAAATCTTCTACAAACAATATAGAATTTATGTTGAACAGTTTGGATGTGGCCTTTGCTAATATTACCTACTTCAGATTTATCGATGGTAGAATTGGTGCAAAGTGGCATAATTTTAAATTCAATAAATTCTTGACAGACAACAAGGAACTCACCTCTTTTTATAATAAGTCTCGACAGTATCTCTCTGTTTATGCAGAAGGTGTAATAGATACTAAAGACGATAAGACATTCCCGACAGAGGGTACTTATATAAATGCTTCTATTGCTTATTATTACCACGCGTTTCATAGCTATTTTCATAGATTTTTGGATGCTCTCATAGGAGCAGAGTGGTTTATAGATATGGGATCGGGATTTAATTTATCTCCAAAATTCTATTCTCGTACTGCTTTCAACAACAAGAGTTCCATTGCATTTTTCAACTTTGTAGGAGGAGTGCAACCGGGGCGCTATGTCTCTCATCAACTGCCGTTTATAGGTATGAGTTATGCCACTGTATTTGAAAACTCGGTTTCTATTTTCCGTACAGATTTTAGAAAACAGTTTGGCAAGAAGCATTTTGTCTATCTGATGGTCAACTATATGAGAGAAGCTGAAAAGCTTAACAAAATTTTCTCAGGTGAAAGCAATGACTATTTTGGCGTAGGCCTGCAGTACTCATACAACTCTCCTTTGGGTCCTCTTTCGCTTAATGTAAGTTGGAGCGACTATAAGAGAAAACTTGGTGCATATCTCTCTTTGGGATATTTCTTTTAGAAAGAGCGGATAATAGACAATATATTCTCAAGGGCAAAACCTTTAGATGTTGCGTGGGCAATTAGTTTGGTACGATAAGTTGCTTTTATGGAGTTTTCTGCATTCGATTCTTCAAACTTGGTGCGCTGCAGTTTCTGTTGAACTCTACGAAGTTCTTTGTAAGCAAGTTGTAATCTTTGTCTGCTTGAATCTTTCTCAGATTCCTTAATCTGCTCAATAAGTTTATTTATCTCATTAACAGAGTTTTGTAACTTTTCCACTTTTTCGTTCAAACCTCTTCTTTTTGCCCCAATCTTTTTACCGCTCTCCTTTTCCAACTGCTCTTTTTTCTTTTCAAGAATTTTTCTCAGCGATGCATCCAACTCTTTTTCGTTCTCTGCAAGTGCTTTATTTATAGTCTCTTGGGGAAAATTCCATTCTTGCAGCTGCTTCTCTATTTTCTTTGGTCCCCAGCCTGCAAACTCTATTTTATCTTTTAAGTATGCCTTCAAAAAACGGCGGTCATCAATAAATGCATCGGCGATGAGTTGCGCTATAACTCTCTTAATTATAGTAGCTTCTGAATTCTTAGCAGGTCGGCCAAGAGTCTGGGAAGAGTTATGGAGAGTTGGTTGAGAAATTATAGAGTGACATTTGTAATCAAAGGGAGAGTTAGCATCAGTTGAAGGATGTGAAGCTGAAGGATGTGAAGCTGAAGAATGGGCGATTTTAGGATGGGGCGATTTAGGAGTTTTTGCAGTTGGAGTGCTGTGGTGTTTTAAGAACCGCTCCAGCATAGAGCGCGCTTGTCCGCTACAGATCTCTCTGCGTGAACACAATGTCGCCATATAGTTATATGCTTTTTGCTCCATACTAAATCTCAAATCTCTTCTCTTAAATCCCTCTAATCCCTTAATTCTAATTTTATCTCTCTTTCTATTTCCCTTTTTTCTTTTCCTCTTCCCCTTTTCTCTTTTCTTTCCCTCTTTTCTTTTCCTTTTTCTCTTCTCTTTCTCTTTTCCCTTCCTCTTTTCTTTTCCTTTTTTCTCTCCCTCTTCCTCTTTTCTCTTTCCCTTTTCCGAGCAGCCGGAAGGTTGAAACTAACTCATTGATAATCAGATATGGTTGAAAAAGCAAAAGGGGTGTCTCTTTTTCGTCCTATACTGAGTATCAGGCACTTAGCTGTTACCTTCCGGCTTCCGGATACAGGCAAATATGAGCCTTATTTCTAAACGTATTTCTTGAAGAAATCGTTCCCCTTGTCATCTACAAGGATGAACGCAGGGAAATCTACCACCTCTATTTTCCAGATAGCTTCCATTCCAAGTTCAGGGAATTCGAGGCATTCAACCTTCTTTATATTGTTTTGAGCAAGAATTGCTGCCGGACCTCCAATACTCCCTAAATAGAAGCCGCCATGTTTTTTACATGCATCTGTAACTTGTTGACTTCTATTGCCTTTTGCAAGCATAATCATACTTGCTCCATGGCTTTGGAACAAATCTACATAAGGGTCCATGCGCGCAGCTGTTGTTGGTCCGAAAGAACCTGATGGCATTCCTGCCGGAGTTTTAGCTGGACCTGCATAAAATACAGGGTGATCTTTAAAGTATTGTGGCAAACCCTCTCCGCTGTCTAATCTCTCTTTAAGTTTGGCGTGAGCAATATCTCTGGCAACCACAATTGTCCCATTCAGGCTCAAACGTGTGGAAACAGGATATTGTGTCAGTATTTTGAGTATTTCGCTAACAGGTTGATTCAGATCTATTTTTACGGCATTGCCCTCTCCGGCTGCACGAAGCTCTTCCGGAATCAAACGGGTTGGGTTGTCATCTAACTTCTCAATCCAGATACCATCTTTATTAATTTTTGCTTTAATGTTTCTGTCTGCAGAACAGCTGACTCCCAAACCTATAGGGCAGCTTGCGCCATGGCGAGGAAGACGAATAATCCTCACATCGTGAGCAAAATATTTCCCGCCGAACTGGGCACCCAAACCAATCTTATATGCCTCCTCCAACACTTGTTTTTCAAGTTCAATGTCTCTGAAAGCTCGACCACTCTCGTCTCCTGTTGTTGGGAGAGAGTCATAGTAGTGAGTAGAGGCGAGTTTAACAGTTAAAAGATTCTTTTCGGCTGAGGTTCCGCCAATTACAAAGGCAATATGGTATGGCGGACAGGCTGCTGTTCCAAGACTTTTCATTTTTTCTACTAAAAAAGGAACAAGCGTATCGGGATTAAGGACTGCTTTAGTCATTTGATACAAATAACTCTTATTGGCTGAGCCACCGCCCTTTACAACGCATAGAAATTTATACTCCATCCCCTCGTCTGCCTCAATATCTATCTGTGCGGGAAGGTTGCATTTTGTATTCACCTCTTTGTACATTGAAAGCGGAGCATTTTGACTGTAACGCAAATTCTCCTCTGTATAAGTCTTATACACTCCTTCGGAGAGTGCCTTGGCATCATCGTAACCGGTCCAGACTTGTTGACCTTTTTCTGCATGAATGATTGCAGTTCCTGTATCTTGGCAGAAAGGAAGTTTTCCTTTAGCTGCAACTTCTGCATTTCTAAGAAATTGCAAAGCTACATATTTGTCGTTGTCAGACGCATCGGGATCTGAAAGAATTTTTGCAACTTGCTCATTGTGGGCTGGTCTGAGAAGAAAATTCACATCTCGGAAAGCTGCATTTGCAAGAGCTGTAAGTCCTTCTGCCTCAACTTTGAGCATAGGATGCCCCTCAAATTCAGAGGTGCTTACATAGTTTTTGGTCAGCAAATAATACTCGGTCGTATCGGGACCAAGTTGAAACATAGGTGCGTATTTATATGAATCCATATCTGTTTAGTTATTTTTTGGATGAATTTTCTTGTTTATTTTGAGACATACTCAGCTAAGCAATGCTTTTAACAACCTAAAACACCAAGTTTATCTCTTCCGGTGGGGGGCTGCAAGGATATTCTATAGTTGTGCCGGAATCTTTTTCCAATAAAGGTTTGTTTCATATAATAATTGGTTTAAACAATTCTTCAAGACAAATATACATCTTATTGATGAATTATTAAAAATAAGTGCCGTCACTTTGCAGTTGAAAAACTTTTCACCATCTATAAAGCCGTGTTATAAAAGGGAGAATAAGATGTGCTGTTGCTATGCCTATGATTGCCGTTGTAGCCGTATTCATAAAAGAGAACAAGATTGATAAATAATGATAATCGTATCGCGATGAGAGAGGTGTAGAAGAGGGTCTGCAGATATATAGTTGTGGAAAGAATAAATTATTACTAAATTTGAAGAGTAGAAAAGTTTTGAAAACATCGCTTATGGAAAAGAAAGATCATTCAGGGAATAAACAACTTAGCCGTAGAAATTTTTTGAGAAAGTCGTTAGCTGTTGGAGGGGCGGCAGGGGCAGCTTTTATTTCTAACAGTGCAATTGGCAAGGGTGTGGGTAGTTTTATAAAAACTCCTGAAAGTCAGGGCTATACAACAAGAGAAATGTTTGACACCATTATTGCAAATGGAGTGATTTATACTGGTGAGATTAAAGCGCCGGTGAGGGGAGATGTTGGTATTCGCGATGGAAAAATTGCTGCCATTGGAGATTTGGGCAATTCTTGTGTTGAATATGTAGATGCCAAAGGAAATGCGATATCTCCAGGATTTATTGATATTCATGGACATACAGATACTAATCTTTTTGAAGCACCGCTCGGAAACAGTAAGATTTTTCAAGGTATAACTACAGATGTTGGCGGTAACTGCGGCTATAGTCCGTTTCCCCTTTCAGATGCAGAATGGGAGAGAAAAAAGAACACCCTCAGATTTGGCTATCCTGCATGGAAGAATGTGGATGGGTTTTACAATGCCTTGAGAGAAAATGGAATAGGAATTAACTATATGAGTTATATAGGGCATGGAGAGATTCGTCATGCCGTCATTGGAGATGATAATATTGTTGCTACTGCAGATCAACTCAAGAAGATGTGCGAGATTTTGGATAGAAATCTTGAGATGGGATGTGTCGGTCTTTCGTTTGGTTTGGAGTATGCCCCCGGCTCTTACGGTACAACAGATGAATTTGTTGCTATGCTAAAAGTGGTTGCAAAACACGACGCTCTATTTGCAATTCACATGAGAAATGAAGATGATTATGTGGAAGAGGCTATAGCAGAAGCAATTGCTCTTGCGAGGGCAAGTGGTGCAAGGTTGGAAATTTCTCACCTTAAAGCTCAGAATCAGAACAATTGGCATAAGCTTCCCAATATGCTTAAGCTTATTCACGATGCGGCTGACAGCGGCTTAGATATTCATTTTGACCGTTACCCTTACACCGCTTTTTCAACAGGATTGGATTGCTTCATTCCGCTTTCTCACAGGTGGGGTTCTTCTGATGAAATTTTAGCCCGTCTGAAAGATCCTGAACAAGAGAAAGTTATCTCTGAATATGCTTTGAGTAGAGTGAAACGTCTGGGCGGTCCTAACTGTATTCTTATTGCAGCTTGCTTTGCTCCCGGAAACGAGAAATATACAGGTAAATTCTTAGACGAATGTTGTGCAATAAGTGGTATGGATGATTGGCCTATGATTAAGTATTTACTTGAAAGTGAGCGTCTTAATGTAAATATGGCCGGCTTTGCAATGAAAGAAGAGAATCTTAGGGAATTGTTAAACGATCCTTTGGCAATGGTTATTACAGATGGAAGTGTATATTCTCCTGAAGGGCGTCTGGGAAAAGAGGCTCCACATCCTCGTTCATACGGCTCATTCACAAACTATATGGGAAAATATGTTAGAGATATGCACTATTGCGATTTGCAAACAGCGGTGTATCACTGTACCAACCTTCCTGCTCACCAACTCAAACTTAAAGACAGGGGGTTGTTGAAAGTTGGTTATGCTGCAGATGTTCTTGTCTTTAATCCAAACACTATTGCCGATGTTTCTACATATGGGCAACCGCATCAATATTCGAAAGGCATTGAGCATGTGTTTGTTAACGGGGTCCATGAAGTATCTGAAGGCAAATACACCGGATGCCCACTTTCTGGAAAGGTTTTGTAAAAGAGAGAGTCATTATTTTAGATTCTTTTTATTACATTTGTAAAGTAGAGTTCTGTTATTGTGGGACCGGCTTTATCGTTTAACTTTTATTTTTTTTGAAATTATGAGACAAACAAAAATGCTTGCCTACATGTTTTTTTTAATTCTATGTGTGATATCCTCTTGTTGTGAGCGCAAGAGTTCTTCCGATATCATTAAGGTTGAATTTGGTAACCCTATTGAAAATTTTACATCACTCATTGAATCTGTGGAGTTTATTCCATTAGAGACCGATTCTTTGCATATTTTGGGGTATCAAACCTGGTTGTTATTAAATGGTAATGATTATATAATTTTTGATAAAAGGCATTCCTACATCTATTCTTATGATTTTGTAGGAAAGTTTGTTTCAGAAATAGGAAAAAAAGGTAATGGACCAGGGGAATATCTTGAAATTATTTCTGTTCAACTATACCAAGATAGCTTGATTGTTTACTCAATGCCAGATAAGGAGATTTCTTACGATAGACAAGGAGGAGC
>CADBRQ010000005.1 GCA_902797115.1 uncultured Bacteroidia bacterium
AATAAAAGCAAAACTGCTTCCCAAAAAGATAGGAACCTTACCTCCTGTTACCAAATGGAAAAGAAATGTACCAATACCGGCTGTAAATAGAGCGGTTGCAGGATCTAATCCCACAAGCAAGGGGACAAGTACTGTACTTCCGAAAGCAACGAATAAGAATTGTACACCTACAACGCTCTTACGCCACGGCGTGAGAATTTGTTCTTGATTCATAGTTGTTAAATAAATGTTAAGTGATTAATTTTAATTCCGAGCAACAAAGTTAAAAAAAATGGCTATCTTCGTAGAAATAAAACGATTTTTTTACGAAAAATTTAATAAAAATTAGAATTATCATGGAACTTCCGTTTGCCGAATCGTGGAAAATAAAGATGATAGAGCCTATCAAGAAAAGTACCCGCCAAGAGCGCGAAGTTTGGCTAAAAGAGGCACATTATAATGTATTTCAGCTAAAAGCAGAGAATGTTTACATAGATCTTTTAACAGACTCCGGTACAGGAGCAATGTCCGACAGGCAATGGGCTGAACTTATGCTCGGAGATGAGAGCTATGCAGGGGCCGCCTCTTTTTATAAATTCCAGGCAATGGTGCAGAAAATTCTTGGTTTTGAATATGTTATACCTACACACCAAGGGCGCGCCGCAGAGAATGTGCTATTTTCATATCTTGTGAAAGAGGGAAATATTATCCCTGGCAACGCCCACTTCGACACCACTAAAGGTCATATAGAGGCACGCAAAGCAAAAGCTATAGATGTTACCACTCCCGATGCGAGAGATACTCAAAAAGAGCTTCCTTTTAAAGGAAATGTAGACCTTGAACATCTGGAAAAAATCCTTATCGAGAATAGAGGCAATGTCCCTTTTATGGTACTTACAGTAACAAACAATACCGTTGGCGGGCAGCCTGTAAGCATGAAGAATATAAAAGAGACATGCGAGCTTTGCCACAAATACAATGTTCCTGTAGTAATGGATTCTGCCAGATTTGCAGAAAACGCATATTTTATCAAAGAACGGGAAGAGGGGTATAAAGATAAGAGTATCAAAGAGATAGCACTTGAAATGTTTGCAAATGCAGATGGAGCTACAATGTCTGCAAAAAAAGATGCCATAGTGAATATGGGAGGTTTCATAGCAACCCGTCACAAAGATTGGTACGAAGGGGCAAAATCTTTCTGCATTCCATTTGAGGGCTACATCACATACGGCGGACTTAACGGCAGAGACCTCAACGCTTTAGCACAAGGGCTCGATGAAAACACAGAGTACGACATGCTCCAGACAAGAATTCATCAGGTTGCATATTTAGCTTCTAAATTAGATAGTTACGGTATTCCATACCAACGTCCTGCAGGAGGTCACGCAATTTTTGTAGATGCAGACAAAGTATTAACGCATGTGCCAAAAGAGGAGTTTCCGGCTCAAACTTTAACTTGCGAACTCTATTTGGAAGCAGGCATAAGGGCCTGTGAGATAGGTTATATGCTCGCCGACAGAGACCCTGTTACAAGAGAGAACCGTTTTGGCGGATTAGATCTTCTGCGAATGGCAATTCCACGAAGGGTTTACACAGACAACCACATGGATGTTGTTGCGGCGGCACTTAAAAATGTATATGACAGAAGGGAGAGTATAACTCGCGGAGTAGCAATAGAGTGGGAAGCACCTCTGATGAGGCACTTTACCGTTCAACTCAAACGTTTGAAATAGTTGTCTGCAAAAAGAGTTACAAAGGTTTATTTATAACTGTAAGGTCTTGTTTGCAAAAGTAAAGTAAGTGTCGGGATATGGCTCATTCCTTAAAGTATAGTGCCACCATTCGGTAGGATAATTTCTGAATCCGAATTTTTCCATCGCCTCTTTAAGTATCTCTCTGTTAGCTTTTTGCTCCGCAGTTATATCGGGACAATTGGTGTGGGATTTTTCTCCGAAATAGTCGAAAGTTCCCCCCATGTCTACATCTTTCCCTGTTGCCATATTAAAAATTGTCAGGTCAAGCGTACTTCCCCTGCTATGTCCTGAATGCGATGCAATATATCCCTCTTTAAACAAAACATTCTTATTCTTAAAGGGATAGAAGTATTGCTTCATTAAAGTGTCTCCCAAATCCTTTGCCCACTCTTTAAAATGATCTACAGCACGTTGAGGTCTGTAAGCATCATAAATCTTTAACCTGTAACCCTTTTCTGCAAGATAATCGCTCACTTTTTTTAAAGCCGCTGCCGTCTCTTTTGTAACAAGCGCAACGGGTTCTTCATAACCATTTATCCTTTTTCCAACAAAGTTGTAGGTTCCAAAATACCGAATCTCCAAAATCACATCGGGCACCACATCTGTGAGAGTTACAAAATTGGTAGAATCGTTGCTCTGAAGATAAAGCTTTGCTCCTTGAGATGAACCTCTCTTAAAAACCAAAATTGAAATAATAACACAACCTACTATGGCTAAGATAATTGCAGAGACACTAAAGCATCTCTTTGTAGATTTGCACTTTTTCATATTTGTCAATATTTAAAATTTATCTCTTTAAGTTCTCCACATACTTGTCAATCTTTATCATCTCCTTAGGAATATCTATATTCTGAGGACAATGCCTAATACATACCCCGCAACCTATACAGTGATCTGCCTGTCTCTCTTTTGGAAGTGCTCTGTCATAGCCAATTAAGAAGGCACGACGTTTTTTTCTATAATCAGGATCACCTTTTCCAGAACTCATATTATCCTCATTGATACATTTGTTGTAATGGAGAAGAATTGCCGGAATATCGAGTCCGTAAGGGCATGGCATGCAATATTTACAGTCATTGCAAGGAATGGTCTGATATGCAATGAGTTTTTGCGCCACACTCTCCAAAAATATCTTATCATCCTCTGTAACAGGAACAAGCGGAGCATAAGATCTAAGATTGTCCTGAAGATGCTCCATATATGTCATACCGCTCAAAACAGTGAGGACATTCTCATAGGAACCCACCCAACGGAAAGCCCACGATGCCACACTCTTAGAAGGCTCCCTCTGTTTTAACTCTGCAACAATATGGTCATGAACTTTAGAAAGTCTTCCTCCGAGCAGTGGCTCCATTATAACTGCCTGAATACCAAGCTTCTCTAATTCTCCATATAAATACTCAGCATTGGTATTTCTCTCATTAACCTCCTTGGCATGCTTCCAATCCATGTAATTCATCTGAATCTGCACAAAGTCCCAATGATATTTATCATTATTTGCAAGAAGGTAGTCAAATACTTTTATATCTCCGTGATACGAGAATCCTAAGTTCCTAATTCTTCCCGCCTTACGCTCCTCCAATAAAAAATCCAAAACCCCGTTATCTATATATCTTGCATTAAAATCCTCCATACCGTTTCCCATCCCCACACCATGCAGCAAATAGTAATCTATGTAATCTGTTTGGAGCGTTTTAAAAGAGTTGCGGTATATCTCAAGAGTGGCACTCCTACTCCATGTAGTTGGGGCAAAGTTACTTAGTTTTGTCGCGATAAAATATTTATCCCTCGGCACTCCGAGATTTTTAAGAGCAATCCCCGTAGCACTCTCAGATTTCCCTTTGCAATAGACAGGAGAAGTATCAAAGTAATTCACACCATGCTCAAAAGCAAAGGCAATCAGCCGATTCCACCCCTGCTGATCTATTTCGGAATCTGCCTCTCTATCACTAAGATTTTCTATTGTAGGAATTCTCATACACCCATAACCGAGCAGAGAAACTTTTTCTCCTGTTTTGGAATTGGTTCGATATGTCATTTTATCTGTAGGAATTTCCGATGTTGTTTTATACACATCATCTTCATTTCCTCTTTTTCCACAGCTTGTCAAACCTCCTATTATAGAAGCACTTGCAACAGCAGCTCCACCAAGCCCTACCCTCTTTACAAAGCTTCTCCTTGATATTGCATCGCGATTCTCCATACTCTCTCCTTTTATTTTAGTCATAATCTTTTTTCTATTTCTTTAATCTCTCCTTTAGCCCTATGTTCTCTATCTGATTTGAAGCAATTAGATAACTCTGTGAACCTCATGTCCTTCCACATAAATTGCACTCAATGGTCTAACAGGGCATACATACTCACATGCACCACATCCAATACATTTTTCCTCGTCAACAACAGGGAACATAACTGCATTTTCCGATGTATCGTCCGGATCTATACTTACAAGTTGGATAGCTCCTGCAGGACAATGTCTTGCACAGTTTCCGCAACGAATACCTTGAGCCATTGGAAGACACAGTCCGGCATCCCAAACAGCATGCCCTATCTGAATAGAAGTTTTCTGTTCAGCGGTAATTTTTACTATTGCACCTGCAGGGCAAACCTCGCTACATTTAGTACACTCCGGCCTGCAAAATCCCTTCTCATAAGAAGAGTGTGGCTGCATAAGAGTCAACAGATCTGCAGATGGTCTCAATACATTGTTCGGACATACACTCACGCACAACTGACAACCGGTACAATGAGATGTAAAATTCTTAATCCCTTTAGCCCCAGGAGGAACAATCCGATGCTCTCTCTCTACTTTTTGTTTAGGAGTCAACGGAGTTAGACCTCCATCTGTAAATTTCTCTTCTATATTGCTTTGGGCCTTTACAGCGGCAGCGGTTGCCAGCACTGCACCAACAGTAAGAACTGTTCTTCTCCCTTTATCGATACCATCATTCACAGCAACTTTCTCATTCACAGCAGTTTTTTCATCACGATTCGTATTTCCCCAGCTCATTCCATATTTCAAAGCCCCTTTGTTACACAAGGTTATACAATTTCCACAAGTAACGCATCGTGAGTAATCTATTTTATGCCCCCCCTTTATGTCTATGCAGGAACTTTTACAGTTTTTAGAGCACAACAAACAGTTTACACATTTGCTTTTGTCTATAACCGGCTTAAACAGAGAAAATTTAGCAAAAAATCCAAGCACTGTGCCCACCGGACAAATTGTATTACAGTAAGTTCTTCCGTTTCTGTAAGAAAGAAATGCTATAACAACAAATGTTACAGCAGCAACAGCAAAAGTTGCTAATCCCTTAATCACTATATCTTTACGATAAAACGCATAACTATCTGCTCTCTCAGCGATATATGCAAGTGCGTTATTTCCAAGCATATATATTGGCGAGAATAAATTATTTGCAATTCTCCCGTATGAGCTGTAAGGAGCCAGAAGAGCAACAAAAGATGCTATTCCAAAGATAATTGCCAAAACAAACAGAGCTAAAATACTCCACCTCAACCATGTTTTTGCTTTGGAATAGTTATAGCGGTTCTTTCTCTTCTTAATCCCAATGCGGGCAATTATATCCTGCATTACCCCAAGCGGACAAATTACTGAACAGTAGATTCTTCCAAAAATTATAGTCAAAAGCACAAGTGCTACGATAACCACAATATTCAGCGCCATGACCGCAGGCAAAAACTGAATCTTTGCAATCCACCCAAAATAACGATGCACTGTTCCGGTAAAGTCCAAAAACAAAAGGGTAATTAGAACAAAAAAGATAGTTGCCAGAATAATTCTAATCTTTCTTAACATATATCTAAGATTTTACGATTCCTGAAATTGTTGCTGTCTCAAAGTTAATAAAAATAAATAAATTGCTACCTTTGCCCCTTGAGTGGTAAAGCAAAAAAGGGAACGCATTGTTGAAAGAGAGAAGATTGCAAAGCAATTGATTAAAAGAGAGATTTAAAGTAAATCAAGATATGAAAATCGTTATTGCAGGAGCCGGGGAAGTTGGATCGCATCTGGCTAAAATGCTCGCCAGAGAGGCCAACGACATAACAATAATAGAGCACGATGAGGCACGCTTGAGTAAAGTTGCCGAAATTACCGATGTCATTACCGTCCTTGGAGACCAGACATCCATATCAACTTTAGAGCAGGCAGAAGTCTCTAAAGCAGACCTCTTTATAGCGGTAAGCCCTGCTCAGGACCAAAATGTAAATATCCTCTCTGCCCTTCTTGCAAAAAAACTCGGAGCCAAGAAAGTTACTGCAAGAATCAATAACGATGAATATACGCAATACGATAACCGTATATTATTCACAGACTTAGGAATAGACCTTCTCTTCTATCCGGAGAAGATGGCTGCATACGAAATAGTAGATCTTCTTAAACAGACCGGAACTTCTGAATTTATGGAGTTCGGAAAAGGGAAGCTTCAAATGGTTGTCTTCAGATTAGATGAAGGTTCCACACTAATCAATAAAACGGTTGAATCTATGCTCAAAGAGAGCGAGCCAATTCAAATAAGCCGTTCGGACAAATTTAAACCGGTAGCCATTGCCCGAGGAGAGAGTACAATAATACCAACTCT
>CADBRQ010000006.1 GCA_902797115.1 uncultured Bacteroidia bacterium
AATCAGCAACTTATGAGATATGGAGGGGATATGGCAATAGGTGCTTTCGGAATAGTTCAACGCCTTACTTTTCTAATTCTCATGACTGTGCTCGGCTTAAATCAAGGTATGCAGCCAATTGCCGGTTACAATTTTGGAGCGCAGAAACTCAATAGGGTGAATGAGGTATTGAGAAAAACAATTACATACGCCACAATTATTTGCTGTGTAGGATTTATCCTTACAGAACTTTTTCCCAACACCCTCGCTAAAATTTTTACAACAGACAAAGATCTTATCTCTCACGCTGTTACGGGAATAAGAATTAATTTTCTCTTTTTCCCGATAATTGGTTTTCAGATGGTTACATCAAACTTTTTCCAATGTATCGGGATGGCAAAGAAGGCAATTTTCTTGAGTTTGAGCCGCCAGGTCATTTGCTTGCTCCCTCTTCTCTTTTTTCTCCCTTTGCTTTTAGGTGAGAAAGATGGTATCTATGGTGTATGGTGGAGTTTGCCTGCTTCGGACCTGATTTCAAGTATAATCACTGCAATCATGCTTCTCAGACAGTACCGTGCTTTTAAAACTCAAATTATTCAAAATCAATCAGATACTCAAACTATAGCAACTCAATAGGACATGGAAACTTCTTCAAATCATATTCACATAAATATAGGACGACAACTTGGTGCTGGAGGTTTGCAGCTTGGTCAGAAACTGAGTGAGGAGTTGGGCATTAAGCTTTATGACAAAGAGCTTATTAACCTGGCTGCCAAGGAGAGCGGTTTTGTCTCTGAAATGTTTGACAAAGCAGATGAAAAGAGTACTTTGGGACTCAATAACAGTTTCTCTTTGAGTGCTTTTGTTGAGGCAATACAGACGGGGTTCGGAGTCAATTATATGAATGCCGGGCGTCTGTTCGAGATTCAGAGTAAGGTAATTAGGAAGATTGCATCTGAAGGTTCTACAATTATTTTGGGAAGATGTGCAGATTATATTCTGAGAGATTATCCTAACTGTTTCAATATCTTTATCAGTGCAGATATGGAAGATAGGATTAAGCGAATCAGAAACTCAAAGTTACTCAGCGATATAGATAATATGACAGATGATAAAGTTGCCTCTTTGCTTGCAAAAGGAGACCGCAAAAGAGGTTCATATTATTCCGGATTTTCTTTCAAGAGCTGGGGAGCAGCTTCATCTTACGATATGTGTATAAGTTCATCTAAGTTTTCTATAGATGAAATTGCCTCTATAGTAAAGAGTTATATATCAACTCACTTTTAAATTATCTGAATTTTGCGAGTTGTTCGTCTGCCTTGATTTTTCGAATGATGTTGCGGACAATCTGTTCTACTTTTTTCCCTTTGCTATAATCTGCGGCACAGATGAAATTTACTCGGTTGTCGTGTATAAGTTTTTGAGCTATAGTCTTTTTGCGAGGAATTGAAGGATCGTAGACACCGATTGCTGTTCCACCAAGTTGTTTAATTAGTTTCATACATGGCACATCTGTCTCTCCATCTCCGAAATAGATCATATTCTTGAATGCCACTCTTTTCTCCTCATCCGGTGTAGATTCATTGGTTTTCTCGCTATCTTGAATATTGAGAATACCTTTGTTTATCTTAAACAGAAACTGTGTCTTGTTTGTGTAATTGACAGCTGATGCAGGCCATACGGCATTTCCTTTTTTGCTGTAGTAGTAACAACTTGCAAAAATTGCTTTGAACTCTTTTGCAATACTTGTTCCCTCCAATATCTCCAATAATCCCGATGAGTTTATGTAATGTTCTACCCTAATTCCCTCTCTCTCACCAATTTTATTTATTCTACCGAACCAACTCTCTACCCCCTCAAAAAAGGTTATATCTTTTCCGAATTTACGAAAACTCTCTCTTGAAAGCTCTATGTTGTTCTTTTGTGCCTCATTGAGCATCAGCAGCATATAGATTAGGATGGGGTCGGCATCTTGAATTTGTGCCATGTTTTGAGTTTTTCCCCAGAACTCCTCTTTTGAGAGACCTATAGATTTTATGAATGAGTACTCCTGCATATTACCAGGAGCAAGGGTTCCATCGAAATCGTAAATAAGGGCAACTATTGGTTTATTATCAACATTTTTTCTCATCACATATCTCCTTTAACTAAAACATTGAGAATAAGTCAGGTTCTTTCTCTATAATCTTTTTCTTCTTCGATTCGCGTTTAGGTTTTTCCGGTGTAAATGTTGGCAAATCTTTAATTACATTTTTAATAAAGTTCGTAGCAGAAATTGCGCAAGCCTTTGGAGATACTATAGTTACATAAGAGGTGTTTTCATATACCCAACGGTAAAACTCATCGTTTGGTATGAGCTGAAGCTGCAAAGTCTCTCCTCCATCATCTGTTTTGCTTATCATCTTTTGAGAAGGATGGATAGGGTATTTTATCAAAAAGGAAGCTAACGGCTCTTTAACACAGATAGTTATCTCCTCTCTCCTGAGCTGCGGCTTTGTTACCCCTATGATATCTTTAAAGTACGCATCGGGATTAAAAGTGTAGTTTGGAGGGAAGGGAAGAATTGCGTAGGAGTAGCTGGTAACTGTGTCTGTAGCAATAACATTGATTCCTTCACGTCCCTCTTCGTAACCGAGTACAAACCAACGGTTAGCGTATATTTTCATATAGAGCGGATAGAAAATAATTGAGGTAGAAGTTGCTCCTCCTTCTTTATAGTAGCTCAGACTCAGTACCTTGCGATTAATAACAGCATCTTTGATTATATCGTTGAACTTACCTTCAGAAATTGGTTGGAGCTTTAACTCTCCAATTTTCTTTTGTCCGCCGTTAATTTTGTTCTCTATAACATCTTCTATCAGCGATACAGCCCCTTTAAGTGTTTCCATACCAGATATTTTGGTATATCTGCGCAATGTTTCTGCAATTTCGGACAGAGGGGCGAGGTTTGTCTGTTTTACATTGGCGTTTCCTATTGAGTATGCAGGGTCCTTATACTTGTAATATTTTTGCTCATAAACCACTATAGGAGCTCCATATCCCTTCTTTTTATCTCTCATAAATTGTAAATCCAGCTGCACTGTCCTCACCGATACGGTGAAGTTCTCTTTTACTTTGCTGTTCTCTTTGATGGCTCTTGTGCAGGCGGCAATGAGGTCTGTAAGAGAGTACTTATGGTCTGTATCTCTTAAACAAGCATCAATCGTTATGTGCCTAAGAAGGGCGTTCGATGTTACCATGACGGATGCAAAAATACAAAAATCTCCTTAATTTCTACCATTTTAGGAGAAATTTACGCATTTTAATTGCGTTGATATTATTCAGATATTATCTATATGTTTTTTTACGAAGCTGAGGATATAATTTTTCAGCTCTCTCCCTTTCAAGATTTTTACATCGTCCATTGTTCCCAACACAAAGCGGGCAGCCCCTTTCAAATTGGCAATATCTGTACTTAGAATCCACTTTTTCTCCCCTTTCTTTTTCAGGAAATTTTCAGAGAGGGGAAACTCCTCTATCAAAAGGTTGTGTGAAAGCAGACCGAGTTCAAGTTCTATATGAATTGGCTTATCGCCATGCATTCTGAATATATCTATAAATCCGGTAGAGTGTTTCTCTTTGTATTTTTGTTCTGCATCAAGTACTTGTACTTCCGTAATTCGTTCTGTCTTAAAGAGTTTGTTCTTATGATCTTTAGGGTCATAGCACCAAATGCTGATGTAGTTTGTTGTAAACTTGAATGGCTCAACTATACGGTCTTTTTTCTTTTTAGAATGACCGCTGCTGTACCCTTTTAGAATCACCTGTTTTCCTTCTTCTACCGCCTCAATCAGAGCATTAACTTTTTGGGCATTGGATTTCTTTACAAAAACATCTGCTATTGATGTAAAGCGGTAAATGGTCGCTAACTTTGAGCGGAGATTCTCTTTTATGACATTGGTGTTATCGAGGTCATCTATCAAAGAATTGACCATGAATGCTTCTTCCTCGGTAAAGTGTACCAACTGGCTTATATCTTTAAAGAAACGGCTCTCTTTTGCTAAGGATAAACTATTATTATGCTTTACAACAGCAAATCCTGCTGTTTTGAAAGTATCTATGTATCTGTATATTGTTCTCGGCGATGTCTCCAAACGCTCTGCGAGTTCCTCAATTGAGTACCCTATGTTAGAGGTCAAGAGTTTCATCAGCCTTAATACTCTCTCAATTTTGTTTTGGTCCATAACGCAACAACTCTTCTGTTTATATTATAATATTCTGTATTTTAGGCACATAGTGAATCCCATCCTTTCTGTAGTAAGCTATGGGTTCTCCCTCTTGGACAGGAACAAGTTCTATCTTTTCAATGCCTTTCCCAATGGCAACAACAATAAGCGGCTCATAATCATCGGGAAGCAAATCTTTAGCAGCTTTTTTATTGAAAGAGCCGATGCAGATACCGTTGAGTCCCATACTGACCGCTTTCAGCATCATACTTTGTAGGCTGATACCCAAATCGAGATAGGTCCACTTATTCTCTAACTCCTTTGTAGCCACTATGATAAAAGCATTTGGCTCTCTCCCCTCTGCTGGAAGATTCAACTCAGGAAGCATAGCCCCTAATTTTATATGTTGCACAAAGTTTGCCGCCTCTTTTCCTATGATAGGTTTAAACCTGAGAATCTGTTGGTTTTTTGTGCAGCCTGTCAAGGTATTCACCATTATTATTCTCTCAAGTTCCTCTATTGTAACTTTATAAGAAGAGTCATATCCTCTATGGCTTCTGTTGCGTTTGAGCAGTGTGTTTATTAGCATAGGTTTTGCCACACGCCTGTTTTTACGCTTTTGCAGATCTTCCATTTGTCTCTCTAAATAATTGTCGGCCATTTTATCTGTTTTTGAGTTTTCTTTGCCCCAAAATTACTAAATTTGTATTCAAGTGATTCTTAAAACCATCATAAAACAGATTAAGCAGTACCGAACTGCTGTAATTCTAACCCCGGTTTTCACTTCGGCTGAGGTCTTTATAGGTGTTCTCATTCCATACATAACCGCATCGATAATAGACAAAGGTATAAATCAGAGTAATTTAGAAGCTGTTTACAAATATGGGACAATAATGGTTGGTCTCGCTTTTCTGAGTTTGCTTTTTGGTATATTGGCAGGAAGGTATGCAGCTTATTCTTCTACGGGAGTAGCTGCAAATCTGAGAGATGCGATGTACGGAAATATTCAGAGATTCTCCTTCTCAGATATAGATAAGTTCTCTACTGCCGGTTTAGTAACAAGAATGACTACAGATGTCTCTAATGTAGAAAATTCTATCCAAATGCTTTTAAGAACCTCTGTAAGAGCGCCTTTGAATCTTATCTCGAGTTTTGTGATGTGTTTTTTCATCAACTCTTATATGAGTTTGATATTTGTTTGTGCAATTGGCATTCTATCTATATCTCTCTATTTTTTAATAAAAAGGGCAACTAAACTTTTTCAGCAGATTTTTCAGAAATACGATACATTGAACTCTGTGATAGAGGAGAATGTAAATGCAATCAGAGTTGTTAAGGCGTATGTGAGGGAGAATAAAGAGCTTTCAAAATTAGATAAGGCAGCTCTCTCTTTATACACACTGAATGTTAAGGCAGAGGGGTTGATGGCACTTAACCACCCAATTATGAACATGGTTGTATATGGTTGTATCATAGCTATTTCGTGGTTTGGTGCACATCAGATAAGTGAAGGGACATTAACAACCGGACAACTTACCTCTCTCTTTTCCTATGTAATGACCGTCATGATGAGTCTGATGATGCTCTCTATGATTTTTGTGAGTGTAACAATGAGTGTAGCAAGTGCCAGGCGAATTACGGAAGTCATTAATGAAGAGCCGGATATGTTTAATCCCGATTCGCCCCTTCTAGAAATTAAAGATGGAAGTGTAGATTTCAATAATGTATGTTTCTCATATAAAAAGGGGGGAGATTATGCTTTAGAAAAGATTTCATTGCATATAAAAAGCGGTGAGAGTGTGGGAGTTATAGGTGGAACTGGAAGCGGAAAATCTTCTTTGGGAAGTTTGATTTGCCGTCTTTATGATGTCTGCGAGGGGAGTGTAAGTGTCGGAGGCGTTGATGTAAGATGCTATGACTTAAAGGTTTTAAGAGAGAGTGTTGCTATTGTTCTTCAAAAGAACACCCTTTTCAGCGGAACTGTACTTGATAATTTGAGGTGGGGGAAAGAAGATGCTACTTTAGAGGAGTGTAGGCAAGCATGTCGGATGGCTTGCGCAGATGAATTTATCTCTCAGCTGGAAGAAGGGTATAATTCTAAAATAGAGCAGGGTGGGACAAATCTTTCCGGTGGTCAGAGACAGCGTCTGGCACTTGCGAGAGCTTTGCTCAAAAAGCCAAAAATCTTAATCCTCGACGATGCAACATCTGCAGTAGATACTGCTACAGAGGAGAAAATCCGTACTGCTATACACAATAGCAATAAAGATTCTACAAAAATCATCATATCACACAGAATTCTCTCTATTACGGATTGCGACAGGATTATAGTGGTTGACAATGGTATGGTATGCGGTTTTGATACTCACGATAATTTATTGAAAAACAATAATATATACCAAGATATTTATCAAATGCAGAGCTCCGGAGGAGAAGGAGATTTTGATGCTAAGAACTGATGGAACCAAAGGGAAAAGGAAATAAATCTACAGTAGGGAGATTGTTCAGATTAATCTTCAAACACTACAAATATCATATTCTGTTGGTGCTTGTATGTATTGTCATCTCCTCTCTTGCAACATTGGCATCTACCTTATTTACAAGAAGTTTGATAGATGACTATATTGTTCCGGCAAGTGGTGATTTCTCCCCATTGGCCTCTGCTTTATTCAAACTCTCCATTGCTTTGCTGATTGGCTCTGCGGCTTCATATCTCTACAATATCATAATGGTTTATGTGGGGCAGGGGACTATGCTCAGATTACGGCACAATCTGTTTGAGCATATGGAAAAGCTTCCTCTGAAATTCTTTGACACCAGGAAGCATGGAGATATTATGAGTGTCTATACCAATGACATAGATACTTTAAGACAAGTCATCGGACAGAGTATTCCTCGTCTGTTCCAGAGCATGGTTACAATTATCTCTACATTCGTGAGTATGATAGTACTGAATATTCCGCTAACCATTCTCTCTATCATTTTAGCTTTCTTTATCTATTTTATAACCAAGAAGTTGGGAAAATTGTCCAAAAAATATTTTGCTGAGCGGCAGAAGAGTCTTGGTGCACTCAACGGCTACATAGAGGAGATGGTGAACGGACAACGGGTAATCAAAGTATTTTGTCACGAAGAGAAAGCGACGGAGCAATTCAGCATTCATAATAACACCCTAAGAGAGAGCGTGTTTAAAGCCAATAAGATAGCTAATATTGTAATGCCGGTAAATGGAAACATATCGAATTTGGGGTATGTGCTCATCGCGATAGTAGGTGCTATAATAGCTATGAGCGGAGAATTTTCCCTTTCTCTGGGTACTTTGGTGGCATTTCTGACACTTCATAAAAATTTTTCCAGACCTGTATCGCAGATTAGTAATGAAATTAATAGTATAATAATGGCAAGTGCGGGGACAGACCGAGTATATGGTGTTATGGATGAGGAGGTTGAGATTGATAATGGAAAAGTTGAACTGATTAAAAAGGAGAGAGGGAGCTGGGTGTGGTCAGATGGAGAAAAGGAGGTTAAACTTTGCGGAGAGGTAAGTTTTAAGGATGTTGATTTTGAGTATACAGAGGGTAAACAGATACTTTTTGATATTAACCTGACGGCATATCCGGGACAAAAAATAGCATTTGTAGGGGGGACAGGTGCAGGAAAAACAACCATTACCAATCTTGTAAACAGGTTTTATGAGATTCAAGACGGTGAGATTACATACGACGGGTTTAATGTGAAAGAGATTAAAAAGGAGGCGTTGAGAAGAGGTCTTGGGATTGTGCTTCAGGAGACTAATCTATTCACAGGAACGGTTTTAGAGAATATCAGATATGGAAGATTGGACGCTACAGATCAGGAGTGTATAAATGCTGCAAAGTTGGTCTGTGCCCACTCATTCATAAGGCGTTCGCCACAGGGTTATAATACTGTAATAGAGGCAGATGGCGGTAATTTAAGTCAAGGGGAGAGGCAGTTGCTTTCTATTGCCAGGGCAGCGGTGGCAGATCCCCCTGTCCTTATTCTCGATGAGGCAACATCTTCTATAGATACAAGGACAGAAAAATTGATTCAAAAAGGTATTGTTTCACTGATGAAGGGGAGGACCTCTTTTGTGATTGCGCA
>CADBRQ010000007.1 GCA_902797115.1 uncultured Bacteroidia bacterium
CCACAACCTGTGGCAGAACCTGCAACTGCACCACAACCTGTGGCAGAACCTGCAACTGCACCACAACCTGTGGCAGAACCTATAGTAGAACATACATCGGAACCGAAAGCGGAATTTACACCAAAGCCTACAACGGAACCAGCATTGGAACCAAAAGCGGAACTTACGCCAAAGCCTACGACGGAACCAGCATCTGCTACTAAATCACTTTCAGAAGAACATCAAAAGCCAATAGCAGAACAGACACCGGAGAACGCTTCAGAACAAGCTCCTGCAACGGTGTCGGCTCCAACAACGCATCCGGAACCTGTTACAAAACCTGCAACCGAACCTGCGCCAGTACAACAACCTGTTGCAGAGCAGACTTCAAAGCCTGCAACTGAACCAGCTCCTTCACCACAACCTGTGGCAGCGTCACCTTCTATCAAGGGGATAAACTCTCTGTTAAATCAGGCGCAAAAAGCACAACAATCGCAAGCTGATGGGGAGAAAGCAGATGCCCTTGACTTTATGGGGCCATCTCAAGCTAAGCCATTCACTCAAGCGCAGTTAAAGGAGGTATGGCTGAAGTATGCAGATGATTTTGAAAAGCGGCAACCTAAGCTCGTCCGTTTTGTTGCGGCTCTCAGATTAACAGAACCACTTATCGCTGAGGATAATACGAGTGTTATTTTTAAAGTCAGCAATCTTGAGCAAAAAGCGTGGATAGAGAAATTTACAGCTGCAAACTTGACTAATTTTCTTCGTAAATCTCTCTCTAATAATAATATACAGTTAATATTGGAGGAGAAGACATCTAAGGAGGTTAAGTCTAATTTATATATGCCGTCAGAGAAAGATAACTATATGACGGAGAACAACAAAGAGTTTAAAAATCTCAAAGAGGATTTGGGTGCGGAGCTTATAAATGGTTAGTAGAATTAAATTGTATTTTTTAAGATCAGAAACAGAATATTATTATGCGTTTAAGTTGCGATAATTTAGTTAAGAAGTATGGGCTTAGAACTGTTGTAAAAAATGTCTCTTACAATGTGGAACAGGGTGAGATAGTGGGACTTTTAGGACCTAATGGTGCAGGAAAAACAACAAGTTTCTATATGGTTACCGGACTTGTTAAACCTAATGGCGGGCGTATTTTTTTAGATGATGAGGAGATAACAAATTTGCCTATGTATAAAAGGGCGCAAAAGGGGTTGGGATATCTTGCACAAGAGGCATCTGTCTTCAGAAAACTCTCTGTAGAAGATAATATCACCTCTGTCATGGAGATTTCTAAATTGACCAAGAAAGAGAGGCAAGAGAGATTAGAGCAGTTGATAGAGGAGTTTTCTCTTCAGAAAGTTAGAAAAAATATGGGTATTCAACTCTCCGGAGGAGAGAGGCGTAGATGCGAGATTGCTCGTGCTCTTGCAATTGATCCAAAGTTTATCCTTCTCGATGAGCCGTTTGCCGGTGTAGACCCGATTGCGGTTGAGGATATTCAAAGAATTATTGCAAAACTGAAAAAGAAAAATATCGGGATAATAATTACAGACCATAATGTGCATGAGACTTTAGCAATTACAGACCGTGCATATCTCCTCTTTGAGGGTACTATCCTTTATAAAGGAACTCCGGAAGAACTTGCAGCCAATGAGGATGTCAGGAAAAAGTATCTTGGCACCAATTTCGATTTGCGTAAAGCGATTTTTAAACAGGAGAAGGAGTAAACTCTATTGTCAGATAGCGTTTGGTCTGAGGTGTTACACAGAGAGAATTCTCTATCTCTAATCCGGGAATACAGATAATTGAACCACCTCTGTTCTTGTTGTTGCAGAGAAGAGTTACCAAAGGTTTTATCAACAAATCTATTTTCTTGTCATTCAAGAAATCGTTAACTTTTTTACTCCCTTTCAGCCCATAAGGGGAAAAAGCATCGCCATTCTCTATACTCCTAAGAATGAGAGGGAACTGAACTTTGTCGGCATCTATGCAGAGTACACCAGGAGCTTTCTTAAACTCGTTAGAGGATTTGATCGAGAGTATAAATCTTTTGCCAAAGTTTACAACATATTCTCCTTCGGCCGGAATTGAAAGTTGTAATTTTTGTAAAATCTCTGCATCGGAAATAATCTCTCCTTTAAAAATATTCAGATATCCTCTCTCGATGGTTGCTACAAATTTAGAAGCCGAATCTTGCAATGATTTCTCTGACCAAGAGAAGAAAACTTTTGATGTAGGAGACTCTTTTTCACATGCTTTGACTATATCGCAGGAAGATTCGTATGAAAAATTATAATCGCTTAAAAATGAGTATAAAATATAATATCTATTCTCTTTAGGCAATTTCTGAATGTTGAGTGAGGTTGTTAAGTAACTTTTTCTCAGGCTCATATAGTCAAAACTGCCGATTGTTTGTACCGCATTTGAGAGGGCTTTGGCAACATTCTCTTTTTCAAAGGCATACGCTTGTCTAAAATATTCAATATTTAGATTAAGTCTTTTAACTGCCGTAGGATTCAACTCTTCTAAGAGCGGAATTATTTGATTTCTGATTTTATTCCGTTTATAAATATTCTCTTTATTGGTGCAATCTTCTCGATACGCTATTTTATCTCTTTCTGCAAACGCTTCTATTTGTGTCCGTTCTGCAAAGAGCAGGGGGCGAATCAGAAATTTTCTTTCTGTGCAGTTTGTTTCAGAATTTATCTCTGTGATAGGTCTTATTGAGCAAATACCTTTCAATCCGGTTCCCCTTATCAAGTTGAGAAGAAGAGTCTCTGCATTATCATTTGCGTTGTGTGCTATGGCTAAATATGTAAATCCCTCGTTTCTAAGAACTTCATAAAACCAGTCGTATCGGATTTTTCTTGCCGCCAGCTCGATGGAGATTTTGTTCTGTTGAGCAAAATTTTCAGTATCTTCCTCTTTCTCAAAGAATTGTATATTCCTCTCTTTAGCCCAGTTTGCCACAAAATCGCGATCCGCAAAACTCTCATTTCCTCTTAACTTAAAGTTTACATGAGCAATTGCAATTTTGTATCCGGCGGTATGGAAGAGAGTTGCCATAACAATAGAATCTACCCCCCCGCTTACTCCCAGCAGAATTTTAGAAGAGAGCGAAATGCCAAATCCTTCGCACTCTTTTATAAATTGCTTAAAAAGAGAAGATTCTACGATAGCTTCTTGCATTGTCTTACTTTTTAAACTCTCCAATTGTATAGGAGAAATTGAGTGAAAATATCTCTTTGAATTGGACTCGCGCCACCTCTCTTCCGGACTTTGTTGTTATTTTAACTTTGTCGTTGTATATGAGATTGGTACGTAGTGCCCCCCTGAAATATTTATTAATCTTGTAATCTATCTGAACATCCCAATTGATAATTAAATTATCGGGCTTGCCCATATAGTCGGAGAATACCGAGAACTGCGATGCAACTTTTAGATTTTTGACAATCTCCTTTTGAAATGTGGCAGAGAATTGCGCTCCAATCTGCCAACGAACCATCTTGTCGTATTCATTGCCGTACTTTACTCTCAAAGCGCTGTCTGCACGAACAATAGTTACACCGCCTGTTAAAGGGTAGAAGCTGAGTATCAAAACTTTACCAGCTCCCGGCTTGTAATCTACACCAATACCCAATGTTCCATATCCTGGAGCGAGGAATCCCGATTTTCTCTTTTTGTTATTGTTTTTATCGTAGTCGAAACCTGGAGAAAACTGTGTTTTAAAATTCAGTGCGGCAGAGAAATAGAATTTTTTATAGGCACGATATCCCCATTTGCTGTCAAACACAATTCTGTCGTCAGATTTTCTATAACCCACATCAAACGATTGCACAAAACCGTAGCCAAGCTGTAATCTATTGTCCCAGTACATTTTACCCTTCTCATAGTTTGCCATTGCATTCACATAGGCATTAAGTGCGACAGAGCCCTCGCCTCCTGCCGCCCAGTTGCTCAAAGAGACTTGTGAAAAGCCGATTTCATCTAAAAGACCTATTGTCCAGAATTTTGGAGTCGCATCGGGATTATAATTGATAGTGGGAGTTGGAAATTTAGAACCTATTATTCTAAGTAATTCTTGTTCAGGAGATAAGCCGCTTGGGGGAGCTACGTATGAGCGGTTTCTGACAGTATCGCCTAAGAAATTGACCCTATACTTTCCTTTATTTTGAGCAAAAGAGGAAATGGAGAGAAGTGAGAGAATAATCACTCCGGCAATAAAAATTGTATATTTCTTAAAGCGATTCATTATCAACTACATATCAATTATGATAAAATATCATCTGTGTTGAAGTTGAATCCGAGTCTTTTACCTGTCTTCATGCGGGCACTGTCTATCTTTTTGTTCATCTGCTCTACCGTAGTAATCTTGACACTCTCGAACCGAGGAACAAGTAAATCGAATGACAGGGCATAGAGCATCGCATTTTCTACGATGTTTTTGAGTGCATTTCTATTGATCTGAGTTTTGCCAAAATCTTCTATCTTGTTAAAATTCTGGCGTTTACCCTCAACAAAGAAAGCTCCTTGAGTGTTTATGAAAATCCTTGCTACCAAGTAACCTAAATCTTCTTCTCTGTTGTAGCGGATACTTTCATTGAGGAAATTGTAAATGTTTATAATTCCGCAATATACATTCCCCTCGCCACCTACATAAGGGTTGTTGTTAATCGGGTGTTCACGGTCGAATTTGTAGATATCGGGAAGAAGACTGAACACCAATACATCATCTGCAAAATAGAGTTCTGCTTCTAATTTTCCTCTGTCTCTGTACTCAAGCTTTACCCTTTTATTCAGTGCTTTACCATTTTCACGCAATTCATCCAAGGCCTCATCGAGATCATTGCTTATCTCACCTAACAGATCTTTCAATTCTGAGAAAACCTCTTGCATTTTATCGAACAACTTGCTTTTCAAATTGCTTTTTCCCGATAAAATCTCTACAATTTGTTTGTTTGCAACCGATTCTGATTCCATATTTTATATTTAAAAATCTCTCAAATTTAGCAAGCTTTTTAAAACCATTAATATGCTTTTGCAAATAATACTCTGCGATGCGATGGTTTCCCGCTGTAAATACATTTACCCTCTTCTTGACACACGCACGAATCGAATGGAATACAGCGAATTGTAGCTTTTGTCTCTTCCTTAATCTTCTCTTCTGTTTCCGAGGTGCCATCCCAGTGGCATAGCAAAAATCCCCCCTCTTCTATCTTAGTTTTAAATTCCTCCCAACTATCAACTTTCCAAATATGCGAATCGCGGAAGGAGAGGGCTTTCTGATAGATATTCTTCTCAATTTCATCTAACAGGCTGACGATTCTCTCAGGAGCAGAATCGGCACTTGTACTCTCTTTTGTAAGTGTGTCTCTGCGAGCAAGTTCCACTGTGTTGTTTTCTAAATCCCTCGGGCCGATGGCAACTCTCACAGGTACACCCTTGAGTTCCCATTCAGCAAATTTAAAACCGCTGCGCAGGTTATCCCTGTCATCTATTTTTACACTGACACCTTTCTTTACCAACTCTTCTTTAATCTCTTTCATTTTTGCAAGAACCGCTTCAAGTTGTTCCGGCTTATTGAAAATAGGAACCATAACCACCTGAATAGGAGCGAGATTTGGTGGAAGTACAAGACCGTTATCATCTCCGTGAGCCATAATGAGCGCCCCCATCAGACGGGTAGATACGCCCCAAGAGGATGCCCAAACATATTCAAGTCCCCCCTCATTAGTCTGATATTTGACATCGAATGCTTTTGCAAAGTTTTGTCCCAAAAAGTGTGATGTTCCTGCTTGGAGTGCTTTGCCGTCTTGCATCATTGCCTCTATACATAGTGTTGTAATTGCACCGGCAAATCTTTCGCTCTCGGTTTTCTCTCCAACAATTACGGGAATTGCCATATAATTTCTTGCAAAATCTGCATATACATTTACCATTTTTGTAGCCTCTTCTAATGCCTCTTCTTTGGTAGCGTGAGCTGTGTGCCCCTCCTGCCATAAAAACTCTGCAGTTCTGAGGAAAAGACGGGTTCTCATCTCCCATCTTACCACATTTGCCCATTGGTTGACAAGGATTGGAAGATCTCTGTATGAACTTATCCAATTTTTGTATGTGTTCCAGATTATTGTCTCTGAAGTGGGGCGTACGATCAATTCCTCCTCTAATTTTGCATCGGGATCTACAACAACGCCATTTCCATTAGGGTCTGTCATAAGACGATGGTGGGTTACAACGGCACACTCTTTTGCAAATCCCTCAACATGCTCTGCTTCACGGCTTAAAAAAGATTTAGGAATAAAGAGGGGAAAATATGCGTTCTGGTGCCCTGTCTCCTTAAACATTTTATCTAATTGATGTTGCATCTTCTCCCAAATGGCATAGCCATAGGGTTTAATCACCATACATCCTCTGACGGCTGAATTCTCTGCCAATCCTGCTTTAACAACTAAGTCATTATACCACTGTGAGTAATTCTCGCTCCTTGGGGTAATCTCTTTTGCCATATCTATTGTTTGGAATAATTTTTGATTATCTTTGTTTAAAATTAAACATCGCAAAAATACAAAATTTAATTTAAAGGAGGATGTAACAATGAAAAACATTTCTTACTTAACATTGATTGTTGGCGCTTTGCTCGCAACTTCTTGTGTGGCAAGCACATACACTTCTGATGCTAATAGGGGTTATGCCAATAGCATTTACTATACCTCCGATGACGGGACACCAGCTCAGTACATTGCTCCCGAAGGTGGGGTTGCACAACTGCAAACCAAAACCTATTCCATTCTCGGAAACAACCGCGGCTTTACAGACTATACAGATACTATCTATGTAGGTAATTCAGACGTGGTTTCTGTAAATCTGAACGAGAATCCAAACTTTGTAATATTAGATACTCCTGAAGATTATCAAGCTCGAATTACCAAATACAACAGTCCGACATATACTTTATATTTAAATGTTGGATATCCAAGTTATTATGATTCGTATTGGTATAGTCCTTATTGGTCTTGGTCATATTGGAGATCACCTTATTGGAATCGTCACTATTATGGATGGCACTCGGCATTCTATTACGATCCTTGGTACAGATATAGTTCGTGGTGGGATCCTTGGTACTACGACTATTGGAGATATGACTACTATTGGCCTAGAACTCACCACAGACATAATTGGGGTTGGACCCGTGCCGGTGGCAGAAACTGGGGAAGGGGATATAACACTCAAAGAGGATCGAGGAATGATGCCTCTTACAGAGGAAATCGCTCAACAAGTTCTTCACGTTCTTATGCATCTAACAATTCAAAAGATCCAAATCGCAGAACGGGAGTAAAAACTCCAACTATGACCTCTGTAAGAAAGGGTTCAGGTTCAAGAAGTGCCATTACTGCGGGTGGAACAAGTTCAACAAGAAACAACAAGGCAGTAAATAACCGTCCTACAACTTCTACAAGAGGTGCTTCGGGTAACTACCGTCCTGCTTCTTCTACAAG
>CADBRQ010000008.1 GCA_902797115.1 uncultured Bacteroidia bacterium
ATTCTTTCACTTTCTCTACACTAAAATCGTTTAAAACTTCTTCCGCACTCTTTTTTACCATTTCTGCCCCTTTTTCTCCCCCTCTGTAATATACATTTGTATCTTCTAAAGTACTCATTATAAGAAGTATAGTCTTTAGAAGGCAATGTTCATCCTTAATATTGTTGCAGTAGAATGGTATCCATTTTTCAAACAGAAGCGGATAGCCAGCCCTTGCATTATCCAAGGCAGAAGATATTTTATATTTTTCCTTAACTTTCTGAGCGTGAGTACCTTTGCCCTCTGGTAAATGCTTTGCAAGCTTAATAATGAACTCTCTCCAAACCTTACTCTCAATTTTTTCCTCTTTACAATAACTCAGCGATGCGCTTATCACCCCCAACCCCAAGCACAAAAGGGCACCCTTGTATGTGTTAATCCCCTTTGTATGTTCTAAAAGGGCGTTCTGAGCCTCTTCTCCTGTTTTTATAATCTCCTCTATATCCGGTATTTGCGATGTATATCCGAGCAAGCTGAATTTGTCTGTATAACTTCGCATAATCTCAATGCACTCATTCATCATTTTATAATTCATATCGCGATGAGCCCCGCTATCTGCTTTATCTACCAGTCCCGGCTTAGGGGTAGTCTCAAGCTCAAGGCGTAAAGCTCTTGTTGCCAAATATGAAATTAAATATGGAACAGTAGTGCTATAAGCAAATTTTGCCGCCCCCTCAAAGTTGTTGTTTTCCAACTCTCTCCTCAGCGATGAGGCACTTATAACTTCTCCCTCTTCTTTAAGTTTAATCCTCTCTACCTCAATAACTTTTATATTATTCTGGGGTAGAAGTTCTTTCATCTTCCTATTGTATTGCCTTGTCAACAGATCTTGCGGCTCACTCCCAATAAAGCGCGTGGTGATGTTCAGAGCCGGTGCTATATATTCTGTGAAGAGAGAGAGATCTAATTCTATCTGTGCTTCAGTTGCATCTGTAACCTCCTTAATGAAGTATGTAGGGAATGTTGCCGATGAGATGACATATTCGCTTCCGTGGCAAACCATAACATTCTTCAAATCTCTACATCCTCTTTGAATCATTTCGTATCGCTGAGGATAAGAAAAAAGTGACTTATCTTCTTTTACAGATATAACATACAGATTATCAACCATTTTAGATGCTTGCTCAACCAAATGGCGGTGACCTTTGGTAAAAGGGTTGGCATTCATCACAATTGCTCCATTATTGCCGCTTCTCTGAAATGCGGAGAGATACTCTGTGTAACTGCTTATGCCTGTAGGGTTGTTGTCCATCAGAATTGCAGAACGGGAACGGGCAATTGTTTTAAATCCAAAACTTTCAAAGATATCTGCATTGGAGGGTTTTGTAAATACTTTCACATTTGCGTAACCCTCAGCCATAATGGAACTTATAAGATGTGAAATGAGGCGGTTCGATAGTGCGTTCTCTCTGTAACGGCTATCTACTGCTATGCACTTTATAAGATTATCTTTATAACCTCCGCCTGCTAAAATTTCCGAACCATCCAAAGCAAAGACACCAAAATAAGAATCTATATCTTCTAACTTTAAATCGTTGTTTTTGAGAAAGTTACTCACCTTCTCGCGAACATTTTTCAAAGATAGTGGGAGCTGTCTTATTTCAAATTCGGTGTACATAATTGTTTACCAGTTGAGAAATTTTCTGCAACAATTCGTCTGTTGTATGGGTGTGGTTTCTCATACAATAGCGAGCTGAGTTGTTGCATAGCAGGCACTTGCGTTCATCGAGCCCAATCTCTTTGCGGGATATAGGATTTTCAGATTCATCTATTACATCCAGATCCATCAGACGTCCCAAAGGATGGGAGTCTTCTATGCTGCAAGTAATTCTTTTTGCCTCTTCCTTAGATTTTTCTGTAACCAAATATGCTTCATATCCTGTTTGCAAGTCTCTCTCTTGCAAATAGATGATAGAGCCATTAAATTTTTCTCTGAGAGATTTTACCCCCTCTTTGGCAATAATTAAAGAAGAGGAATTACGCTTGATGTTTCCGGGAATAATTACGGTCATACAAACCAAATTATTGCCCGAATGCTGTTTTAGCAACTCTGTTTGAAGCAGACTTCTGTTGTCTCTGCTCAAAAGCAGTTCATCAAGAGTAATTCCCTCTGTCATAGAGTTATCCGATATTCTTTATAACATCAAGAACGCTACCGTCTCTGTTCATCACAACACCAACAACTTTATCTTTGAACGGAAGCGGTGCCGCTTTGCCTATCATCTTATCTGCTTTCTCTTTGAGTTCCTTGATATCTACAATCTTCAGCCCTGCCTCTTTGAGTCGTTGTGCAATCTCAGGCCTACGAGGGTTTACAGCTATACCGTACTCTGTTACAACCACATCGATAGATGAACCAGGAGTAATGAGAGTTGTAACCTCATCTACAACGCAAGGAATTCTTCCTCTCAAAAGAGGGCAGACTATAATAGAAAGGGCAGAGTCTGCAGCAGTGTCTGGGTGTCCGCCGATAGCTCCACGGATAATTCCGTCGCTGCCAACAAGAACATTAACATTAAAGTTTACGTCCACCTCAAGAGCAGAAAGGATGACCATATCGAGATAGTGAGTTGCACTTCCGCATTCATCAGCACTTGCATACTCATTAGCAGATACCTCTTTATGCATTGGGTCTGTTTTAATAGACTCTGCTGCAACTTTATCGAACGACTGAACATCTATAAGTCTCTCAATAAGACCTTCTTGATGAAGTTGTACCATGTGAGAGGTTATTCCACCCAAAGCAAAGCTCGCCTTGATGTTTTGTTTGATCATCTCATCTTTGATGAATTTCACAGCAGCCAATGAAGCGCCGCCGGAACCTGTCTGAATTGAGAATCCATCTTTGAAGTAGCCGCTATTGATTATAACTTTGGCAGCAAGTTGGGCAAGAAGTATATCGCGAGGATTTTTAGTGTCTCTGATAGCTCCCGATGCAATTTTAGAAGAGTCTCCTACAGAATCTACCACTACAACGAAATCTACATTGCGCTCCGAGATTGAATTTGGAGTATTAGGATACGCAACCAAATCGTCTGTAATAATCACAACCTTGTCTGCATATTGTGCATCAGGAAGAGCATAACCCAGTGAGCCGCAGATAGATTTGGCGTTTTCGCTGCGAGAGTAACCGCAGGCATTTCCAAGCGGATCGCTCGAAGGAGCTCCTAAAAATGCAACATCTATATGAAGTTCCCCTGTTGCAATAGCACTTCCCCTTCCTCCGTGTGAACGGAATACAACCGGTTCATCCATAAGACCTTTAGAGATCTCATTAGCAAGCTCTCCTCTTAGTCCCGATGTGGAAATCTTTGTAATTACACCATTTTTAATATGCTCAATAAGGGGCTTATGTACATCTTGTAAAGAAGACGCTGCTACATGGAGGTTTTTAAAGCCCATCTTTGCCAACTCATCTACAACCATATTTACAACTTTGTCTCCTCCTCTGAAATGGTGGTGGAACGATATGGTCATACCATCTTTCAATCCTGAAAGACGGATGGCATCTTGAAGCGAAACAACCTTGGAGCTCTCTTTCTGATACTCCATTCTTGGGGTTGTTACTTTTGGCGCAACGTTCTCATTAAAAACGCTTTTACCCATTTTCTGTGCAACGGTCTCAACCATTGCTTTTCTCTCTTTTATATTGCTCATAGTATATCCTCCTCTTTCAATATTCCCGATGCGATTGCAAGATTTATAGTTCTTTGAGCCCTGATAACAACCGGGCGGTCTACCATTTTACCGTTTACGGCAATAACTCCCGAACCTCTCTTCTCTGCCTCTTTAATTGCAGCGATAATAGCGGTTGCTTTCTCTATATCTTTTTGTTTAGGGGCAAATACCTCATTTACAATCTCTATCTGGCGTGGATTAATAATAGATTTTCCGTCAAAACCAAGCTGTTTGATAAGCTCAACTTCCTTGCGGAATGTCTCCATATCGTTCAGGTTAGAATAAACGGTATCTAAAGCATCTATTCCTGCTGCACGAGCTGCAACTACAATTGTCTGGCGTGCAAGTAAAAGCTCATTTCCCTCAGGAGAGCGTTGGGTTTTAAGGTTGGCGCAATAATCTTCTGCTCCAAGTGCTATACCCATCATTCTTTTTGAAGCGATTGCAATCTCGTAGGCATTTACTACCCCAAGAGTACTCTCGATAGCTGCCATAATTTGAGTTCTGCCTAAGCATCCTAACTCTTTTTCAACTTTTTCTATTTCTGCTTCAACCTCTCTCACCTCATCTGCAGTCTCTGTTTTAGGCATACGGATAACATCTACTCCTGCCTTAACAACTGCCTCTATATCTTTTTTACCGTATGGAGTGTTAAGGGGGTTAATTCTTACAACCATCTCTGTATTACCATAATCTATAGTTTTAAGAGCGTTGTGTACAAGCAGACGGGCAGCATCTTTTTCTGCCATTGTTACCGAGTCTTCCAAATCTAACATTATGGAGTCCGGACCATACAAGAAAGCGTCTTGCATCATTGCCGGATTATTCCCCGGCACAAACATCATTGTTCTTCTAAGTCTTTGCATACCTGTAACTTTTTAATCTTTCCATACATCTTTTCCGGTTGCCCTTACAACGGCAGCTGTAACTCTGGCACGGATAGTACAATCTAAAGCACCCTTATCGGTGGCTTTAACGAGAGCATCAGAAATCCCTAAATTAGAGAGAGTTTCTTCAATAACTTTTTTGATTTGATCTCCGAATTGATAGGCGACAGTGCTATCTAATTCTATCTTAAGTCCTTTAGAATCAGGAGGTAAGATCTGTACAAGAATGTCGCCGGACTCGAGTGTACCGGCAGCAGCATTGTTTATGTTCATTACTGAATCTTATGTTTAAGTTAATTTTAATTAAAATTAGGGTACAAATTTTAGCAAAAAATCAGAATTAAAAAAACTTTTGACTAATAATTTTGATACTTTTTTCTCCTTCTGACAAACTTTGTTGTATGCAGCACTCTGAACCACCCAAAATAGCTTTGATTTGGGGTATCAGCAAGCTTATACATTCAATATTAATATTCAAGTGTGGCCGCACGCTCAGATGCAGTTGCATGTTTCATGCGTGGATAGATGCTAAATTGTATTAAACAACCTTGATTGTTTTGGATGGGGATATTTTGCTGATCAGATGGCAAGGGATAAGGAGAATTATCATAATTGCCACAAAGCAGATACAATCAATACCAATAACATTCCAGATAGATAAATTTATCGGAACAGCATCTAAAAAATACGAATCGGGATTAAGGGAAAAAACTTTTAAATACTTCTGAATAAGACATATAGTAACAGCAATAACATTCCCTAATAAAATGCCGTAAATAACAATTCTGGAACTTTTTGCGAGAAAGATTTGTTTTATCCCTGAGTTTTTCATTCCAAGCGTTTTAAGAACACCTATTTTAGAGATGTTTTCAAAAAGGATGATAAGGAGCGAAGAGACCATGTTGAACCCTGCTACAAGAATCATTAAAATCAAGATAATGAGCACATTAGAATCTAAAAGCCGCAACCAGTCAAATAATCCTCCCAAACTCTCCTGAAGCCCCTGAATATTCAAAGGTTGGTCATCCTTCTGAAATTTTTGATAGATTTCACGAACAATTGCGTTTCTCCTCTCTTCCATCTGAGAATCAGAATGATCTGTATAATTTACTATGAATAGGCTGGATGCGTTTTTACTCCAGCCGTTAAGTTCATTCACAATCTCCTTGGTAGTAAAGAGATAAGTCTTGTCGAACTCCTCAAACTGCAGGGAATATATACCGCATACTGTAAACTTTCTAACCTTAATTCCTTCATTTACAATAAAATAAAGGAGTGCATCCTCGCCTGTTTTCAGCTCCATCATCTTCGCGATTCGTTCAGAAATAAGCAGCTGTTGCTGCGGCTGTTGGTTCTGTAGCTCTTGGTTCTGCGTATGTTCTTGAGACTCTTGGTTCTGTTTATGCTCTTGTAGCTCTTGGTTCTGTGTATGTTCTTGAGGTTGTTGCAGATCAGATTTTTGTATGGCTGAGAATTCTATTATTTCTTCTGTTTTCTCTTTGCCGGAAGCGTTTGGGGTGCATCCCTCAATCATAGCACCTTCAAAAACACTCCAATCGAAATTATCAGGAACACCCTCAAGCACAATACCTTGAATCTGATCATCTGTCTTCATCATTCCGGGTTTCAAAGATATTCCGACTACATTTTTAACAAAAGGAAGCGTTTCTATCTGCGAGAGAGCTTTCAGATTCTCTATCCTTAAATCATTAATTTCACCCGTATTTTTTACTTCAAATGCTTCTGGAGCTTCATCTGAATTTGTTTCCTCAATTGCATCGCGATAATTAAAACCTTCTAATGGAGAGATAGTTGCATCTCCGCTAAAAGCGAGTGCCTTCTCTTTGATTTCCTTGCGAAAACCGTTGGAAATGGCCATAGAGAGTAAGATGATAACTACACTTATTGTAACGGAAGTTATTGCGATAATGTTTCCAATACCGCTAAGTTTCGTCTTTTTCTTTCCAATCCGATTTGCTATGAACCAGCTGAGTCTCATTTTTACACTTAGTCACTGCAAATATAGCGAGTAAAAATAAAATTTATTACATTTGCCTTCCCGTTGCGAGATTGTTGTGCAAGCCGAACGCAGAGAAATTTGTTTCTATGCTGAGGCGCCGCCAACAAATGCACTTTTTCCACTGCGGAATTGTTGTGCAAGCCGAACGCAGAGAAATTCGTTTCTATGCTGAGGCGCCGCCAACAAATGCAAAAAATGAAATTTTTTGCGGAAATAGCTCAGTTGGTAGAGCATCAGCTTCCCAAGCTGAGGGCCGCGGGTTCGAATCCCGTTTTCCGCTCGCAAAGAAAACCAGCCCGAAAAGGGCTGTTTTTCATTAATAGGGGTGCGAATACAAAAGCTTGCTTTTGTCTGCACACCCCTATAATGAAAATAATCAGATGCTCCTTGCGGAGTCATCTGATTTTCTTTTATTTGTAAGACACCCCACCGGTTAGGTGCAGGGAATGCGCAGCAAATCATTTGAGCGATAGCGAGAAAGATTTGTGAGCACACTCCCGTGATATGTTTTGGAACCTCTAAACAACTTATAAGCCACACATTGCTAATATACTAAATGATAGGGAATTAAACTAAAAAGCAGTTATTAAGTATTACTTAA
>CADBRQ010000009.1 GCA_902797115.1 uncultured Bacteroidia bacterium
ATTTGTTGCCAAAATGGTAGAAAGTGTGTATATTGCAACGATTTTTAGAATAATTAACAAATAGCACTTATATATGGCAAACATATTTAAAACATCCATCGGTAAAAAGCTGATAATGAGCATCAGCGGACTATTCTTGATTCTTTTCCTTTGCGTTCATGCTGGCGTAAACCTTTTATATCTATTTGGAGATAAATGGTTTCAGGCCGGCTGTGAGTTTATGAGTTTGGGAATTGTAACCGCAATTGTTCCGGTTTTGGCATTGGGATTTATTGTTCACATTATTTGGGCATTCTTCCTTTATCTTCAGAACTATAAAGCTCGTGGAAAAGAGCGTTATGCTGTTGCTACAAAAACTAAAACAGAAGATTGGGCAAGTAGAAATATGATTGTCTTAGGTCTTTTGGTTATCATTGGATTGGCTCTGCACTTAACAGATTTCTGGGCTCACATGCAATATAAAGAGGTTGTTTTAGGAGCAGAGGCAGAGAACGGTCCTGCACTTATGCGTCAGACATTCAGTTCCTTATGGGTTTACATTCTGTACATTGTATGGTTTGTTGTTCTTTGGTTCCATTTGACACACGGCTTCTGGAGCGCATTCCACACAATCGGATGGAGCAATGAGAAATGGATTAAGAGACTGAAAGTTATCGGAATAATTTTCGTAACCGTTTTGGTTCTCATCTTTATTGCTGTTGCAACCAAGGGTTATATAGACGCTAACTGCGCTTCTGCTCTCTGCAATGCATAATTGATAGTTTGCAGAAAGGATAACAGACAAAAGTAGCATTTACCGAATCAGAAAACATCGCCTCAAAAGCGATGTTTTTTTTATGAATTAAAATTTTCTCCAAAGAAGTTTAATGCGAACACACTCTTCTTCTTTCGCAGAGCCCCTCTTTTCCTTGCAAATTCTAATTTTATATTCAACTAACGGAGCATCTTGTTCTGCCGGAGATTTCTCTTCTGAAACAGCCGCTGTAGATTCGGGGAATGAAGGCTCGCTACAATAAAACTTCAATTTGTCTCCACAATGAGCCTCTGCCACATAAATCACATCTAACCTCTTGACTATATACTTTTTATGCCAATCCATCGAGAATAGGTCGAGCACATGTTCAATGTATCGGCAACTATTAATATGTCCGTTAAAATCTACATCATTATAGTAAGTATCTATGCTTCTGAAAAGTGGCGCATCATAGTCTATATTAACCCTGTTTGGCTTTTCTATCGGAATAGTTGGAGCATCCTCCTCGGCGATATATTTTTGCATCACCCCTCCACTTACCCCAAGAATATCTTGTGGTCCTCTGGTTTCAATATCTAACATTGCCCAAGTACTTCTTGCGTAAGCAATTACAGAGCCATCGCGATACTTTGCAATAAAATTTCTGTTGGATAAAAAACTTCTTAAATTTTCTATGTAGGTCTCTATCTCATATTGTGCATGTCTTTGAGGAAGATCATTTATCTCAATGGCAAAGCGACTCAAAACCCATGTTTTTCCTTGTGGGAAAAGCTGCACTGTTCCAAATCCTCTGTCACGAGAGTGATAATCTGCCGTTGCAAGCATCTGCTGAACAAGAGCGCTTGTAAATATCTGTTTCCTAAAGTTGCACATATATTGCTCAGCCACAAAGGGATATGCATCTACTTTACTCAATTGAAAATTCCCCTTTTTCTCTTTTATATCCATTTTTTCACTTCTTTATCAATATGTTACCACTGTTTCTCTATAGTTTCTCAAGGCCTTACCACTACCGCTAATTCTAAAACTTTTCTCCTTAATGAGGGATAAAGATAGTGTAAAATTGTATCTTTGTAATGAAATGTCATACAACACTCAAAATATAGAGATTGAGACTCCGGGAAACTGGCCGGATTATGAACTTTTAGATTCCGGCAATGGTTTTAAATTGGAGAGGTTTGGAAAACACATTCTTATTCGCCCGGAACCTAAGGCGCTATGGAGCAAGAGTTTACAAGATAAAGAGTGGTATGATAGGGCTCATACTATTTTTAAACCGGGAGCCGGCTTTGGAAAAGCAGGGAAGGAAGATAGCGGCACATGGGAGCAGCTGAAAAAAATGCCGGAGCAATGGAATATAAAATATACCGGTGCCGGCAAACTGCATTTAAATCTTCGCCTCGGACTTACCGCCTTTAAGCATGTGGGTGTTTTTCCGGAACAAGCAACAAATTGGGATTGGATTTATTCTCAATCACTTAAAATTGCTTCTAATCTTCATCGCGATACGAATTCCCAACAACATCCAAAAGTTCTCAACATTTTTGCATATACCGGCGGAGCAACCCTTGCTGCCCGTTGCGCCGGAGCAGAGGTAACTCATGTAGATTCTGTAAAACAGGTTGTAAACTGGGCTAAAGAGAATATGGCTCAAAGTGGTTTGGACAATATTCGTTGGATTGTTGACGATGCTTTTAAATTCGTAAAAAGGGAAGCAAGAAGAGGAAATCTCTACAATGGACTTATTTTAGATCCTCCGGCATACGGGCACGGACCAAACGGAGAAAGATGGAAGTTAGATGAACTTCTTTTTCAATTGCTGCAAGAGTGTTCAAAAATTGTGGCACCACAAAACTCTTTTGTTGTATTAAACTTATACTCAAATGGTTATTCTGCTCTTCTTGCAAAAACTGCTTTAGAAAAAGCGTTTGGTAAAGATGGCAATTATTCTTGCGGAGAACTTGTATTGAGTGACTCGTTTGGCAAACATATTCCGTTGAGCGTTTTTGCTCGCCTTGTAAGGTAAATGAGTAGAGAAAAATTAAACGTAAGAACACATAAAATAAACTGTAGAATAAATACATAATGAGCACATTACAATATATCACATGGGATGTAAGCCCTTTTATTTTTAAGATCGGAAACTTTGGATTACGCTGGTATGGAGTTCTTTTCATATCGGGATTCATCTTTGGATATTGGTTATTTTCAAAGTTTTACAAAAGAGAGGGGATAGATCAAAAACTTTTAGAACCATTGCTTGGGGCGTTGGTCATAGGGGCAGTAATAGGTGCGAGATTGGGACATATTTTATTTTATGAGCCCGATTATTATCTTGCTCATCCGGAGGAGATTATTCAAGTTTGGCATGGGGGTTTGGCGAGCCACGGGGGTGCAATAGGAGTACTGTTTGCCGTATGGTGGTATGTTAGAAAATATGGAAAGAAAAACCATTTTGATTATATGTGGGTGCTCGACAGACTTGCCATTGCCACTCCATTTGCCGGTATGGCAATACGTCTTGGAAACCTCTTTAATTCAGAGATTTATGGATGGCAAACAACTCATCCTTGGGGATTTTTATTTGTAAGAAACGGAGACAGCTTGCCATGTCATCCAACTCAGCTTTATGAGGCCATCTCATATCTGCTTATAGGTCTCATACTTGTTGCGATATATTACCGTTTTAAACCCCAAAACACTATTGCTGGTTCCAAAGAAAAGAGCAACTGCATTTACAGAGGATTATTATTTGGTATCTTTTTAGTGTTACTCTTTGGGGCAAGGTTCCTTGTTGAATATGTGAAACAGCCTCAGGTTGAGGGAGAAATTGGGAAGGTTATAAATAACGGACAAATACTTTCACTCCCTTTTATTGTTGCCGGCATAGTTTGTATAATTTGGAGCTTTACCACCCGCAAACCTCTTTTTGCCAATAAACAATAGGCTAACTTGGATAATAAGGTTATTTTATTTTTAATTGTTTAAGGATTGCCTCTGCCAAATGTGTAAAGCCGAGATCTGTAAGGTGTGTTCCATCTACTGTATCTTCATTTTGCACAATTCCATCTTTAGAAACATCTATAAATCTCAGATTTTTAAGAGGTCCTGTAGGTTTGCCATTTACAGTGGTACCCTCTTTTGACAACTTACGGTAAATATCTCTCCACAGGGCGTTCTCTTTAACCATATCCGAATTATTCTCAGGAAGCATAAACTGCTGAGCATAATAGTAATTATTAACCATATAAACAGGAACATCGGGATGAGCAAGTGCTATTGTAGAGATAAAATAAGAACTACTGTCTCTTGTAGTCTCGTATGTACAATTTGCCAAACAATCTATAACATAAGCTCTTGCCGGAATTGTAGCAATATAGTCCGCCATGTTTGAATCCATTCTTCCGTTGCCGCTAAATCCAAGGTTTATTGTTTCTATCCCCGTCTTTCTCTCTATTATAGAAGGATATGCCATTCCTGGGCGAGATGCGCACCCCCCTTGAGTAACGCTCGTACCATAAAAAACTATTGGAAGATCATTTTTAGAATTTGTGTTCATTTTATATTCGGGAATTAAAGCTCCCGAGGGAGCAAAGAAAGAGCCGGTTGAATCTATCCCTATTGATAACTCTTCAATGCCGTCATACAGAGGCAAATATATCATATATTCCTTCTTACCTCCCTCCATTTTTCTCACAAAAACACTTTGACTGTTTTTTCCGTTTGGAAAGGCAGTTCCGGCATAAAACCAATTGGTCCGGTTCTTTTTATTTGCGCCCACTCCCTCTCTATCAAGAACATACATATCCATTCCCTTGATTCCCGTATAAGCCATGTGCGCCATCCCAAAATTATATGTAAGTGTCCATTTTGCCCCTATGCACTTTGCATCTGTTGCAAAGCGAATAGCAATCCCCGCACCATCGCATCCAAGCTCCCACACCTCCTTTCTAACCACACCTTTGAGTCTGAATGGAATACGATAAAAATAGGTTGAATCGTGATGCTCTCCCTGTCCTATCATTACCGCCTTACCATCTTTTATCATCTCTTTGACATCATAAAATTTAAGCTCTCCAACTTTTTGTGCATTAGATATTTGCACAAAAGAAAACATTGTGGAAAAGGTGATGAAAATTGTTAAAAATATCTTTTTCATAATTCAATATTAATTTCTGTTTTCTACGGAGTAACCCACTCTATTGGAATCCCTCTTCTCTCCATACCCCTTAGCCATGTCATCTGTCTCTTTGCAAATTGATGTATTGCAATTGCAAGATGCTCTTTCATATATTCATAAGAATATTCACCTAAAATATACTTAGTTATAAATTTGTATTCAAGTCCGTAATATATAAGATCTTCCGGAGATATCCCCTTGTCTAATAATGCTTTAACCTCCTCTACCATACCACCTTGCAACCTCTCTTCCAATCTTTTGTCTATTCTTTGATTCCTTATTTCTCTGTCGGGATTTAACCCTAATACTTTCACTCTTATTTTTTCTTCTTTTAATCCCCCTCCGCGATTTATTTCTTTAAAATCCTCTGTTTCAGCCATATTTCCATCATCTGCCATTTCAATCTCTATTGCCCTGATTACTCTTTTCTTTGTGTCAAAATCTGTAACATTATGAGGTGCAGCCCCTTTGCGAGCTTTAAGTTCTGTCAGCATTTGAATTAAATCCTCCATACTTTTCTTCTCAAGCTCTGCTCTTAATGACGCATCGGGAAGAACTGCTTTAAGGTTATAATCTTTACAGACCGCCTCTATATAAAGACCGCTACCACCACACAAAATAGGAAAGCCTCCTTCTTTAATAATCTGACAATAAGCATCTTGAAAATCTTTTTTATATTGAAAAAGATTATATTTTTCTCCTGCCGACACAATATCTATCAGATGGTATGGAACCCCTTTGTATTCGCCCAAATCTTTTCCGGTTCCAATTGTCATATCTTTGTAAACCTGTCTGGAGTCGGCGGAAATTATGTGAGCCTTAATCCCCTTTAATTTTTCTATCTCGTTGGCACACCAAACGGCAAAATGAGTCTTTCCGCTGGCAGTCGGACCCACAATGCACAACATATCTATCTCCTTTATCCAATCGAGATTAAAATTCATAACACTCCTTATATTCATTACAAAGATAATTACAAAAAGTTTTATTACATTTGCACCCATCCATAAAACAAAGGCATGGTAATTGAGATTACCTGCTACAATAAAATTAAACAAAACAGATTAACGGAAAAAATAACTTTAAAAATAGAGATAAGATGAAAAGGATTACAAAATTCGCGTTAACAATTGCTGTTGTTCTATTCGCAAGCAATGTTTTTGCTCAATCATTCGGTGAGGTTTTTAATGGCGCCAATGAGTTGGCCCAAGCCGGTCAGAAAGTTGAGGCGGCTGCTCAGTTTACCCAAGCTCTCAAACTTGCAATTGCTGCAGGAGAAGAGGGAGATGAGGTTGCAACCCAATGTAAAGAGATTATTCCGTTGCTTCTCAATCAGGCTGCAGGTGAGAAGGCAAAACAAAATGACATTGCCGGTGCAAGTGAGATTTACAATCAACTCAAAAGCTTTGGAGAAGAGTTTGAACTTGCAGAGGTTGTAGAGAAAGCTAATGCTTCATTAAATCAGTTAAAGATGATAGAGGGCGACAACGCTTTGAACGCAAAGAATTATGCAGAAGCGGTTGTTCTATACAATAAAGTATTAGAGGCAGATCCTAATAATGTTAATGCTCTTTCAAGAATTGGAATGGCAGAGAGCGCTGCCGGCAATGCAGATAAAGCGGTAGCTGCTTTCACTAAAGCTAAAGCATTGGGTTATGCCGATGCCGATGCTCAGATTGGAAACGTCTACACCAATCAACTGAAGAAAGCTGTTAATGCTAAAGATTACACAGCTGCATTAAAAGCGGCAGAAAAGACAATTGAGGTTGCTCCAAACAATACTGCTTATATGTATGGCGGAATTGCTGCATATAATCTTAAGAATTACACAAAAGCAATCAACCTTCTTAAAAACGCTGAGCCAAATGCAAATGTAAACTACTATTTGGCACAGAGTTACGAAAAAGCAGGAAACAAAGCACAAGCTTGTGCTTATTACAGAAAATTAACAAGCGACGCTAAATTTGGTGCCTTTGCAAAACAAAAAGTTGCCGCTTGCAAATAATTCTAACAGATGAAAGAATTGGAGCTGCTGGCTCCTGCTAAAAATTTAGAA
>CADBRQ010000010.1 GCA_902797115.1 uncultured Bacteroidia bacterium
CGGACTTCTCAAAAAGCTTGGGTACAATGTAATACTCATTGAACAGGAGAAAGATTTGGGCGGAAAACTTGCCCGTTGGGACAGACTATTTCCAAATATGGAACCTGCACAAAATGTATTAGATACTTTAACTGCTAACATACAAGGGGTTACTATCTTTACAGAAACAAAGATTGAGTCTATGAATGTGCTTGATAGGTCTTACAATGTTATCCTCTCCAATGGTATTACCATCCTGGCAGATGCTCTTTTAATCTCTACAGGTTTTGACCTCTTTAAAGCAGAGAAAAAAGAGGAATATGGATATGGTATTTATGAACATGTGATTACAAATGCAGATCTTGAGCATTACTATAAAACACATTCAGACAAAAGGATAAACAATCCACGCGCTATAGGTTTTGTTCATTGCGTTGGTTCCAGAGATGAGAAAGCGCAGAACAGAGAGTGCTCCAAAGTGTGTTGTGCAACTGCAGTAAAACAGGCATGTGAGATTAAACAAGAGTTCCCTGAGGCACAAGTTTATTGTTTTTACATGGACTTGAGAATGTTTGGACGCGGTTGGGAAGATCTATATCTAAAAGCGCAAAGAGAGTATGGAATAAGATTTATAAGAGGCAGAGTATCTGAAGTTTCCGAAGATATAGATCATAGACTCCTCGTTAAAGCGGAGGATACCCTATCGAGCAAACCTCTTAAAGTAACTTTAGATTTACTGGTCCTAATGAGCGGAATAAGACCTTCCGATGGAGGAAACCATATAAAGAGATTGCTCAATCTCGTCTGCGGTGAAGATGGCTTCTTTACTACAAAAGATAATTTCTACTCTCTGCAGCACAGTAAATTATCCGGAGTATTCTTTGCCGGAGCATCAACAGGTCCTAAAACCCTCCCAGATACTCTGCACGAGGCCAGAGGTGCCGCCATTGAAATTCATAATTACCTCACTTCAGAAAAGTTCTAACTAATTTATAAAGAGATAAATATGGATTTTGGAATCTCAATAAGCCCATCCTCAAGGATTGACCTCGATAATTTGAAAAGGGATAAATGGCTAAAACTTATTAAAATAGAACCGGATGCACTAAAATGTATTGCCTGCGGCAGTTGTTGCGCAAGTTGTACAGGGGGTATTTTTACCAATGTGAGTTTAAGAAGTGCTATTCTATTTCTACAGAACGGAAAGGAGGAGGAAGCTCTTAAACTTCTCAAAGGATGTATGTTATGCGGAAAGTGTCAGATGATTTGTCCAAGGGGAATCAATACCCGCCACCTGATTATATCTATTAACAAAATATATTCAGACGAAAAATGAAAAGCTTTATAAACATACTGCAAATTACTCCGTCTGAAGTAATTGACAGAATTACGGATAGTTATAGTAATTTTGTACTTCCTTTCGTAATAGGAATTTCTTTCATTATAATCTATTTGACTGTTGGCTTTATCAGAATTGTTTACCATTTGCCCAATAGAGATAAGAAAAAGTTTTTCCTATCGCTGATTACCCCAAAATGCATTCTCAAAAATATTAAAAATATTTTCTTTGACTGCTTGTTGCACACCAAGATATGGAAGCGTAACCCTTTGCTCGGATACATGCACTCGGCAATTGCATTCGGGTGGTTTTTACTGATAGTGTTGGGACATATAGAAGTTGCACTATTCGTTCCTAAACACCTTAGCTTTTCACAAGGAGCCATCTTCTACCCTATCTTTTACAGATTCTTTGTGTGGGTTAATCCGGAACATATTACATTAAGAGGAAACCTGTTTTTCTTTTTAATGGATTTTGTTCTCTTGTATGTTCTTTCCGGTATTGGATTGGCTATGTTTAAAAGGGTCAGAAGCATTGCCCTTGGAATGAGGCATACTACAAAACCAGCTCTGGCAGACAGGGTTGCACTTTATTCACTTTGGCTGATTTTCCCATTACGACTTTTAGCAGAGAGTTTTACCGCCGATGTAGCCGGTGGAAGTTTCTTAACAAGGCCAATGAACTATATCTTCAGAAGTTTTTTTGGCAACTATCTGAACTTTTTGCCAACTTGGTGGGCATACTCTATCTGCTTGGGACTCTTCTTTTTAGCAATGCCGTTCAGCCGATATATGCATATTGTAACAGAGCCGCTTTTAATCCTTATGAGGAATGCCGGACTCAAAGTTACAAAACCTCGTAAAGGGTTTGCCGAGGCAGAGATATATAGCTGTTCAAGTTGCGGTTTGTGCATAGATGCATGCCCAATGAATGTTCAAAAGAAGAATCTGAAATTCTCTTCTGTCTATTTCATAAGATTTCTACGCCGACATAATACCAAGAAAATCAATCAAATAGCAGAAAAATGTTTATTGTGCAACAAATGCTATGAACTATGTCCTGTGGGAGTTGATTCCCCTGCAATCAGAATAGCACAACGCCAAACTCTCTATAATAAAATAAGTTACGATTTCTCTTCTGCTTGCTCCCCTTCTCATCGAAACACGTCTGAAAAAACAAATAAGGGTGGTATTCTCTATTTTGCAGGTTGTATGACACAGCTTACTCCTGTGATTATCAGATCTATAGAAGATATTTTCAAAAAAGCGGGAGAGAATTACTCTTTTATAGATAAAGATGGTGGTTTATGTTGCGGACGACCACTGATGATGGCAGGAAGAATGAGTGCAGCAAAAGAACTTATTCAGAAAAACAAGGAAATTATAATAAATTCGGGAGCAAAGAAGTTAGTTCTTTCCTGCCCTATATGTTATAAAATCTTCAAAGAAGAGTACAGATTAGAAGAGTACGGCATTCAGGTCATTCACTATTCGGAATATATTTATAACCTTATTAAAGAGGGCATTATCACTCCAAATAAAGAGAATGTCAGCTACGTTTACCACGACCCATGCGAACTTGGGCGCGGATGCAATATCTACAACGAACCAAGAAGTATCATTGAGAGCGTTGGAATTCTTAAAGCTGCTAAGAAAGAGAGAGATGAGAGCATTTGCTGCGGAGGAAGTCTGGGCAGTTTGACATTAGATCATAAAGACAGAACTCAAGTTACAGAGGGGGCTTTGGATAATTTAACCGCATCGGGAGGAGAAAAAATAGTAACAGCATGCCCGCTATGCTATAAAACTTTCAGATTACAGTCAAAACTGGAAATTGTTGATTTGGCGCAAATTGTTGCAGAGAGATTGAACGGACGACAGAGTTGAAGGTACAAATAGAAGAATATATAATCAACAAGAAAAATAAACTATTAAGATAGAGATATATGGATTTTCAACCAACAAAGTATACTCTGCAAAGCTGCAAAACCGGCAGAGTTTTCCAAGATGAAGGATGGTCTCTTGCAGACCCGCAGGAGAATGTCCCATCGCTGATAAGGGCTATATATGAGAAAAAACAAATTGATATAAAGGGCAGTGATGCAGGACTTTACAAGTATGCAGACTGGCTGCCGATAAAAAAGATGCTGAAAGGTTCTTGCCCTCCTGTTACTTACAAAAGTGAGAAACTTGCCAACTTTTTGGGGCTTGAAAATCTATATATAACTTTCAGCGGTTGGTGGCCTCAAAAGGGAGCTTTCATGAGTACATGCGCCTTTAAAGAGACAGAGGCTTACTCGGTTTGCGCACGATTAGAGACAAAACGAATTTTAGTTGTCGCATCGGCAGGAAATACTGCCAGAGCTTTCAGCAAAGTGTGTTCAGATAATAACATCCCTCTTGTAATCTCAATTCCGGAGGATAATATGAATGCAATGTGGTTCAAGGAGCCTCTAAACCCTTGTGTCAAAATTATTTGTACACCAAAAGGAAGCGACTACTTTGATGCCATTGCCCTCGCGGCAAAATTGAACGGAGACCCTCATTTCATAGAGGAAGGCGGTGCTAAGAATGTAGCCAGAAGAGATGGTATGGGAACCACTGTACTCTCCGCTGCAGAGGTTATAGGGCGTATTCCCGATCTCTATTTTCAGGCAATAGGTTCTGGAACAGGCACTATTGCGGCATACGAGGCAAATTTAAGATTAATTGAAGATGGTCGCTGGGGAAATCACCTGATGAGAGTGATTCCATCTCAAAATGTGCCGTTTACCCCAATGTACGATGCGTGGAAGAGAGATTCCAAAGATTTGCTCCCGATGAACGAAGAAGAAGGGAGAAACCTTGCGTTACAGATAGTTGCAAAAGTTCTCTCAAACAGAAAACCTCCATATTCTTTGGCCGGAGGAGTGTACGATTGCCTGAAAGCAAGTAAGGGAGATGTTGAAATAGCTGATAATGAAGAGATTCTACAGGCATGTGACCTATTTGAACAACTTGAGGGAATAGATATTCATCCCGCTGCTGGATGTGCTCTGGCAACTCTTGCCAAAAGTGTAAAGAAGGGTATTGTTAAAAAGGGAGAAATAATAATGTTAAATGTTACAGGTGGAGGTGAAAAACTATTTAAGGCAGAAAATGATTTCATAACTGCTTCTGCTAACCTTGTCCTCAACCCAGAAACTCCAGCAGGAGAGGTAATTGAAAAAGTTTTAGCACTCTTTAAAGCATAAATAGAACTCAAAAAGGATAGAATTAAATAAAAATTAGAGGGAGGGGATTTAAATAAATAAAAGAGAGATAGTCGAATGACTATCTCTCTTTTATCTTTTAGGAATATGTTAATTATTTAACAACTTCCTCAACTGTCTCAACTACCTCAGTAACAGTCTCCTCAACTACAGCAGCAGTTGAATCAAGAACTTCCTCAACAGGAGCAACCTCAACAGCAGTTGAATCAATAGCCTCAACTTCCTCAGCAGCTTGGTTGTTTGCGCAAGCAACAAATGCTAAAGCTGCAACAGCAAGAAATAATACTTTTTTCATTTCGTTTAATTTTAAATGTTTATAATTATTGTTATCTAAATTTTGTCATCTGACAGCACAAAAGTAAAAGAAAGTGGCTCAAGTACAAAGCCGAGCCACTCTAAATTCGCATTTTGTAACAAAAACTTAACAAAATAGCCTTACTACTTCTTTGCAGCCATCAATTTTGAGAGTTTTTCTGTGAGCATAGGAACAATTTTGTGCACATCGCCAACAATGCCAACATCGGCTACACCAAATATAGGGGCAAATTTATCTTTGTTGATTGCTACAATAAAGTCACTCTCCTCCATACCGGCAAGATGCTGGATAGCACCGGAAATACCGCATGCCATATACAAATCGGGACGAACAGTTTTACCTGTCTGACCAACCTGAACTTCATGAGGCATAACTCCGGCATCTACCATAGCACGAGAAGATGAAACTACTCCGCCAACAACATCTGCAAGGGCCTGAAGCTTTGCAAATCCCTCTGAATTAGCAACTCCTCTACCGCCGCTCACTAAAATCTTTGCTTCGGTAATGTCTATTTTACCTTTCTCCTCTTTAACCGCTTTTACAAGTTTTACTTTGAATTTTGAAGGGTCAAAAGAAGGGGTAAAGTTCTCTATTTCACCAACTCTGGAAGCATCGCGAGTACCTTTCTGCATAACACCCGGTCTGACAGTACTCATCTGAGGGCGATGCTCCGAGCAAAGGATGGTAGCCATAAGGTTTCCACCGAAAGCCGGACGTGTCATCATAAGATCCCTATCCTCAGAAATATCCAATCCGGTGCAGTCTGCAGTAAGACCTGTCTCTAATCGCGATGCAAGTCTTGGTCCCAAATCCCTACCTATAGTAGTTGCCCCAAGAAGCACGATTGATGGTTTATAGTGATCTATTGCCTGACTCATTGCTTGAGAGTATTGCTCTGTAATATAGTCTTTTAGTTCTGGAGCATCTATAAGGACAACCTTGTCTGCCCCCCAAGCTATAAGCTCTTTTGCACTCTCTGCATTTTTATATCCGGGATAAAAAGCAACAACATTTTCTCCCAATTTATCTGCAAGAACTCTCGCCTTTCCTAAAAGTTCAAGAGCTACAGATTGTATTTGTCCATCTCTTTGTTCTACAAATACATAAACGCCTTTGTAATCTGCTTTATTCATATCTTCTTCTTTTAGGAATTAAATAATAAATTTCTCTTTAAGTTTTTCGATTATAACATCTACTGCCTGCTCCGGCTCAAGCTCATAAAGCTGTCCTGCAGGTTTTGTCTCTTTTGTAAATGCTTTCATAACCTTTGTAGGAGAACCCTTTAGTCCAAGCTTCTCTGGAGATATATCCAATTTGCTTGCAGGCCAAATTTCAACCTCTTTGTCAAAAGCATCTACTATAAGAGCTACATTCATGTAACGTGCTTTATAACCGCTTGCAAGAACAGTAAACAAGGCAGGACCTTCAACCTCGAGAATCTCATAACCGTCTTCTGTCTCTTTCTTAACGGTAAATTTATTCTCTCCATTATACTCACAATCAACAACATAAGAAACCTGAGGAAGTCCTAAATGCTCCGCCATCTCTGGACCAACCTGTGCTGTATCTCCGTCAATAGCTTGTCTGCCTGTTATAACTAAGTCATAATCAAGCACTTTAAGAGCACCGGCAAGTGCATTGGATGTTGCTAAAGTATCTGCACCTGCAAAAGCTCTGTCTGTAAGCAATATAGCTCTATCTGCCCCCATCGCTAACGCCTCTCTCAAAACAAGGTCTGCCTGAGGAGGACCCATGGTGATTACAGTTACTTTTGCCCCTACTTTGTCTTTCAATTCCAAGGCAAGTTCCAACCCTCCCTTATCGTCGGGATTCATGATAGAAGGAACACCTTCTCTTATAAGTGTATGTTTTACAGGATCTATCTTAACTGCAGTAGTATCCGGAACTTGTTTTACACAAACTATAATATTCATATCTGTTCCTCCTATTTTTTAAACAATTTAGCTGCAATAACCATTCTCTGAACTTCAGAAGTGCCTTCATAAATCTCTGTGATTTTGGCATCTCTCATCATTCTCTCAACAGGATATTCGCGTGTATATCCATACCCTCCATGGAACTGGACAGCCTTTGTTGTCATCTCCATAGCAGTCTCTGCAGCAAAGAGTTTTGCCATAGCCGCATCTGCAGAATAAGGCATGCCACGATCTTTCTTCCAAGCAGCCGCCCTAACTAAATAGCGCGCCGCCTCAATCTTAGTCTGAAGGTCTGCCAATTGGAATTGCGTATTTTGGAACTGAGAGAGTGAGCGGCCAAACTGTTTCCTCTCTTTACAATATTTAACTGTCTCATCCATAGCACCTTGAGCTATTCCAAGCGCTTGTGCTGCAATACCTATTCTTCCTCCGTCCAATGTCTTCATCGCGATGGCAAATCCTCCGCCTAAAGGGCCTAACATATTGGCTTTAGGAACTCTGCAGTTTTCGAAGATAAGCTCACATGTTGCACTTCCTCTGATACCCATTTTGTGCTCTTTCTTGCCAATTGAAAAGCCAGGAGTTGATGCCTCAACTATAAAGGTTGTAATGCCTTTATTGCCTTTAGATTTATCTGTCATAGTGGCAATTACATATAGATCCGCCTCACCTGCATTGGTAATGAAGATTTTTGTTCCATTAAGAATGTAGTCATCTCCGTCTGCAACGGCCATAGTCTGCTGTGCAGATGCATCTGTTCCTGCATTAGGCTCGGTCAGACCAAAAGCCCCTATCCACTCACCGCTGGCAAGTTTTGGGAGATATTTAGCTTTCTGTTCAGGAGTACCGTTATCTAAAATTGCATCTTCACAGAGCGAAGTGTGAGCAGAAACAATAACGCCGGTGGTTGCACAAACTCTTGAAAGTTCCTCAACTGCAATTGTGTACATAACATGATCCCCTCCGGCTCCGCCAAACTCCTTTGGAGTTGGAATGCCAAGAACTCCAAGAGCTGCCAACTTTTTAACATTCTCTCTTGGAAATTCCTCTGTTTCATCTACTTGTGCAGCAATGGGCTTAACCTCCTTTTCGGAGAATTCCCGAATCATCTGCTGAAACAGTTTTTGTGGTTTGGTTAATTCAAAATCCATATACTATTTAAAATTTTATCTCTTTTAAATTTTTACTTATTATCAGCTCTGCTTCTGTTGCGGCCTGTACCTGCTCAACAGTAAACTCAGGGTTAATTTCTGTAAGTTCCAGTCCCTTAGGGGTTACCATCATAACACCCATTTCTGTGATAATCATATTCACTTGTCCTGCAGCAGTTAAAGGCAATCTGCATTTCTTTAAAATCTTAGGAGTTCCTTTTGCTGTATGCTCCATAGTTAAGATAACCTTGTTGGCACCAACCAGAAGATCCATAGCACCACCCATTCCAGGTGCTCTTTTACCAGGGATAATCCAGTTTGCAAGATCTCCGTTTTCTGCAACCTCCAAAGCTCCTAAAAATGTGACATTTATATGTCCTCCTCTAACCATTCCGAAACTTGTAGCAGAATCGAATGATGCAGCACCTTTCTCGTAAGAAATGTATCCGCCGCCGGCATCAATCCAGTGAGTATCCCTTGTGCCGCCACTTAGAGCAGGGTCAGAAGCCATACCAAGACAACCATTCTCAGATTGAATTGTAACACTAACACCATCGGGAAGATAATTAGGGATAAGTGTAGGAAGCCCGATACCGAGATTCACCACGTCGCCATCTTTTAGCTCAAGAGCAGCTCTGCGAGCAATAAACTCTCTAATTTGCTGTTTATCCATAATGTTGATTTTTAATTAGTTAATTATTATTTATTTTTTATGTCTTTTCACAAATTCTTCACATACGAAAGATGCTACATCGTCTGCGTAGGTGTTTGCACCAAAGCCGGCGTCAAAACCGAGTTCTTTTGCAAGTTCGTGACTTATACGAGGTCCGCCACAAACAACTATCATCTTGTCTCTAAGTCCCTCAGCATCCATAAGTTCAATCAGATGTGTAAGATTCTTGATGTGAACATCTTTCTGAGTTACGGTCTGCGATACGAGTATAGCATCTGCTTTAAGTTCTATAGCTTTTTCCAAAAACTCTTCATTTGGAACCTGACTCCCCAGATTGTATGCCTCTATCATTTTGTAACGCTCCAAACCATAATGTCCTGCATAACCCTTCATATTCATAATTGCATCTATACCAACAGTATGAGCATCTGTTCCTGTACTTGCCCCAACCATCACAAGAGGACGGCCGATATTCTCTTTAATAAATTCATCCGTTGCCTCCATGCTCATAACTTTAGACTCCACTTTTGGTACATAAATCTCTTCATAATTGACTGTATGCGTTAGGCTTCCATAACAATTAACAAAAGTGAAACCAGGGGTTAGCTCTTCATAGAACACCACAAGAGGATTTTCAAAACCCATCTTCTTCAAAAGCTGTTTTGCCGCCTCAACCGCCTCCGGTCCTTTTGGAACAGGAAGGGTGAAACTAAGTTGCACTTTTCCATCGTTCATGGTGTCGCCATACGGCTTCACTTTTTTTAGGTCCAAGGTTTTATCGTAATTCTTGGCCTCCATTGAATATAAACCTTCACTCATACTTATTTCCTCCCTTTCATTAATGATATAAATGGATTCAAATAATTGGCTCCCTTCTCAACCACTCCATCGAGCCCCTTTCCGCCGTTCTTAGGGCGTTTTACATCTCCGAATTTTCCTTGTTCCAATGTATTGAAAAGACCTTCGGAAGTCATGATTTTTAACAATTCCAACGCATTGTCCAACACCTCTTTAGCTCTCTCTCTTATAATTCCTCCCTCCTTAAATTCAACCTCGTCCCCAATATCGTGCATATTATCAAATATATAACGGGCATTCTCTATAGACAGGAATCTGTCGCTCATGAAAGGGGTATGAATTGCCTCGGTTGGCATACCGAGTAACTGAATACCCTGATGCGTCCAAATCCCTATGATATTAAAGAGTGCATCTTGAATATGTCCTCTGAATATATTTCCGGTCATAAATTTTGTAGGAGGCATATATTTAAGAGGTGCCTTAGGGAAGATCTCCCTTGTCATCTGTGCCTGAGCAAGTTCATAAAGGAATCCATTCTTTAGCATAGGATCCATTTCAAAGGCGTGGCCAAGTCCCATCTGCTCCTCCGGCAGTCCGGCAAAAAGGGCGAGCTGCTCATTTATAAGATCAGATGCAAGCACGGTATGAGCCGCCTCAACTGCGTCTGCTGTAGTAAGATAATTATCTTCTCCAGTATTTATTATAACCCCTGCAAAACCATTTATAATTCTCGAAAAGTATTGGTCTATCAGGGTACGCTGCATATTAATGTCTCTGAAAAGAATACCATAAAGCGCATCGTTGAGCATTACATCTAATCCCTCAAGAGCACCCATAATTGCTATTTCTGGCATGCACAGTCCTGAGCAATAATTACATAGGCGAATATAGTGATGCAGTTCCTCCCCAACTTCATCTAACGCTTTACGCATTATCTTAAAGTTCTCCTGTGTTGCAAAAGTTCCTCCAAACCCCTCTGTTGTAGCACCGTATGGCACATAGTCCAAAAGACTCTGACCGGTGGTCCTGATTACAGCAATAATATCTGCTCCTTGCCTTGCAGCTGCCTGTGCCTGAACCACATCTTCGTAAATATTACCGGTTGCAACAATTACATAAATATAAGGTCTTGCACTATCCTCTCCGTACTCTGCTATGTATTTTTCTCTGCGTAAGCGGTTTGCACGTATCCTCTCTATGGTCTGGGTAATGATCGGACGGAGCGCCTCTTCTAATTTCTCCGGATTGGTAACATGCGCATCTTTCGTAATGTCCAATTCTCCGGTTGCAATTTTCTCTGCGATTTGCTGAGTGGTAAGTCCGGTGTTAATTACAGCATTACCCAACCAGAAAATAACTCCCTGTGAAAGAGCCCCTTTCTCTTTGAGAAAATCTACAACCACATTTGGGAGCGGAACGCTGTTTTCATCTACTCCGTCTATTCCTAATGCACGGCAGATTGTCCTCTCGGTAGCAACTGTGGTATATTTCTCCACAAATGTCTGAACCTCAACCGCAATTTGCTTGGAGAGTTCTTTTGCCTGCTCCACTTTCTTAAAATCTAATCCAACTTTACTATGCATATCTATTTTTTATTATTTCCTAATTCTCTCTGCGCTAACTCTATCCACTCTTTGTTAACATCGAGCGAACGGGCAACATTTATTGCCTCGTGAGGAACATCTTCCTCCGTTGTCTCCTTTAGCATATAATCCATCTTCCCATCTTTGAGACCATTAACTCTAAATCTTCTGAAATAATTACCTTTAACATTATAGTGAGTAGTCAATATCAGCGATATATTCCTCTGTTTTAAAATATTAAGCAGTGCGCCAACAAGCGCCGTCCCCTCAATCGGGTTTGTTGTTCTTGCCGGTTCATCTACTACCGCCAAGATTCTCTCTCCTGCCAAGGCCCTCTGAATTACCTTGTCTATCGATTTAACTTCTGAAGCAAATGATGAGTAACCGCTTGTCATATCCTCCTGCTTCTCAATGCAAATCTCCACCCCCTCTTTAATATCTATTGTTGCGCTATGTGCCGCAACGCCAAATCCAAATTGAAACAGCAGCTGGTTAAGAGCCAACATCTTCAGAACCACCGTCTTACCCCCCATATTCGCCCCTATTATGCTTATACTCTCTAATGAAAAGTCTATATCTATAGGGGTAAATTCTTTCTCCTTTCCTCCCGATGCGTTTTCTCTGTACAAATAGACAATGTATGGGTGGAACATCCCTTTGTAAATGGTAGTTCCATCAGAAGATACTTTCGGAAAACAAAAGCCCAGACTCTTAATCATAAGAGACTTGGCAAGAAGAATATCCAAATCTGAAAGGGTATTGAGCGAATCGAGAAGAAGAGTGGAGTAAGCCCTGAGTTTATCTGAGAGTTCCTCTCTAATCTGCACCTCTAAAAGCTTCTCTTTGCCAAGCAGTTCCAACTCTCTATCACTTGTTGCAGAAACTTCTGCCATCCCTTTTGATGCAGAGATCTTGAGCCCCTTCAGCTCCTTTCTTATATTGGCAAGTTCCTTAGAATAAGCATCATAGACATAAAAACCCTCTGCTTTAACTCCGTCCGGATCGAGAATAGAGACAACATCTTCCAAATCATTCAGCTCAAAGCCGGAGATGTTAAGAATTCTAATATCCTCTCTTACAGCATTATTCAAAAGAGCAAGATATTTAATTTCGAATAGGTCAATGTCATCTAAAACAACCTTGCCTTTCAAACGCAATAATGTACCCTCAATATCTCTAAGGCACATAAGCTTGTGTTTTACAGATGCTAAGGTAGCAGAGATCTGAGGAGAGGGGTTTCCATAAAGAGTCTTAAATGTCTCTTTGAGCTGAGAATAACACTTCTCACGTTCATCCTCAGAAGTTATCAACTCCTTGGAAAGAAGGCGCTTACGGCCACAACTGCTCATCAGTTGCAACTGATCCAAAATAAACCTTAATCCACAAGGAGAATCTATGTAATCTCTGAATATCATTTGTTACGCTATATTCTTGTTTTTAACCAAATCGTATACAGGAACTTTTACAACTTCCGCCAAACTTTTACATAATTGTTCAGAGGATAAAACCACACCATTTGGAGCTACAGGATTCACACATACCGCAATTAACTTACTGCGTTGCAGAACTTTAAGCTTCCCCCCTCTTTTTATAAAACTTCTGTATATCAATTCGTTCACAAATATTTTGGTAAAATCTTTCACCACCAACACCAGCCCGGAGCATTGTTTTGATGACAAGAGAATATCTACAAATCTATCTGTAAGTGCTCCTCCAACAAAAACAACTCTGACTCCGGCGGTTATATCATCTTTAATCTTCTCTACTGCAAGGGAAGATTCCACCTTAAAATCTATCATGGAACCATCTTCTCCAATTCCCCAAACTCCTCTGTCTTTATTTATAAACCTATCTATCAGAGAATCTTCCACCTTTTCCAACTCTACCAGCTCAACAATATATTTTGTTCTCCTGACAAGTGTTGCCATATCGGATGAATATGCCGCACCGGTTGTGAGAATCAAACTTTCACTTATAATCGGCGATGCGCTCGATAATCTCGAAAGCGCACCATCTACAATTGTCAGGTTAACATTGTACTTTTTCATTCCGTCAACCCATCGGCTCAACCCCTGAGAAGATGAAGGACCGCTTAGCAGCACCTTCCCCTCTCTGAGTACTTTAGCCGTAACTATTCTTCCTAAAGAACTGCTTTCGGAAGTTATCTCTTTAAGCTCGGAGAGCACACTCTTTCGAGAATAAAATGCCTCCGAGGTAGAGAAATATGTCCCCTCTTTCAAAACAATCTCGGGTTTTGCGGTAGAGGTAACCGCATCTTTACTCTCCCCATCTATCCCGATTGAGGTTACCGCCACTGAATAATTATCTGACGGTAACCTATCGAGAATATAATTCAAACATACGGTTTTACCGGTGTTTTTCTCCAATCCCACAATTGAGAGGGAGTTATATTTCTTTATTTCACCGATAAAAGAGTTCATGGTTATTTTTTCTTAACAACTTTTGCAGCCTTTGCCACCTTCTCTCTATACTTTTTAGCTCTGAGTTCCCTGTCTAAGTGTGCAGGAGTGATAGACATCTGCTCATCTTCGAGAAGTTTGGAAACACCTTCATGCTTTTTAGCCGCTTCAAGACAATACTTGCAGTTGCATTTATTATTGTAATCCAGTGGTTCTGTGTAGGTTGTAATTACTCCCTCAAAGTTTCTCAAAACAACTTTACCAGGTGCCTGACTGATTATATAATTAGGCATAACCGGAGTTTTACCCCCTCCACCCGGAGCATCTACAACAAATGTCGGAACCGCGTAGCCGCTGGTATGACCACGAAGCGCCTCTATAATCTCAATTCCTTTAGAAACAGGGGTTCTGAAATGTTCAAGTCCCATAGAGAGGTCGCACTGATAGATATAGTATGGCCTTACTCTCATCTTAACCAACTCATGCACAAGCTTTTTCTGAATATTAACGCAGTCATTCACATTGCGCAAAAGCACAGCCTGATTACCAAGCGGTATGCCTGCATTAGCAAGCCTTTCACAAGCAGCAATACTCTCTTTTGTAACCTCTTGAGGGTGATTAAAGTGAGTATTCAGCCAAATTGGATGGTACTTGGCAAGCATCTTACACAGTTCCGGAGTAATTCTTTGAGGGCAAACCACAGGAGTTCTGGTTCCCAATCTTATTATCTCTACATGCTCTATCTTCCTGAGTGTAGAAATAATATACTCTAAACGCTCATCTGATACCATTAAAGCGTCTCCTCCAGAAAGAAGGACATCTCTTACCTGCGGTGTATTGCGTATGTACTCTATGGCTTTCTCTATGTTCTTCATAGAGGTATCTCCATCTTTCTGACCTGCAAATCTTCTGCGGGTGCAATGTCTGCAATACATTGAGCACATGTCTGTTATAAGCAAAAGAACTCTGTCCGGATAGCGGTGTGTCAAGCCAGGAACAGGCGAATCTGTATCTTCATGCAGAGGATCGAGCAAATCTGCACTCGCCTGATGCGTCTCCCTGATTGTGGGAATACACTGCTGTCTTACAGGATCATCCGGATTCTTAGGATCTATCAGCGAGAGGTAGTAAGGAGTGATTGCCATTCGCAATGTCTTGAGGGATTGACGAATACCCTCTTCCTCCTCCTTGGAGAGCTTAATATATTTTTTAAGGTCATCCAAGGTCTCGATACGGTTTCTCACCTGCCACTTCCAATCATTCCATTGAGCATCAGTGACATCGGGAAACAATTTTTTTCTTCTTGAGATTGACATAATTCAAATCTATTTCATATATAATTATATATGGCTAAGCATACAACTCTTCAAAGATCTTCCTAAGTTTCTCACATTCACGAAGTTCTTGTAGAGTAATCTCTGCGTGCCCTTTTGTGTAGCCATTGCCGATTATCATATTCACATCAGCACCTATTCCCTCTGCTCCTAAAGCAGCTTTTGTAAAGCTTGTAGCCATCGAAAAGAAATAGACAATACCATCATCTTTAGTACAAAGAACTGCAGTCATCTCACAGTCAGGTACATTCACACAGTTAATAGTTACATCTGCCATCTTGCCGTCTGTGAGGTTGCTAACCAAATCGTGAACTTGAATAGGAGTCATACCTGCCACACTCTCAACAACATCACAGAAACCAAGCTCCTTAATTCTTGCAGTAGATTTAGGACTGTTGGCAAGACCGATAACCTTTCCTGTAACACCAACTCTCTTCTTTGCTTCATAGCAGCAGAGCATTCCGCTCTTTCCTCCGGCACCCATAATAACCACAGTCTGACCGCATTGGCAAAGCTTTGCAGTTTGAGCAGGAGCTCCGGCAACATCTAAAGCGCTCAGAGCCAGCTTCTCCGGCATATCATTCGGAATTTTGGCATAAATACCGCTTTCAAACAAAATTGCCTTTCCTTTAATATCTACCTGATCCACATCTGCTTTTATATTCAAAATCTCATCTATACGAAGTGGAGTTAAAGACAAAGAGACCAAAGTTGCAATACGGTCCCCCTCCTTGAGATCTATCTTGCCTTTCAAGGCATCACCTATCTTCTCAACAGTACCAAGCAACATACCGCCAGAACCTGTCCTGCGATTACGATGCTTTCCTTGAAGTTCAACATTCAAAAGCATCTCTTTCTTAATCTCTTCCATAACTTCTGCCTCATTATTCGGATCTTTTGCTTGAGATTTTGCATAGTTATGAATGTCTGTAAAAGATGCTGAATCTATATTAAGTGTCTGAACATCTATAAGAATCTCATTGTCGTAGATCTCATCCATATTGTTGTCCAATTTGTTAGCAGGCTGCGGAAGCACGCCAACCGGCTCAATAACCCTATGGGTTCCGTATTTATTTCCTTTCTTCATAAATCTGATATTTTTTTAATTTTTAATCTTTTAATCGTCTAATTGTATATTACTTAATGTCTTTCTCAGCGATTCGTGCCCTCAATTCAAAGTTAAGCCTTAGGCTTTAAACCAAGAATCTCACGTGCCTCATCGCTGTTTGCTATTGGCCTGCCAAGTTCATTTGCCAAACGTACAACTTTCTCTACCAGAGCACCATTAGAAGGGGCAAGCACACCTCTTGAGAGATATAGATTATCCTCGAAACCAACTCGTACATTTCCCCCCATTGCTATTGCAGCAGCAGCCATAGGAAAAGCGTGACGCCCAACTCCTGTAACTGTCCAAGTATTTCCGGCAGGGACTCCATTTACAAGCCAGCAGAGATTTGCAACTGTAGCAGGGGTACACCCCGGAACGCCTAACACAAAATTGAACTGCATAGGTGCCCCCGGAGCCTCTCCTTTTCTGACCATATTCAGAATTGTATCTAAATGCCCCATTTCAAAACACTCATACTCCGGCTTAATTCCACGCTCAATCATACGTTTGCCAAAAGCACGCATGGTAGGCATCGTATTGTCAAATATCTCGTCACCAAAGTTACATGTACCGCAATCCAATGTTGCCATTTCTGGAATAGGGTCTGTATCTGTAGATTGCAATCTTTCCTCCGGAGACATCCCAACAGCACCGCCCGTAGAAGGAATAAGGATTACATTCGGGCAAACCTTTAAGATTGCCTCCTCACACTCTTGAAAACGGTTACGGTCCTGAGTAGGTGTTCCGTCGTCCCAACGAACATGCAAGTGAACTATAGCGGCACCGGCATCAACCGCACTTTTTGCCTCTCTTACAATCTCTTCAACTGTATAAGGAACTGCAGGATTCTGCTCTTTAGTAACCTCCGCTCCGCAAATTGCGGCTGTAATTATCAGTTTATCCATACGCTATTTTTTATTTCTCTGACATTTAAGAGGGACTACGCAAGTACCTGATGCCCTGCACACTACAATTGGTTCAGCTAAAACGTCTGCAGCAGAATCGCTAATATCCGGCCTTGGAGCAATGACTTTCTTTGCCTCAAAGACCATTTTCCTCGAAGTATTACCAATGTGAGTAATCTCTCCTGTTGCCTCAATATAATCTCCGGCATATACAGGAGCTATAAATTCAACATTGTCATAAGCCTTGAACAACCCTTCATCTCCGTCATTCAAAATAAGAAGTTCTGTGGCCACATCGCCGAAAAGCTTAAGCATGTGAGCACCATCTACTAAACCTCCACCATAGTGAGCATCTTCGCCCCCCATTCTAACTCTGATAAGTGATTTCATTGCCATTACTCCCTTACTTTTTGTAATTTATTGGTTGACTGATAGATATAATCTACGAACAGATGAGGTGTTTTAACATTTTCCGGTGCAATCTCACCCGCAGGGACAATCTTTTCTGCCTCAACAATAACAACATCTGCAGCTGTAGCCATCAGAGGGTTGAAGTTTTGAGATGTACCTACAAAAACACAATTACCTTTCTCATCGGCAACCGTTGCCCCAATAAGAGCAATATCTGCATGAAGAGGTTTCTCTAAAAGATATGTTTTTCCATCAACCTCAACTGTTTGTTTTCCCTCAGCGATAACGGTTCCCATTCCTGTTTGGGTAAGCACTCCTCCAAGCCCTGCTCCACCACATCTGACTCTCTCGGCAAGAGTACCTTGAGGGCAAAACTCTATCTCTAACTCACCGGCATTCATTTGAGCTGCGGTGTCCGGATTTGTCCCGATATGGGAAACATAAAGCTTCTTAATCTTATGTGCTCCAATAAGATTGCCAATACCAACACCTTGATATGCAGTGTCGTTTGAGATAAGAGTTAAATCTTTAACATCAGTTGCGGCAAGGGCTTCCAAAATATCCAGCGGTGAACCGGCAGCAAGAAAACCTCCAACCATAATGGTCATACCGTCTTTAATCATTCCAACGGCTTGCTCCAAAGAAATTTGTTTATTCATATTCAAACGTATTTATTAATTATTATATAGATTCTAAAAGAAACACCCCTGCAAGACACCAATCGTACAAAGTTAATAAAATTTCTCAAAATATAACAGAGTTGTTATATTTTTTAG
>CADBRQ010000011.1 GCA_902797115.1 uncultured Bacteroidia bacterium
TTAAATCAACAACTAAATAACAATTTTTAATTATGTTAACACCAACCACAATCATTTTAGGAATAGTAATCCTCATTGTGATACTATTTATCCTAAGCGGTATAAAGATTATTCAACAATCAGAAACCAAGATAGTTGAAAGACTTGGTAAATATCATTCAACACTTCCATCGGGAGTGAATATAGTTTGGCCTATAATAGACAAACCTCGTAAGGTATATGTTCGTTATGTGCGTGAGGGATATGATGGGGTGACAAGGGTTTATATGCGTCAGAGCGATTCTATAGATTTAAGGGAGCAGGTTTTTGATTTTCCTAAGCAGCAGGTAATTACAAAGGATAATGTTACAACCACAATTAATGCTTTGTTGTATTTCCAGATTACAGACCCTGTCAAGAGTGTTTATGAAATTGACAATCTTCCTTATGCAATTGAAAAACTTACTCAAACAACTTTGAGAAATGTGATTGGTGAACTTGAATTAGACCAGACACTTACTTCTCGCGATACGATTAACTCTAAACTGAGAGTGGTGTTGGATGAGGCAACAAATAAATGGGGAGTAAAAGTGAACAGAGTTGAGCTTCAGGATATTACTCCGCCAAGCAGTGTTCGCGATGCGATGGAGCAGCAGATGCAGGCAGAGCGTGAAAGACGTGCTAAAGTACTTAAAGCAAGCGGAGACAAAGAGAAAGCTATCTTGGAGTCTGAAGGTTTGAAAGCAGCTCAAATCAACAAGGCAGAGGCGGAGAAACAGACAAGAATACTTCAGGCTCAGGGAGTTGCAGAGGCAAAAATCCTTCAGGCAAAGGCAGAGGCAGAGGCAATTGCAAGAGTTGCCGAGGCAGTAAAGGATACAAAAATGGACCCTGCAAACTATATGCTTGCAGATAAATATATCGCGACCTTAAAAGATATGGTGAGCGGAAAGGATAATAAGACAATCTATCTTCCATACGATGCTTCAAGTGTATTGAGCTCAATTGGTTGCATAAAAGAGATGTGGAATAAGCAATAGAATCGCTAAACCATAATGCTGGATATCAGTAAAATACGCTTGATTGCTGTTGATGCGGATGACACATTATGGGAGACTCAGCCCTTTTTTGACGAAATTGAAGAGAAATACTGCCACTTCCTGGAACATTATGCTCCGTATGAAGTTATTGATTCTGAATTTTTTAAACGAGAGTGTGCAAATATGCACAAACTCGGTTATGGTTCCAAGGCCTTTATTATTTCTTTAGTTGAAAATGCTATAGATGTTTCAGAGGGGAGAGTAAAATCATCTGAACTTAAGCAGATTATAGAGTGGGGGAAGTCCCTTGTAGATATTCCGGCAACTCCTCTTGACGGAGTAGAGGAGACTCTCGAAAAAGTTAACGCTCTTTTGAACGATTCTTCTCTCTTTCCCTCAAGACCTCGCATGATTATTTTTACTAAAGGAGATTCTAAAGAGCAGGAACTTAAAATCTTCAGAAGCGGGTTACTTCGTTATTTTGATGATTACAGGGTTTATACAGACAAGAAAGAGGAGGATTACAGACGGCTGCTTAATGAATTTGGGGTTGTTCCGACAGATTTTCTGATGATTGGCAACTCTTTTAAATCTGATATAGACCCGGTATTGAAAATAGGGGCTAATGCCGTATATATCCCATTTTATGCGCCATGGCGATTTGAGTCTACAACTGAATATGAACATGGAAATTTGTATAGGGCAGAGTCATTCAAGAAATTATTAAGTTTTCTTTCTTTCATTTGAGGAAAATATTGTAATTTTGGGCGTCCTTATGAGAACTTTAAAATTCAAATAAAACAATGTTTAAACTAAATTATTTAACTAAAGAGTATAAAGCACCTAAGTGCAAAATGCTCGATGTTGCTATGATGCCCGTATTGGTGGGTTCTTTCATAACAGCTGTAAATCCGGTTGACCCTGTCGATGAAGAAGACTGGGGTGATTTGTAAAAAAATGGGAGAATTGATTATGAAAAAGTTATTTAATGTATTCTGTGTGATTGCAGTAGCTGCAGTTGCACTTATGGGATGTAGTAAAGATTCTCCTTTAGCTGAGCAGCAAAAAGGTTCTGATGTTTCTTTGGAAAAGAAAGTCACTTTTAACGCATTGCCAAATGTTTCTACAAAGTCATACTTTGGCGACAAGGATGGTTCAGGTAAGTATCCTACTATATGGACTAATGTCAATAAAGTTGCTGCTTCGTTAAATTTAGCATCTAAAAAGGAAGCAACCGTTAAGCCTCTTACCGGTGGTACTTCAGCAAGTTTTGATGTAACGTTGACAGATGATGGAAGCGGTAGTTATAAATTTTATCTCATGAGTCCTGCTTCGGCTTGTTTGGGAGTGAGCAGCACTTACAAAAGTGTAACCGTAGAGTTTCCGTCTGCTCAAACTCCATCACAAAAATCTGTTGACGAGGCGGCTCACATTATGGTTGCAAAATCTTCTGCTTTGACAACTTTCCCAGATAAAGTTGATGTAACTTTCATTCACTTGGCTGCATACGGCAGATTCCAACTTAAAAATTTCCCAGAGACAGTTAGAATTTCCTCTATTAACATTGAGTCTGCTGAACCATTCGCTGGGAGGTATTATTTCTATGTTGAGGATAATGGTACTCAACATGAGGGAGATTTAGTTGCTAATTCAACAAGCAATATAATGACTCTCCATTTGCCAGATCTGTATCATGATTCTGACTCAAACTATGACAAAGTATTCTGGTTCTCTTGCGCTCCTGTTAATCTGGAGGGTAAAACTCTGAAAGTGAGTGTTAATACAGATGCCGGTAAATATGTTAAAAACATTACATTCCCTGCCGGTAAAGGTAATTTCCAATCGGGAAAGGTTGCTTCATTTAATCTCGATATGTCTGGTATTGTTCCTGCAAGCGAGGATATTTACACTTTGGTTACAAGTACAGACGAATTGCTCGAAGATTCTGAAGTGATTATTGTTGCAAGAGATTACAATTCTGCATTAGGAACAGTTCAAAACGCTAACAATAGAGCAGCTGTAGGAATCACTAAAGAGAGTACAACACCTTCTACCATTAAGTCTCCTCAGGATGCAGGTGCTCAAGTATTTGTTCTTGAGGCAGGTACAGTGGCAAATACTATTGCTTTCAAATGTCTTAACGGTTCTTTGGCAGACAATTACATATATGCTGCAAGTTCTACCGCTAACTATATGAGATCTTCTACTACAGTTGACGATAATGCTTCATTCGGATTAACGCTTTCAGCTGACGGAACAGCAGTTCTTGTGGCAAAAGGTACTAATACAAGAAATACATTAAAGTACAATAACAGCAGTTCTGTATTTTCTTGTTACGCTTCAACCTCTTCTCAATTAGATGTTGTTCTTTATAAACGTAATGGCTCAGGCAGCGGTTCTAAACTGCTAACTGAGTACACAGCAGATCCTGTAATATCTTATAATGCTGCAACTAGAACTGTTACTATAACTTGCGAAGATCCTAGCGCTAAAATCGGCTATTCTATTGATGGTAGCGATCCTGGATTAGACGCAGGAGGAAGTCCTCTGCCTGGTACTTTGGAATATACAGATCCATTTATAATCGCAAGTACAACAACAGTAAAAGCATTTGCAGGAGCTCCTCATAAGGAGAGTAGTAATATCGTCACTAAAGTTTGTACAGTTTCAAGCGGTTCACTTGTTACCTATACTTGGACTCTTGCAAAGGGAGATCTCGGAGAGGATAACAGCCCTCTTGCTTCGGTTACTGTGGGTACAATGTCTTCTACTTCATCTGCCATAACATGGACCCCAACTTATTCTTGGCCAAGTACTAATAAGAGAATACTTTGGGATAGCAGCAATGGCAGAGGTGTTCAGATTGGAACAGGATCTGCAACAAATAAATGTGATCAATTCGTAATCAGTACAAGTGGCTTTACCGGCAATGTAACCAAGATAAAAATTGGGGCGAATACAGCTTCGAGCGGTAATGCAGACCTTTCTGTAAAAGTTGGTAGTGCTGATTTTGAATGTGGAGGTAACACTTCGGTTAAATTGAACACTACATCAACTCCTGCTACTTATGTATTCACAGGTAATTCTTCAGGTAACATAGTTATCACTATGACTAATAATGCAGCTAAAGCTCTTTATCTAAGGAGTATTGAGATTAATATCGATTAGTCGTAAAACAGAAGATATTTCATAATTTAAATCCCATGGAATGTAAACCATGGGATTTATTTATAACTTTATCTCATCAAACTATTTTGCGTATGGACAAAAGAGAGAGATATGAACAATTGCTGCAGGAGATTAAAGCTTTAGTTTCAAAGGAATTTGAATTAGTCAGCAATCTCGCCAATGTTACAGCTTTGATTAAAGAGAGAACGGGGTTCTTCTGGGTGGGCTTTTATTTGGTTGGGAAGAGCGCATCGGGAGGAAAAGAGTTGAAGTTAGGGCCATTTCAGGGACCTGTGGCATGTTATACAATAGGCTATGGTAAAGGAGTTTGCGGTGCTGCGTGGAGAGATAATAAGAGTTATGTTGTTGAAGATGTACATCTGTTTCCAGGGCATATTGCGTGCAGTTCTCTATCTGAAAGCGAAATAGTTGTTCCTTTACATAATGCAGAAGGTGAGGTTGTTGGGGTTTTAGATATAGATAGTGATGCACGGGCAGATTTCGATACTATAGACCAACGCTATTTGGAGGAGATTTGTAGTGTTATTTCTTCAGAATTATTTTCTAAATTTGTATAGAAATAAATATTATTTGGGCATTGTTCTTGTTGTGCATCGCGATGATTTTAGATTGTTTTAAAGATATATTATAACAAGCAAAACACAGATAACAGATATTATTTTAAGTTACTAACTGATTAAATTATAATAAATTATGAAAAAGTATGTTTGTGACCCTTGTGGTTATGTTTACGATCCTGCAGTTGGAGATCCGGATAATGGTATAGCTGCCGGAACTGCATTCGAAGATCTTCCTCAAGACTGGGTTTGTCCTATTTGCGGTGCAGATAAAGAGGCATTTTCTGTTGAGGAATAATTATTTTAAATACTATTTGAGAAAGAACGTCAGGAGTTTGTGGCTCGGGCGTTCTTTTTTATTGTTGCTGTGTACGAACGCCTTATTGAGTTGTACACGAATAGAAACTTTTGTGAATTGCAGCTGCAACCGAATAGGCGCAACTCCACGCCGCCTGAAGATTGAAACCTCCGGTAATAGCATCAACATCGAGAACTTCTCCTGCAAAATATACTCCTTTGTAACGCTTTGATTCCAAGGTATATAGGTCTATTTCTGAAAGTGAAACGCCTCCACATGTAACAAACTCTTCTTTGTATTCTCCTTTGGAAGATATTCTGTAAGAGTCATTCAATATAATTTGAACAAGTTTGTTCACCCCCTTCTTTTTTATCTCTTTCCAAGTAATCTCTTCTCTCAGCGATGCGTTGCTTAGAATATAGCTCCAAAGCCGCTTTGGAATACTCTGTGGATGAGTGTTTTGTATCTGTCTGGAAGGGGAGTGGAGAATATTATAACTTATGAACTCTTCTATTTGTTTTTCCTCCATCCATCTGATTTGAAGTGGGGCATTATATTGATTCTCTGCAAGATAACGGCTTGCGTATGATGATAATTTAAGCGTTGCGGGACCACTTATTCCCCAATGAGTAATGAGTAATGTATCGTGAGATTTAAAATTTGTCCCAGGTATAGAGAGAGTTACATTTTTAACAACAATACCTTGCAAAGATGAAAAGGGGTTACTCTCGTTAAGATTAAGAGTAAAAAGTGAAGGGGTAGATGGGATTATTTTAATATCAAGTTCTTTAAGAAAGTTGAGAAACTCCGTTTTTGGTGCTCCACCAGTTGTAACGATAACGTAATCTGCTGAGACAGAGTTGATTTTTCTATCTTTATGTGAACTATGGAATGATATTAGATATTTGTGGGAATTGTGTTTGCTTTCGGTTATCTTACCATTGCCGCCAGCGAGTTGAACAGAGGAAACTCTGTGATTAGTCTCTATCTGTACCCCTAAACTCATTGCTTTGTTGATGAGAGCGTTAACAATTTCCATTGCATTCTGCGAACGAGGAAAGACACACTCATCTTCCTGTGTAACTAATGATACACCAAGCTCTTTTTCAAAATAGTTATAGGTCTGTTGCGGAGAAAAAGTTTTAAAAGCTCGCTTAATTAACTGTTCACCACGAGGATAGGCATTTTTTAAATTTGAGATGTTTTTGAAAGAATTCGTAAGATTGCATCTGCCTCCACCTGTTATGGCAACCTTGGCAAGGGGTTTATTTCCTGCTTCATAAATAGTTACGGCGCTTTGGGGAAGAAATGTCTTGAGCTGGATTGAGCAGAAGACCCCCGCAGCGCCGCCACCTATGATTGCAATGTTCATTTACTGTTTCTTTCCGAACAAACCTCCGAGCAGACCTTTTGCAGCCCCTAAGATTCCACTGCCAGAACCTCCTGTAAGAGAGATAAGTATATCGTTAAAATCAACATCACCATCGCCATCTTTATCTGAGATAAAGCCGGAGAGATTACCCATGATAGAAGGAATAAGATTAGAAATAGTTCCTCCCAAAGCTCCCAAGCCCAATTTGTTTGCAACATTCTTAGCAAATAAATTACCTGCTAATGCTGTGATAGGACTGGTTGCAGCATTTGCTTTTCCTGAAAGCAACTCTTTAATTTGGTTGATTCCGCTTGCACCGCTTGCAGCTGTTTGTTTCAGACTTCCTAATACAGAGTCTGACAGACCATTGAGTACTTGACCTTTAATGTTTGAAGGAATCTCTATTCCTCCTGCTGCAGATTGAACCTGCTGAGAAATGAAATCGACAATAGAAGCCATACTGTTATATGTTTTAGGTTAATAATTTTCTCAAATTTAGTAATTATTTTTAAATTGCGCCAAACTCTATTTTTGCTATGAGAAAGATTTTTATTTATACAATTACTTCTCCACTTCACGATACATTCTCAATCGAATCGCAGAGTAAAATTTTTCTGGACTCATTGGGAATTGATTATACTCCTAAGGGTGAGGATTTTAACGATTTTGGAGATTCTGCAGAATCTGATTTGAGAATTATTTTCATAAGAACAGGTGGAACGGAAGAACTATTTCTCTCTAAGCTTCAGCAGATTAAAAAGAGTAAAACTCCGATTTATCTTTTGACTTGGAATAAAAACAACTCATTAGCCGCATCGATGGAGATTCTTTCATATTTGAATCAAAATGGAATAAAGGGTGAGATAATTCATGGAGATTCTGAGAGTGTATGTAATAGAATTTCAGAGATTTGCCTTGAGGAGACTCATTCAGCAACAGAAACTACTTCAGCACTTGCAACAGAAAATTGCATCTTTGATTGTGATAAATTTCGCTCAAAATTGTGCGGTTCTCGTTTAGGAGTTATTGGAAAACCTTCTAACTGGCTAATATCCAGCAATGTAAATTATAATGTTGTGAAAGAGAATTTTGGGGCGGAATTAATAGATGTTCCTATGGAGGAACTTTTGAAGAGAGTTGAGATAGTTAAAGATTATGAGGAGGTGGTTGAAGAGCTTAAAAGTGGTTCTTTCACATCTAATTGCAAAAATGTTAATGCTGTTAAAAACTCTTTTGAAGGGGCGGCAAAAATTTATGCGGCTCTCAAGCAAATGATTGTGGAGAAGGGATTTGACGGTGTTACTGTAAGATGTTTCGACTTGCTCACAAGTGTTAAAAATACTGGATGCATAGCCCTTTCCAAACTTAATTCTGAGGGGTATATTGCAGGGTGCGAAGGAGATATACCAACGGCCCTTTCGATGCTGGTTGCTCGTAAGCTATTGGGAGTAAGTGGTTTTCAGGCAAATCCTTCTTATGTGGATCTATCCAAAGGGGAAGTTATGTTTGCTCATTGCACCATACCTGTTTCAATGGTAGATAGTTACCAACTCGACAGCCATTTCGAATCGGGAATAGGGGTAGCAATAAGGGGATTTATGAAAAATGGGGAGGTTACAATTTTTAAAGTGAGTGGAGATTTTAGCCGCTGTTTTATTGAGCAGGGGATTCTATTGGAAAATGGTTCTTCTCCCGATTTGTGTAGAACTCAGCAGCTTATACGCTTAACTAACCCTAATGCTGCAAAATACTTTTTAACAAATCCTATCGGGAATCACCACATAATTTTACATGGACATTGTAAGGAAAAACTTCTGATTTAATTGTTATATTTGTTTTAAAATAATGAGGATTATGAAAAGATTATTATTGATAGCGGTAGCACTATTTGTCTCATGTGCATTTACTGTTGCGCAAACCGGCTCAGCCACAGAGAATAAAGCAGGTCTAAAGAGAGTTTATGATGAGAATTTGAATCAAATGGAGCAGATAGACCAGGCACTTGTTAAAGCAAAAGAGGAGGGGAAATATGTTATTTGCCAGGTTGGAGGTAACTGGTGTCCTTGGTGCTTGAAATTTGCCGATTATATTACTAAAGATGAAGAGATTGCAAAACTTATCGCCGAGAATTTTGTTTATATACATGTGAATTACAGACCAAACGCTAAACTTTCTGAGGAGAAAAAAGCTATAACCTCTGCAATGATGGCACGTCTGAATAATCCCGGAAGGTTTGGTTATCCGGTTTTTGTTGTTCTGAATGAGGAGGGTACGGTTGTTCATATTCAAGATTCAAGTTTCCTGGAGGAAGGGGATGGCTACAATAGGGCTAAAGTTATCAGGTTCTTTAAAAACTGGACTCCTAAAGCTTGTAAGTAATTAATTCTAACTACTTTATATAAGATGTCCGCAGATATTCGCTCAAATAGTATTATTAAGACAAGTGTAATTGGTATTGTCACTAATGTTATACTTGCTGCATTTAAGGCGTTGGTCGGATTGTTGGCCAATTCTGTGGCTATTATTATGGATGCAGTCAATAATCTCAGCGATGCGCTTTCGAGTGTTATTACTATTGTTGGGACCAAACTATCTGAGCGCCCGGCAGATAGAAAGCATCCGTTCGGATATGGCAGGATTGAGTATTTTAGTGCTGTAATTATTGCAATTATTGTATTATCGGCCGGTGTAACTTCCCTTATTGAGTCTGTGAAAAAAATATTTCATCCATCGGATCCCGATTATACAACTGCTACTCTTATAGTTATTGTAGTTGCTATTTTTGTTAAACTGTTTCTTGGAAGTTACGTCAAGAAAAAAGGTAAAGAATTGAAGAGTGATGCTCTTTTTGCTTCTGGAGCAGATGCGTTATTTGATGCTCTAATTACCTTTGCTACACTTATTTCTGCTGTTATAATGTTACTTTGGAATATCTCTTTGGATGGAATACTTGGTGCATTAATCTCTCTCATTATCATTAAAGCGGGTATAGAAATGTTATTCTCCCCTATAAATGAGTTGCTTGGCAGCAGAATCTCCAAAGAATTTGTTAGTGAGATTAAAAACGAGGTGATGTCATTTGATGGAGTGCATGGTGTTTTTGATATTATTATTCATAATTATGGACCTAATGTGTTGATAGGTTCTTTGCACATAAATGTTTACGATACCATGGACGCATATCAGATACACGGACTTACCAGGCAAATATCGGAACAGATGTATAAAAAGCATAGAATAGTATTGACAGTTGGAGTTTATGCTGTAGCAACCGGAGAGAACAGGCGTAAGGAGTTGCAAAATAAAGTGATGCAAACTTTATCTCAACATAAGGATATTGTTCAAGTTCACGGCTTTTACTATTTTGAAAATGAGCACAGGGTATCTGTAGAAGTGGTTCCGGAGATTTCTGTCAAAGATGAAAGATTGCTTCAAGAAACTCTTGTAAATGAGTTAAAAACCATAATCCCTAATGAAGATGTGACTGTGGTCATAGACCACAATTTCAGTTAGACAGATGCAAAAACTGGCCTTGCTTGATTAGTCTTTTTTCCTATGAACGGCAAAAGTGTTATATAGAATGACTAAAAAGTTCTTTTTTTAATAAAATGTGCCATTTTTTTGCTTCTGAAACCGCAATATTGGTAATTCTTTCCAAAATCTGTATAACGTGTGTATAAAATAAAGTCCATACCTTTGCACACAGATTCAAACAATTAAAAATGACAGACGGTATGAGACAGATTATGATGCTACTGGCAGCGGTGCTGTTTGCCTGTTGTTCAAGTGAAGAAAACAAAGTTATAGCACAGACGATGACACAGAAAATGTTTATAACTATCGATGGTGTGACCAAGACCGCAACGCTGGTTGATAACAGTGCTACGCAGACACTAGTAGCAAAACTACAGTCGGCACCCGTTACGGTGACGTTGAACTCTAGTGGCGGTTTTGAGATCTGGGGAGCACTGGGCTTCTCGTTGCCAACAAGCAATGAGCAAGTCAATGCACAGCCTGGCGACATCGTACTTTACAACGGCAGCAACATCTGCATGTTCTACGGTACGAATTCATGGAGCTACACCCGCTTGGGGCATATCGACGGGCTCTTGGAGAACGAACTCAGAACATTTCTCCATGCCGGCGAGAGCAACATCAGTGTAATGCTGTCGTTGAACAACGCTACGGGCATTAGTCAGGTTAGAGCTGGTGAAAGTCAGTCAAAATCCTACACGCTCCAAGGTACTATCGCACAGACGGGACATAAAGGAATTATCATCAAGAATGGCAGAAAGATAGTCAGATAGAATATGAAACGAGTAATAGTTATTTCGACGAGTCTTCGTCGTGGTTCAAA
>CADBRQ010000012.1 GCA_902797115.1 uncultured Bacteroidia bacterium
ATCGAACCCCATTTGTTTAATTGCAATTACGGTTATTATGTCTGCAACACGACCACTTGAATATTGCGCGCATTTTCTGTAGAGAGTTTCCTCTATAAACCTTCCTCTTTTCATTAAAAAAATTGCCCAATCAACAATTTGCTTTAATGGTATATTTTCAAACATAAAATGGGCAGAAGAGTGCCATGGTAAAAAAATGGCATTAAAATCATCTGTAGGATATACTCCTCCGGGTTCTGTGTCGCTCCCTAAAGATATTCTTGCCTGCTCCTGAAGAATTCGTTCTATCTCAATATCGCTTTTTCTTATCCTAAACTCACTTAGCACAAGGTGATTTTCTACAATTATTCCATTTATAAAAACATGATCATGACGAGGTGAATCTTTTTTATAAACCACTTTGTTTAAATCAAATATCTTTAAACCTTCGTTGTAGTTATCACCCAAATATATATCTATGTCGGTACAAACTCTGTGTGTGGGATTGGGGTAATATTGCGCCAGCGCCTCCCCCTTCATCTCTAAAAACCTCAATCCTCCGTTTTCTAAAATTTCATAAAGTTTCGTTCTTGCCGAAATACGTTTATTGTATTGCTTTTCTATATTTTCTGTAGAAAATGTCCATTGTATAAACAACATTTTTGGAACCTTCAACTCTTGCCAGAGTTCTTTAATGGCATCATAACATAGTGCGCTAATTCCGTGCATTTGGCTTATGCTAAACACCCGACTCCAAACTTGTTGAGATGTTTGGGAAATTACCTCCACCTCTGTGGGAGAAAATTGTTCTAACCCCAATCCAACTCTCAAGAGTTTGAAAAGCAACTTATATACACTCTCTTTTTCCATCCTTTTTATTCCACTCATATAATATCTCTATCGGATGCACAGCCCTATAGCCCGTTCCATCAAAAATCTGATGTCTGCACGATGTTCCCGGGGCAACGATAAACATTGGACAAATATCTTCTTTACCGGACAGAGACCTATTTTGATTATGCCTTTTAACCGCCTCTCTCACAGCAGGAAACAGCACCATCTCTCCTATCTCTAAAGATGTTTTATAATGCTCCTTCTCATATCCGAAAGAACCCGCCATACCACAGCATCCGCTTGGAATTTTATTAACCTTTGCATTGGTTAGTTTTTCCAAAACAGCGGTTGTTTTTTCTATACCAATCAATGCTTTTTGATGGCAATGACCGTGCAACCAAATTTCTAACTCTTTATCTTTGAATTGACTACGAGATATATTTCCATTTTCAAGTTCCCTCAACAAGAATTCGTCGAAGAGTAAACAGCTCTTAGCCAATTCTTTAGCTTCCTCCCTATCTGCCGCATCTACTAAATTAGGATATTCATCTCTGAATGAGAGAATACAAGATGGCTCTATCCCAACAAGCGGAGTATTTTCTGTTACAATGTCTTTCAATAAATTAAAGTTTTTTATCGCGATGCGTTTTGCTAATCTCAAACACCCTTTTGAAATAGCAGCACGACCGCTCTCAAAATGAGTTGGTATTATAACCTTATACCCCAAGGAGGTGAGAAGTTTAAAGAATTTTAAACCAAGTTCCGGCTCTTGATGATTTGTGAACTCATCGGCGAACAAATAGACAACCTTGCTGTTGTTTTGCCATTCCGTATCTTTTGAAAGTTCTTTTATCTCTTTGTTAATCAGAGATTTTAAGCTCTTTGGAGCAATACGCGGGATTGCCCTTTCTTTAGAAAAACCTATTAGATTTTTAATAATATTTGCACTCGGTTTCCACGATGCGAAAAAGTTATAAAGATGTGAAATGTATCCACCTAAATTTTCAAATTTAGAAAGATTGGCCACCATCTTTGTTCTGAATGGTGTACCGGTCTTATCGTAGATATGCTGCAAAATTTCTGCACGAAGTTTTGTCATATCAACATTAGATGGACACTCGCTTTTACACCCCTTGCACGCAAGACACGAATAGAGAACATCTTTTAACTCTTTGTTACTAAAGATACTACCTTTCTCCGCATCCCCTTTAAAAACTTCGCTGTTCCATCCGCGGGTAAGAATCTCCCTTAAAATATTGGCTCGTGCGCGGGTTGTTTTTGTCTCGTCTTTTGAAACTTTATATGCAGGACAAAGTGTTCCCCCTATTAAATTTGATTTCCTACAATCTCCGGCTCCATTACACTGTTCAATAGAGCACATCAGAGCATGAATCTGACACGATGCTCCTGTTGCTCCAACAATTTTACAATCATCAAAATCTCCCTTCCAGTTAAAATATGTATTCGGGCTATCTAACTCTTTTTCAATTGCATATTGTTGATTAACCTCAAATCTGAGATGAGTATCCATTGGGGGAGTATCTACAATTTTTCCAACATTGAAGATTCCTTCCTTGTCCCAGCATTTTTTCACATCACGCATTAAAGCATAGGCCTGTTCACCATACATAAGCGGAATAAACTCGCCCCTTAATCTACCATCTCCATGCTCACCGCTTAAACTTCCTTTATATTTTTTGACAAGTTTTGCCGTCTCTTCTGCAACCTTTCTAAAAAGCTCTCTGTCAGAGTTTTTCTTTATATTAAGAATTGGCCTTAAATGAAGTTCTCCCGTAGAGATATGAGAATAATATACACAACTCAAACCTAAATTTGAGAGCATTTGTCTGAAATCTCTCATATAATCGGGAAGATACTCCGGATATACTGCTGTATCTTCAATAACTCCGATTGGTTTCGCATCGCCCTTCATTCCGCCAAGAAGGCCTAACCCTGCTTTTCTTAAACTCCAAATCTTCTGGATGTCAGAACCATACACCCTTGAACAATCATAAACCAAATTCTCATTATCACAGCGAGATTCTTTGGTATTCATTAAATCATTTTCTATCTCTTTTGCAAGGCTCTCCGCAGATTCTATTGTCTCTCCTTTTATCTCTATGATTAAAATCGCATTGGGATTACCTTTTACAAAAAATCTGTTCTTCTGTTGCTCAACATTATTCTTGCTAAGTTCAAGGATTGTATTATCTATTAATTCTATGGCTGTTACAGATGCGGAGGCGGATGTGTCGGCATATTTCAGAGCCACTAAGTTTGCATAAAAACTCTTCTCCAATGAACTGCAATGTGCACATAACGCCATAACTTCAGATGGTGGCAGCGGATCTAAACTCACTTTAATCTCCGTTATAAATGCAAGCGTCCCTTCGCTTCCGGCAAGTAGTTTACAAAGATTTATCTTTCTCTCTTTTAATGGCTTACTTTCGTTATGTAAATCTTCAATAACCTCGTCTATAGCATATCCGCAACTTCTTCTCTTGAGTTTCTTATGAGGATAACTCTCTTCTATAATTTTTATAACCGACTCATTCAGAGCAAAATTTATAAGTTGAGAGTAAATTTTATCTATTAATTGCTTCTTGTCGGAATTGTTTTCCCAAAATCTCTCTCCAAATCTACCCTCCAATTCTTCTATGGTGTAATCTTTAAAATGTTCTAATGTTCCATCCGCCAAAACTCCCTTTGACTCAAGTATATGGTCTCTTGTGCTGCCATAAACGAGAGAGTGCGTTCCGCATGAATTATTGCCGAACATTCCACCAATACAACACCTATTACTTGTAGATGTTTCCGGACTGAAAAATAACTTAAATGGTTTAAGGGCTATATTAAGTTCATCTAAAACAACACCCGGCTCTACTCTTGCCCAACGCTCTTTATCGTTGATTTCCAATATCTTATTAAGATGTTTTGAGATATCGGCAACTACTCCGCTGCCAACAACTTGTCCGGCAATTGAAGTTCCACCTGCCCTTGGAATAATACACGAATGCTCGCTCCTGTTTCTTCCAACAAAATTAACAAGATTTACAACATCCTCAGAATTAAGAGGATAAGCCACTCCAGAAGGAATTTCTCTATAAGCACTTGCATCTGTAGAATAAGCTATTCTATGTAGAGGATCTTTTAAAACTTCTATCATAACCAATAGCTTTAGAAAAACTAATGACTATCCAAAAAACTCTTAATAGCCCCTATCACAACATCTTGAATGTCTGTAGTTATTTCTGTATGAATTGGCAGAGATAACACCGAATATGCCAATTCTCTCGATATGTTCAATTCCTCCGCACTTCTTGTTATAGGTTTAAAGGCCTCTTGCTCCTGAAGTGGCAGAGGATAATAAATCATACTTGGAACTCCCTGAGAAGCAAGGTGTTCTTTAAGCTCATCACGATAATTATTTTTAACCTTCAAAGTATACTGATGGTATACATGCGTACTATTTGCCCTCTCATAAGGGGTTACATAAAACTTCCCACTTGGGTCCAACTCTTTAAGCTTTTGTGTATAGTACGATGCAGCATCGTAACGGGCTTGGCAGTATTGGTCAAGATGTTTCAGTTTTACATCCAATATGGCAGCTTGAACGGTATCTAACCTTGAGTTACAGCCAATTACAGAGTGGTGATATTTTATTCTCTGACCATGATTTGCTATCATTTTAGCTCTTGCTGCAATCTCATCATCTTTAATGAACATCGCACCGCCATCTCCGAAACAACCTAAGTTTTTAGAAGGGAAGAAAGATGTGCATCCTATATCTCCCATAGTTCCTGCTTTTGCTTTTCTTCCGTCGGAGAAGGTGTAAACTGCACCAATCGCTTGAGCATTATCCTCTATAACAAAGATATTTTTCTCTTTAGCAAATTGGAGGATTGGCTCCATGTCACAACATTGGCCAAAAAGATGAACCGGAATAATTGCTTTTGTTTTAGGAGAATAGCCTTTTTTAATATTCTCTATTGTTACACAGAATGTATTATAGTCAACATCTACCATAACCGGCGTAAGCCCCAATAACCCAATAACTTCTGCGCTGGCAACATAGGTAAATGCCGGAACTATGACTTCGTCTCCGGGTTTTAATCCCAGCGCCATAAGGGCAATTTGGAGAGCATCTGTTCCGTTGGCGCAAGGAACAACATTAAGATTCACATCCCCTGGTTCAGAGATGTAAGAACTTAAATTATTTGCAAAATTCTTGACTGCCGGTCCGTTTATAAACGCAGCTGTTTCAAAAACCTGTTCAACAGCCCTATCTACTTCATCCTTAATTTTATGATACTGACCTACCAGGTCAACCATTTGCATTTTTTGTTCCATAACTAAAAACTTTTGATTACTACCAACCGAACGGATGCTTACTTAGCGGTAATTTTGCAAGTGGGTGATAATCACCCTTTAAGCCAATTGGAGTTGAGTGTCTTATATCGCTGACTATTTGTATGCAATTACGAGCTTCTGAGATTCTGAACCCTTCTCCTGCAAGTATTTTTTGATAACTTTTTGTATGCAATTCTGTAAAACCTGCACTGAATTCAAACTCTTCTCCGTTTATATTTAAGGTGCGATAGGTCATCTTCTCCCCTTTTACTGCATTATCAGGAAGATTCTCTGCATTTATGCTCAAGAAATATCTGACCCTAGCTTTTTCCAATCCCAAATAACCGGCAACCCTGTCGTGGCTCATCACATGTACAATGTTCTCTTTAACAGGACCAAACACCCACTGAAGCATATCATAGAAGTGAACTCCGATGTTGGTTGCAACTCCGCCGCTCTTATGAACATCCCCTTTCCAAGAGGTATAATACCATTTACCTCTACTTGTGATATATGTCAGTTCAACATCGTAAATTTTATCTTTTGGGCCTTCGTCTATTTTTTTCTTCAGCGCAACAATTGAATCGTGAAGACGCAATTGAAGAATAGTATACCCTTTCTGTCCTGTTTCTTTCTCTAACTCAACAAGTTTATCTATGTTATATGGATTTAGAACAAGGGGTTTTTCGCAAATCACATCACAACCCAATCTGAAACCGAAGCGGATAAACGGATCGTGAGTATAATTTGGTGTACAGATAGAGACATAGTGCAACGGGTTCTCTGTTTTTTGCTGTTGTGAGCAAAAGCGGTCAAACTGCTCGCTCTCTGTAAAAAAACAAGCGTCAGGAAAAGAACTGTCTAACCTTCCCACACTGTCAAACTTATCATAAGCAACTACAAGATTATTTCCTGTATCTTTAATAGCTTTGATGTGTCTGGGCGCAATGTACCCAGCAACTCCAATTAATGCAAAATTCTTCATAAAAACTCTTTCTCTTAAAGTCTGCTGTCAATATCTTTCTTCTTCAAAATACCCTTAACATCAAACACAACATGTTTTGGTTTTAGTAACGACTTTACGTTAAGGTCTTTAAATTTATCGTGAGCAACCGCGAGAATTGCTGCATCATATTTCTTTTTAGGGAGGTGGTTGATAATTTTCACACCATATTCGTGTTGTGTAATATCCGGATTTGCCCATGGATCGTACACTGTTACATTTGTATTGTAACCTTTGAGTGTGGTTAAAATATCGTAAACCTTAGAATTTCTGACATCAGGGCAATTCTCTTTAAATGTGAAACCTAATATCAATATTTCGCTCTTTAAAACTTTAATTCCCTTTTTGAGCATCAGTTTTACAACTCGGCGTGCAACATAACCGCCCATTCCGTCATTCATGCGCCTTCCGGCTAATATGATCTCAGGATTGTATCCATATCTTTTAGCACACATGGCGAGGTAGTAAGGATCTACACCTATGCAGTGTCCCCCAACTAAACCAGGCTTAAAGTTTAAAAAGTTCCATTTTGTTCCTGCCGCCTCTAAAACATCGTGTGTATTAATATTCATCAGGTTAAAGATGTGTGCGAGTTCATTAACAAAAGCTATGTTAATATCTCTCTGACAGTTCTCTATAACCTTAGCCGCCTCAGCTACTTTTATTGTTGGTGCCTTGTGTGTTCCCCCTTTAATAACACTCCCATATACATTGTCTATCACGGTTGCTATTGCAGGAGTACTTCCGCTTGTTATTTTTTTGGTCAATTCCACTGTGTGAACTTTATCACCAGGATTTATTCTCTCCGGAGAATATCCGGCAAAAAAGTCTTTATTAAACTTTAGTCCACTTACACTCTCTATAACCGGAATACACTCATCTTCAGTAACTCCCGGATACACAGTAGACTCATAAACAACAATGTCTCCCTTGCTTATAACCTTTCCAACTGTTGTACTCGCAGCTACAAGTGGAGTGAGATCGGGCCTATTGTCTTTGTCAACAGGTGTAGGAACTGCTACGATATAAAAATTGCACCCCTTGATTTTATTAATATCTGACGTGCAAACAAATCCATGCTTTTTAATAGCATCATTAAGTAATTCATCAGAGACCTCTAATGTTGAGTCGTGACCCTTCATTAAAGAATCAACCCTCTTTTTGTTTAAATCAAAACCAATCGTTTTATACTTTGTGGAAAATAGACGGGCTAATGGCAAACCAACATACCCCAACCCAATAACGGCGATTTTTATATCTTTCATAGTAAAATAAATTAATCTTTTCAAATCTCGCGTACGCAAGGCGGCGCAATTTAGCAAAAATATCTGACATTGTCAAAGCTTTTAAGAGCAAATAAATCAAAAAAAAGAAATTAATACTCTATTGCCAGATAAAAAAAGATGACGAATATTATCAAGATGATAAATACTGCCACCTTTAGTAATATGTCCCTCATTGTCTGGGGGTGCCTTCTACTGTATTTATTGTATCTCATAATTGTTAAATTAAGTAACATTTTCGCCGACAAAAATATATTGAAGAGAATACTCTTTTGTACCACTGGAGCAATTTTTTGTATCACCAGCGCAATTTTTTGTACCACCAGCGCAATTTTTGAAACATTTTGGTTGTTTATACCTATTTTTACAGAAAATTTAATTAGTTATTGAGAAAACTTTCTTTAATCAAATATAAAAATTATACGCAGGGTGCAACATTTTAAACACCACCTGCATCTATGTCATGTAGGTTTAGGTTTTAGTATTTAAAAAGCCGTTGCAATACATATTTGTTTGTGTCGGCTTTTTATTTTTGTATATTTGTTCGCAGATTGTAAAAAAAATATTGTAGTTTTCAACACCTTCGGTAATACTTTATGAAAAACATAGCAAAATCGTCAAAGGGACTTATTCTGCTTACGGGGGCTGCCGGATTTATCGGCTCCCACACTATTGTTGAACTTATTGAAGATGGTTTTGATGTTCTTGGAGTGGATAATTTTTACAACTCCTCTCCCGATGCGCTTGAAGGCATTAATAAAATAGTGGAACAAAGTTCCGCCCCCAACAAAGGGTGCTTTTTCTTTGAGGAGGTAGATTGTACAGATTACAATAAATTTGACGAAATTGTTGAAAAATACAGAAGTAAATCGGCAGAAAATAGTGATTATAGGGGGATTGTAGGTGCCATCCATTTTGCTGCCTGTAAAGCAGTAAATGAAAGTTTAGAGAAACCGTTGCTTTACTATCGCAACAACATAGAGAGTCTTCTCAACTTAATCACTATAATGAGGAAAAGGAGCAATAATCCAAATATTGTATTTTCGTCATCGTGTACAGTTTACGGCCAGCCGGCAGATGAAGATTTGCCAATAAAAGAGAACTCTCCTCTACAAATGCCATTAACCCCTTATGGTAAAACCAAGCAAATGGCAGAGTATATTTTACAAGATTGCTGCAATGCCTACAGCAATTTAAAAGTGTGTGCATTGCGGTATTTTAATCCTATCGGAGCACATCCATCGGCACTTATAGGAGAACTTCCTCGAGGAGTGCCGCAAAACCTTGTCCCATTTATAACTCAAACTGCAGCCGGCATTCGTGAATGTTTAAGTGTTTTTGGAGATGATTATAACACTCCCGATGGCTCTTGCATAAGAGATTATATTTGGGTTGTTGACCTTGCAAAAGCTCATGTTGCCGCCCTTAACAAGATGATAGAAAATAAGTTAGACAAATGGGAGGTCTTTAATATAGGAACAGGCAAGGGAACCTCTGTCTTGGAACTTGTAAATACCTTCATACGGATTACCGGCGTTGAGTTAAAATATAGAATTGCACCTCGCAGAGAGGGCGATATAGAGCAGGTGTGGGCAGACGCCTCTAAAGCTGAGCGTGAATTGGAGTGGAAAGCCGACACTCCGCTCGAAGATATCCTTCTCTCCGCCTGGAAGTGGCAACAGAGATTGGGTAATGTTAATGAAAGTTGAAAGCTATTTCTCGAGGAACTCCTCCACCATGACGGTAAGCTTTTCCCTTAAATCCATATCCTCAATTTTATTTAAAACCTCCGCAGCAAACGCCTGCTGTTGAAGTATTTGCGCCTGTTTAAGAGTTATACCCCGAGAGCGCATATAGAATAGTTCTTCTGTTCCTAAGGTGCCAATAGTACTTCCATGAGAGCATTTTACATCGTCTGCATATATTATAAGTTCCGGCTTTGAAATTGCCTTGGCACTGTCAGAGATCAATAAATTCTTATTTGCTTGATACGCTTCTGTTTTTTGCGCATCTCTCTCCACCACAACATCTCCAATAAAAGAGGATTTTGAATTCCCTCCTAAAATTCCTTTAAAAAGCTGATTGCTCTTACATCCGCCCGATTTGTGCAAAAGATTTATATCATTGTTTATTATCCTCTCACCATCTCCTAAATAGAGAGAGTTTAATTCAAAGTCCGCCCCCTCTTCGGTCAATATTGCTTCTATTTTATTGTTTACATTACCATTAATAGTAAAAATACTCATAAGAAGACTGGCATTTCTCTTTAACTCAATGTTAAATAGCGTATTATGCTTGCTCTGTTCGTTTTCGTTTTGTACAACCACCATCTTCAGCGATGCGTCTTGCTCCACCACAATTTCAATTTGATCTTTTGTATTACAACACTCCTTCTCTTGATTGGCATCAACCCATAGTGTTAAAGAGATCTCCTCTGTGGCTGGAACTAAAACGGAAGAGAAATTTCCATCAAGGGTAATATCGCACTCAGAAATGTGCGGATGCTGCTCTGATTTTTTTATTATGTAGTGATTGTCGCTCATTATTCAAACTCCTCGTAGCCCCTTGATTCAATTTCTCCTGCCAACTCTTTACCGCCGGTTTTAACAATTTTACCTTTGTACAAAACATGAACCACATCGGGAACAATATAGTCCAACAACCTCTGGTAGTGAGTTATAACAACAAAGGCATTCTCCGGTGTTTTTAATTTGTTTACACCTGTTGCCACAATTCTCAAAGCATCAACATCCAATCCACTATCTGTCTCATCGAGAAAAGCGAGTGACGGATTGAGCATTGCCATTTGAAATATCTCATTACGTTTTTTTTCTCCTCCGGAAAAACCAACATTTACACCGCGTTGGGCAAAAGATGTATCCATCTGAACAACAGAAAGTTTCTCGCGCATCATCTTTAAGTATTCCGCCGCACTCAATGGAGGTAATCCGCGCTGTTTGCGATGTTCATTAACCGCTGTCTTCATAAAGTTAACATTTGTAACTCCAGGAATCTCTATAGGATATTGAAATCCTAAAAACAAGCCCGCCCAACTTCTCTCTTCCGGAGACATCTTCAAAAGGTCATGAGAAACTCCATCGGGAGAGGTAAATGTTACACTTCCCTGCGTTACAGTATAATTTTCGTTTCCGGCAATTACAGCGCTCAAGGTACTCTTGCCGCTTCCATTTCTCCCCATAATAGCGTGAACCTCACCTTTATTAATAGTAAGATCTATCCCTTTTAATATTTCCCGATTATCTATACTAACATGTAAATTCTTTATTTCCAACAATTTATTATCCATAGTAAATTATCTTCATGAGATTTCTAATCTGCTATTTCACAACTTTTTATTCTATTCAGTTTTGCTGCTCCTTTTTCATTTGAGCACGCCACATAAAGAAGCCGCCAATTGCAAGTACAAAATATGCTGCATATACGAGTGTCATAAGCATCAAACCCGCCATTGCACAAAGTATTATATTGCAAGTATTTGCAACAAGCCAAGCTCCCCAGCAATCGAGTTTCTTCTGTGCAGAAAGATATTGAGCCATAAGCACAGTACCCAAAATAAATGCATCAAAATAAGGAAGATTTGCTCTACCAAAGAGAGAGGGAAACCAAACATCTATCCTGCTTAAAATGTATCCCCATACAAACATAAACATCAATACCGCCCCAACAACTATAATCCTTTGACCATTACTGTAAACTGTAACTTTCAGTCTGTTCTGCGAATTTTTCTCCCCCTCACGCGGATGTGTCCATCTCCAGTGTCCAAAGAAATTGATAGCCAAACTTATTGGCTGAAGCAACATACTGGAATACAGTCTGTTCTGCAAAAAGAGCAAAAAGAGCAAAATGTTGTAAAGATAGCCCACCCAAAAGTTTGCAACCTTTCCTCTTACAGCCAGAAAAACACAAAGCAAACCGGTAACTGTACAAATTATCTCCAATGCGCTCACCCCAGCACCGGCAAAAGTGAAAACAATATTATCTGTCTTAAAGAATCTTATAACATCCCACACCTGTTGTGGTAACTCAATATTACTTAACACCTTATATCCTCCTTTTTCTTTTTAAATATATTTTATCGCGATGCACTTCTTATTATCCCACACTTCCCTCAAGAGAAACCTGTAAAAGTTTCTGCGCCTCCACCGCAAACTCCATAGGGAGCTTATTCAGTACATCTCTGGCATATCCGTTAACTATTAAACTAACCGCCTCTTCCTGTTTTATTCCGCGCTGACGGCAATAGAAAAGTTGTTCCTCGCTGATTTTACTTGTCGTTGCCTCGTGTTCAACGGTTGAGTATTGATTTGCATTCTCTATATGCGGAAAAGTGTGAGCACCACACTTGCTTCCAAGAAGCAAGCTGTCGCATTGAGAGTGATTGCGAGCTCCATCGGCACCGGGGGCAATACGAACCATTCCTCTATAACTATTATCGCTATAACCGGCAGATATTCCCTTACTTACTATTCTGCTTCTGGTATTTTTTCCCAGATGAATCATCTTTGTTCCGGTATCGGCTTGTTGATAATTGTTTGTTACTGCAACGCTGTAAAACTCACTTATAGAATTATCTCCCTTGAGTATTGTACTGGGGTATTTCCAAGTAATGGCGCTTCCTGTCTCCACCTGTGTCCAAAACAGTTTAGAGTTATTTCCCTTACATATTCCCCTCTTGGTCACTAAATTATAAATACCTCCCCTCCCTTCTTTATCTCCAGGGTACCAATTCTGAACCGTTGAGTATTTCACCTCCGCATCTTGAAGAACAACTATTTCAACCACCGCAGCATGAAGTTGTGCCTTATCTCTGCGTGGTGCAGTACACCCCTCCAAATAACTTACATAAGAACCCTCATCCGCAACTATTAGTGTTCTTTCAAATTGTCCTGTCTGTGAGGCATTTATCCTAAAGTAACTACTCAATTCCATAGGACATCTGCACCCTTTTGGAATATAACAGAAAGAGCCATCTGAAAAAACAGCCGAATTAAGTGCCGCAAAAAAATTATCTCCTACAGGAACAACTGAAGCAAGGTATTTCCTTACTAAATCGGGATACTCTTTAACTGCCTCAGAAAAAGAA
>CADBRQ010000013.1 GCA_902797115.1 uncultured Bacteroidia bacterium
GAATGTATGTTGCACCAGCGCAATTTTTTGTTGCAATAACGCAATTTTGTAGCACCAGCGCAAATTCTTGTAGCAATAGCGCAAAAAACACACTGACAGCTCAAAAATTGTTGTAAAATAGGAGTATGCGAATCCTATTCAAATATTTTTGAACAGTTTGAAGTCTATGTATTTAAGGTTCGCAGAATTGCCTTGCCACAGTTCTATAACTCGCTACCGTAGAAGCGTCTATAGATTGGGCGGTGATCTTCAAACTCTTTGCACAAAGAATCAATATCGTCAACCGGAATATCTGAGAATGTCAACATTATCAGACAGTCTAAACAATCGTTAAAATCTGGATCTACATTATAGTCTATAATTTTAGACCCCAATTTCAGATATTTTTTAACAAGCGTAGGAACACGATATTTGCCACCGCTGGCTCTATACAGGTAACGGTCAAAACCTTCCAGATTATCCATCCTTCCCTGCAAGAAGATATCCGGCTCTACCCTGCCAAAATCTTCAACAAACGGAGTTGCAGGATTTACCATTGCCGAATATTGAGGGGTAGATGCATATCGTTTGAGGTAATAAACCATAACACTTCTATATAGCATTGGATACCAAGAACTTATACTAACGGGCCCAATAAAGTGTTTATACTGCTTATACTTCATCATTGTATAGAAAAGACCTTTGAGCAAAAGTACAAGCCCCATTGTATCTTTCTGATGCTCAACGGCCACAAAAGACCTGCCGAGTTCAACGCTCTCTCTTAAAACCGGTGCAAATTTATCTGAAAAACGGAAGAACATATTTGAATAGAACCCCTTAACACCCTTAGAATCAACTATTTCTTCTCCCATTCCCAATCTATATGCACCAACCATATCGTTTTTATCGTTGTCCCACAATATCAAATGTTTATAGTAGAGATCGTATTCGTCTAAATCTATCTCCTTTCCTGTCCCTTCACCTACTGCTCTGAACGCCTCTTCCCGTTTCACTCCAATCTCTTTAATGATATTCGGAATTTGTTCATAATCAAACAGATAAGAAGAGTATGGACCAACCCTGAAAAGTTGACAATCTTTATTTTTTTCTATCTCATCTAGAAGAATCTGAGTTGGAACAGCAGGTGCTATCGGCTTAGCATCGGCAACTTCCTCTAAAACCAAATTTACATCTGACTCCAATGCGTAAACCCTGCTGCGGAAATAACGAGAAGTCTCTTTATCATCTTTAAACTTGGTTAACTCCGTAGGTTTTATATAGTTCCCGATGCGCACTTTCACATTTCTCCCCTTATTTTTAGAGAGTTCATTCGGCAATCTCCAATCGCTAAGTTTAACACTTATCTTTTGCAAAAACTGGTAATACCAAGATTGCTCCCCCTCAAAAAACATAGGGAGCACTTTGATCTCGATGCGGTTTGCCCAACGACCTACAAATCCTTGCCAATCAGCATTTTCAGAGACCTCTCCTGCAGGAAAGACCACCAAAGCCCCACCGTTGTTTAGATGCTCCTCTGCCTGTTTGATTCCGGTATGGCTCGCCGCTATTATTCTTCCATAACCGTATGTTGTATTTACAGGAAGGAAAAACTCTTTGGTATTTGGAAGATGTGCCACAAAAACATTTGTAAGAACTTTGATATCTTTCCTCACTTGACTGAGAATTTTTAAGGCAAGCATACCGTCCAACCCGCCGAGAGGATGATTTGCCACAACCAAAAGTTTCCCCTCTGTAGGAACATTTTCCAACGCATCGGGATTAAGGGAATAGGTAACCTCCAACTGCTCCATTAGCTTGTCTATAAATTCAAGTCCCTCATACTGAGAGACTTTAGAATAAAGCTCATTAAGGCGGTCGAATCCTGCAACCCTCATAGTCAGAGCTGCTACAATGTTCCCTGGAAGCCCAGGAATTTTCAATGCGCTTTTAACTTGGGATTTATTGACTACTTTTGTATCCATAATCTCATGTCAAATCATAGCAAAGATAAAATAAAAAAAGAAATAATAGACCTTCTTCCCCGTTCGCCAGGTGTATATAGATTCTATAACGGCGAGGGAAAGATCATCTATGTGGGTAAAGCAAAGAATCTTAAAAGCAGAGTTTCCTCCTATTTTTCTGCTCCCGATAAGCTTAATTCCAAAACACAAGTGCTTGTTGGCAAAATTGCAGATGTGAAATATACTGTTGTTAACTCCGAACAAGATGCCCTGTTGCTTGAGAATAATCTGATAAAACAATATCAGCCGCGCTACAACATTTTGTTGAAAGATTCAAAAACATATCCTTGGATTGCTGTTAAGAAAGAACCATTCCCAAGAATTATAACAACAAGGCGTGTGGTAAGAGACGGAAGTTTATATTTTGGCCCTTATAGTTCTGCAAGTTATGCCCACTCCCTTGTAGAACTGATGCAGAACCTGTTCAAAACCAGAACTTGTAATCTGAAATTGAATACCAAGGATATAGAGCAAAGAAAATTTCGCGAGTGCCTTAACAAACATATTGGAAAATGCTCTGCCCCTTGCATTGGAAAAATCTCTGAAAATGAGTATCTTCAAGAGATAGAACATATTAAATCCATACTCAGGGGAAATGTTGCTCCACTTGTCAAAGAGTTTAAAACCAAAATGTTTGAGTGCTCTTCAGCGATGGAATTCGAACAGGCTCAAAACTATAAGGAAAAAATGGAGATGCTTAATGCCCACTACAACAAATCTTTAATTGTTCAGGCAACTCTTTCTGATATCGATATTTTCTCCATCGTTTTCCAACAAACCGCAAAAAACTCCTCACCGATTCAAACATATAACATTGGCAGTAAAGAGAGTACAGAGATTAAATGGAATGCTTACGGCAACTACCTGAGAGTGAGTGGAGGAGCTGTTATCCAAGTGCTTAATCTTGCTATTAAGAATGCAACAGAAGAGGAGAAGGAAAAAGTGCTTGCGCAGTTTATGATAAAAGTGTATGATATTCTTAAAGAGGTTAACTGCTCACCCAACAAAGAGATTATTGTCCCTTTTCTTCCCGATTCAAAAATTGTTCAGACAGCATATCCTTCTATAAAAGAGGAAAATATACATATTCCACTTAAAGGAGATAAACTTGCTCTTCTTCAACTGAGCTCTCGCAACGCTCGTGAATACATGTTGCAAAATCTTAAGCAAGAGGAACTTAAAAATCCTGATGGAAAAATTAGTATTGCTGTTAAAATGTTAAAAAGCGATCTTCATTTAGAGCAATACCCTATGCACATTGAATGCTTCGACAACTCTAACATTCAGGGTACCAACCCAGTAGCATCGTGTGTAGTTTTTAGGAACGGCAAACCGAGCAAAAAAGATTACAGGAAATTCAATATTAAAACCGTTGTAGGGGCAAACGATTTTGCAAGTATGTATGAAGTTGTAACACGCAGATATTCAAGACTTTTAGAAGAAGACCAGCCACTCCCGCAACTTATCGTGATAGATGGAGGAAGGGGACAACTCGATTTTGCATACGAAGCACTCGCAGAACTTGGTTTGTCTGAACGTATTCCGGTTATAGGCATTGCAAAAAGATTAGAAGAGCTCATTCGCCCTGGCGACCCAAATCCTCTTTTTCTCGATAAGAATTCTCCATCGCTGAGACTTATAATGCAGCTTAGAGACGAAGCACACAGATTCGGAATTACATTTCACCGCTCCCTCCGCTCAAAAGGACAGATTCACTCTCAATTAGACCAAATAAAGGGAATAGGACCTGTTGCCAAAGAGAAGCTTCTTAAAGAGTTTAAGAGTGTAAAGCGTATTTCTGAGGCCCCTAAAGAGGATTTATATGCTGTCATTGGCAAGTCTAAGGGGAATATTGTATACTCCTTCTTCCACAATGTTTAATCTTTTTTGAGACTTTTCATTGCAGTTTCATATTTCTTTGTAACTTCGGGCGCTCTTGCAAAACTCTAAGAGAAAACACAGAGATTGAAAAGATGATTTTTTCAATTAAATATTAACTTTTAAAACTTTAAAAACTTAAAATTATGCCAAGAAGTTTATCGGGAAGAAGCTTCCTAAAATTGTTGGACTTCTCTACAGAAGAGATTCAGTATCTCCTTCAACTTTCTAAAGATTTTAAAAACCTCAAACGTGCCGGTGTTCCTCATAAATACTTGAGCGGCAAGAATATCGTATTGTTATTCGAGAAAACAAGTACTCGTACTCGTTGCTCTTTTGAGGTAGCGGGCAATGACCTTGGAATGGGTGTTACTTACTTAGATCCGGGTAGTTCTCAAATGGGTAAAAAAGAGTCTTTAGAGGACACAGCAAAAGTTCTCGGAAGAATGTACGATGGTATTGAGTACAGAGGTTTTGACCAAAAGATTGTTGAAGATCTTGCAAAACACGCCGGAGTACCTGTATGGAACGGACTTACAACAGATTTCCATCCAACTCAAATGCTTGCCGATGTACTTACAATTGAGGAGAATTTTGGTCATTATAAAGGACTTAAAATGGTCTTCATGGGAGATGCCCGCAATAACGTTGCAAACTCTCTGATGGTTGTTTCTGCAAAATTGGGAATCAACTTTGTGGCTTGCGGCCCTAAAGCAAATATGCCGGACAAGAAACTTGTTGAGACTTGTAAGAAAATTGCAAAAGAGAATGGTTGTACCATTACCCTCACAGACAACGTGAAAGAGGGAACTAAAAATGCCGATGTAATTTACACAGATATTTGGGTTTCTATGGGTGAGCCTGCAGAGCTTTGGGAGAAGAGAATTAAGCTTCTTAAACCTTTCCAAGTAAACGAAGCTGTTATGAAGAATGCTAACAAAGATGCGATTTTCCTCCACTGCCTCCCTTCTTTCCACGATCTTGAAACTACTGTAGGACAGGAGATTTACGAGAAATTCGGTCTTAAAGAGATGGAAGTTACAGACAAGGTTTTCCGTTCTTCACAATCTAAAGTTTTTGATGAGGCAGAGAACCGTATGCACACAATTAAAGCGGTTATGTACGCTACATTAAAATAAGCTATGAACAAAAGATTAGTGATAGCTCTCGGAGGAAACGCCTTGGGTAAAACTCCACAGGAGCAATTAGACTTGGTAAAAGCAACTGCTTCTGCTATAGTAGATTTGGTTGAAGATGGCTACGATGTTGTAATCGGTCACGGAAACGGTCCTCAAGTTGGAATGGTAAACCTCGCTTTTGAGTATTCCGCTAAAAATGGAGGCGGTACTCCTGCGATGCCTTTCCCAGAATGCGGAGCAATGACTCAAGGTTACATTGGTTACCATTTGCAGCAGGCTCTTCAGAAAGAACTTGCAGCAAGAGGGCTAAATAACCACTGTGCAACTGTAGTAACACAAGTTGTTGTAGATGAAAAAGATAGCGCATTCCAAAAACCTACAAAACCTGTCGGAATGTTCTATACAAAAGAGGAGGCAGATGCAATTGTTGCCGCTACAGGTTACACATTTGTAGAAGATGCCGGACGCGGATATCGCCGTGTTGTTCCTTCTCCGATTCCTGTAAAAATTGTAGAACTTTCTGTTGTTGAGAAGCTTGTAGAAGACCACGCTATAATAATAACAGTTGGCGGCGGCGGAATACCTGTTGTTGAAAAAGGCAATGGTTATTATGAAGGTGTTGCTGCTGTTATAGATAAAGATCGTGCAAGTGCTAAATTGGCTCTCGATCTTCATGCCGATATGTTAGTGATTCTCACGGCGGTAGAGAAAGTTTCTATAAACTATCGCAAACCGGATCAGAAAGATCTGGAGAAAATGAGTGTTGCAGAAGCTCGCGAGTATATTGCTCAAGGACACTTTGCACCTGGCAGTATGCTTCCAAAAGTTGAGAGCTGCATCAGTTTTGTTGAGAACGCAGGAGAGGGCTCTGTTGCACTTATCACATCATTAGAGAAAGCTGCAGAAGCTCTTAAAGGTCATACCGGTACAATTATTACCAAGTAATATTTAATCCCGATAATTGTTTTAATCCATTGAGGTAACTTTTTAGGAGTTACCTCTTTTTTTTCCCAGCAGGTGTTAAAAAAATAGTTGAGCTGAATCAAAAATGACAATAAATCATCAATGATTATTAGCGTTTTAGGGTAAAAGATTATCTTTGCAACAATGAGCTATAATTACTGTAGCAAAAGTTATGTGAGTATAAGATATCTGAAATTATGGAGATTGAAGAGTTGCAAACAGATTTGAAGTTTATGGCAGAAGCCCTTAAAGAGGCGCAGGCGGCATTCGATGAAGATGAAGTTCCTGTTGGCTGTGTGATTGTGGCAGATGGTCAGATAATAGCACGCGCTCATAATTTGACTCAGCTGCTCAAAGACCCTACTGCACACGCAGAAATGCAAGCCATTACTGCCGCAACTTCTTATTTGCAAGCCAAATATCTTCCGGAGTGTACCCTATATGTAACTGTAGAGCCGTGTTCAATGTGCGCATCTGCTATCTCGTGGGCACAGATAAAAAGGGTGGTATATGGATGTTCAGATCCTAAACGCGGAGCAGCTCTTTATTCACCAAGTCTATATCACCCTAAAACAGAAGTTATTGGTGGAATTTTATCTGACCATTGTTCATCTCTGATTCAAGATTTTTTTAAACAGAAACGATAAAAGAGCAGTACTATGGAGTGGCTTAAGGGACTCGGACTTATGGGGCTTTTCATTGGTTCTTTTGCCAGTGCAACTATACTTCCGTTCAGTTCCGATTTTCTCATAGTCGGTTCTATTGTGGCAAAATTTAATTTTTGGGCTATATTTTTGTGTGCCACCACAGGAAGTGCTCTTGGAAGCTTATTTACCTATTACTTAGGTTATTCCTGCAAGTGGGAGTGGATAGAAAAACGATTCAAAATAAAAAAAGAACGTATAGAGAAGCATAAAAAAAGCATCGACAAATGGGGAGCTCCACTTGCTTTGATTTGCTGGACACCTTTTATTGGAGATCTCTTTGCTTTGGCTCTTGGATTTTATAGGGTAAAATTTATTCCGGTTACAATCTATATATTTATAGGAAAGGGACTTAGAGTCGGATTTTGGATGGTTATCTATATGTTAATGGGAGCACGCATAGAGCAGTGGCTATAATTTCTATTGGGCACTTTTAATCACCATTAGTAACTCTCAGAGTACCAAGTAATTCACCAACAAAAGGACGGCTGATAATTTGCGGATGTGGTAGCTGCAGTTTTGGCGAATTTCTATAAACCTCCTTTAATCCCTCTGATTTACAACCATTTATGGCATTTGCAATTTTAAAGATTTGCAATATATCTATATCAATACTCCGCGATTCGTACAGATGAGAAACTTTTTTATCGCTTCCCTCTTTTAAAAGAGTGCCACTTCTTTTTCTCCCAAATTCCCGCTCAATCCTCTGTGTTGCAGCAAGAACCTTCATTGGAGAAAGTTTTGTTTCGAGTACCACAATCTGATTGTAAAAATCTTCGGGTCTATCTTTAAATTCCCCTATCGGCTTTGTTTTCACAACTTTAGTGAAAGAAAACAGGGAGTGGCCATGAGAAAAAGAAGAAAGAGAGTTGTCGTTTGAAGGAGAGGATAAAACGCATCTGAGACGCTCTTTGGCAACGGCTAGTATATCTCCGGATTTCAGCATTTTGCCCTTATGGTTAAATGGCAGGTTGCTCCCTAACAACAAACAGACTATGTAACCTTTTGCTTTCACCCTCTAACAAATCATATTGCAGAAGTAACTCTTACCCCACCTTCATTTGCTATTTTATCTCCAAGATAGCTTCCGATACATTTATCATATAATCTCCAACCTTCTCGCACTCGTTTATCAGATCCATAAAGAATGAACCGCTTGCGTAATTGTATGAGCGGTTTTCGAGATTTTTCAAATGCTCCTCTTTAAGATTGTTTCTATACTCATTTATTTCTTGCTCAATATCTTGAGCATTAGAGATATCCAAAAGATTTTCATAACCGAGTTCGAGATTCTTTTTCATAGCCTCAAACCCTTGGAACAAAAGCCCTATCATACTCTTGACTTTGGCTTTCATGGCTGTATCGAGAGTAGAATTATGAGTAAATGAGCGTTGCAAAATAGTACCTATGTTTTGACCGCTGTCTCCTATACTCTCAAGCTCTCCAATTACCTTGAACATTGCTTGTATTCTTCTCGATGAGATATCGGAAATATCTCCATCTGCAACATCGTTCAAATATTTACCTATCTCAAACTCTATATTATCTGTAACTTTCTCATAATTATCTAATTGAGCGTTTAATTCATCAAACTGCAACTCATCTGAAACTCCAAGCGCATCGCGAGCAATCTCAAATTGTTTATGGCAGATTTCTACAAGGTGGAGAATTTCACCTTTTGCACCTTTAAGAGAGAGCTCTGCAGTAGAGAGCGGACCATGATGAATATATTGCAGCTTAAACACTTCGTCCTGAGGCTTGCCGGGAATCATTCTCGTTACGAACTTAACAATCTGATTAGTGAAGCCTATGAGAATAAGGGTGTTGGAAACATTGAACAGAGAGTGAACCATTGCAATGGAACACAAAACAGAAAGACCACTTGCCCCCTCTGTGAGTGGATTGTCGAACCCGAGAAGAGCCACTAAATTAGCAACAACCCAAAGAAAAGGTCTATAGAGTAGCAATACCCAAAAGACACCAAAAAGGTTGAAAACCGAGTGTCCGAGAGCCGCCCTGCGAGCAGATGTATTTGCCACGCTTGCAGCCAAATTTGCAGTAAGAGTTGTACCTATATTCTCTCCAAGAACAAGAGCTGCACCAAGTTCAAAATTCAAACCACTGTTTACCATAACGAGCGTAAGGGCCATCATTGCAGCAGAAGATTGGAGAATCATTGTCAGAACGCTTCCAATCAACACACAGAGCAAAATTCCCCAGAAACCAAAATCGGAGAAGCCATTTATAGAATTCTTTACATACTCTAAAAACGACGGTTCTACAGAACTTTGTACCATGCTAAGTCCCAAGAACATAATAGCAAAACCGATTATAAGATCCCCTATGGATTTACGCTTTTTCCCTTTAAACATTTTGAGTACAAAACCCACTGCAATTAAAGGGATGGTAAAAGATGTTATGCTTCCCGAAAAACCCAAAAGAGCAAGCAGCCAGGCACTTATGGTTGTACCAATATTGGCTCCCATAATCATCCCGATAGATTGTGCCAAAGTAAGCAAACCGGCATTCACAAAACTTACCACCATTAAAGTAGTGGCGGCAGAAGATTGAATTGCCGCAGTAATAGTAAGACCGGTTAAAACTCTTTTGAAAGAATTGGAGGTCATCGATGAGAGAAATCCCCTAAGTTTTTCTCCTGCAACCTTTTGCAAGCTTTCACTCAGAAGCGTCATTCCATATAAGAACAACGCCATACTTCCAAGCAGCTTAAGTATAGACATTGTAACACTCATATCGAGACAAAAATAACTAAATTTGACCATTAAACCTAAAAATCATCCTATGGATGAAAGATTGCAAAACTAAACAACACATTAAGTCAGAGAATTAGAATATGAACCAGATATTTAAAAACAGAGAAATGCTTAAAACAGGGGTTGTCATCTCCTTGCTCCTTATTTTTTCACTATTTCCCTCAGCAATTCGGGCTCAGTTTGCAGATTTTGGTCAAGAGCGCTCCAAAATAGAGTGGAAAGAGCTGAAGAGTTCCGATTTTTCCATACTGTTTCCCTCTACAATAAATCAGAAAAATGCAGAAGCCCTTGCCAAATACTACTACACATATTTGACAATCAGCAAAAACCGTTTTGGTATTTCTGACTATACATCCCCATTATCAAACCAGTTCCCCCTTGTTATTCACCCGTATAATGCCAACAGCAATGGAGTAACAATGTGGGCGCCAAGACAAATTCACCTCTTCACAACACCGCCCGATATGATGAGCTATCCACAAAATTGGAATCTTCAATTGGCTGTTCATGAATGGAGACACGCGTGGCAGATTTCTCACTTTAACAGAGGTTTTTGGAGGGTGATGTCATATATTTTTGGAGAGCAGGCCATTGGATTGGCCAGCGGAGTATATCCATCTGTTTGGTTTTTGGAGGGAGACGCAGTGGTGGCAGAGACAGAATTTGCTGGAGTTGGAAGGGGAACAGATGCCTCTTTTTTAAAAAATACATTAGACGCAATTATTCCGGAAAATGCGGATGCCCAAGAGAGAGAAAAATTTGTTTATAAGAAAAACAGAAGTTGGGACCGTTGGCGTTTTGGATCTGTAAAATACTTTAGTCCTAATCACTACAATGTGGGATACATGATAAATTCCATGGCGCGCTTTACCTCAAAAGATCCCAATCTTTCAGGTAAAATCTTAAACTATGAACGCAAGCAACCGCTTAATGCCAACATAGTTGCAAATGCTTTTCAAGAATATACAACACACACGCATCGGGAATATACTCAAGATAGTTTACTGCAACTATTCTATAAATTGAACACCCCTATTGGTTTTATCAAAAAGATGAAAGAGCAACATGTTGATTTTAAGAAAATTACAACAGATAGGGGAGACAAGCGTTCTGGTGCCCAAAAGGGTTATTATACCGTATATGACTATATTTTAGAATTTAACAAAGATACTTTGCTTGCAACGATAACCGGTTATGGTACACCTTCTTATCTGATTATGTTAACTCGCGATGGGGATGGTTGGAAAGATAGGTTTCTCCGTCCAATGAGCAGCAATTTGGGAGGCGGAGTAAATGTGTACAAGGGAAGAGAGGTGTTTTGGACAGAAACAATCACAGATAAGCGTTGGGAGCAACACGCAAATAGTAAGATTTTTTCATACGATGTTATTTCCGGAAAGACAAAAGAGATGACAGCCGGTTGTGATGATTATAGTTACTATTCTCCTGCAATAGAAAGAGATACCCTGTATGCTTTATGTTATTCACCTTTAAATTCCACTTCAAAAGTTGTTGCAGTAAGAGATTTGTCCAACGATAAAGTTTTAAATCGAAGCATCTTAGATTTTGGGACAGATCTTCACATTACTAAAATAAATATCAATAAAGATGACCTTTTCTTTGCTGCAATAGACAATACTCAGACAAAAGGAGTTGCGCTGTACAAGGTTTCCGATTTTAAAAAGAATGCTAAAGTCCAGAAACTCATTGGGTTCGATAATCACATAATTAAAAATTTATGCCTTGCAAACGATAAATTATATTTTGTGACAGATTATTTTGGAACAGATATGATTTGCTCAATCTCAAGCAGCAAAGAGAAAACAAATGGACCACTATCCCTTTCAGATGTGAAGATAGAGTCGTCTATTGTTGGAATAACAGACTATGATATAAGCAGTTATTCAAACAAGATTTATATAACCAAATCGGATACAGACAAAGGTGCTTTCATCTATGAACAAAATTCACAAGATATAAATGTTGTTTTACAAGATTGGGAGTTTGACTATCCGCTTGCAAAAGAGTTGCATAGACAACTTCTGGAAAGAATTGAAAAGGAGAACATCCCTTCTGAGGTTGAGCAAGATTATGAAATAAAACCTTACAGCAAGATTGCACATCTTTTCAAGTTTCACTCATGGGCACCTACATTGTTAGATATGAGCGGAGCAACTTCCGGAAGTTTTGACCAGATTGTTACAAACGAAGGGATTGGAGTCTCTGCATTCTCGCAAAATATACTTGGAACAGCTGTTACAATTTTGGGATATGGATACGACCTCGATAAAAAAAGAAGTTCCGGACACGCAAGATTTACATATTCCGGATGGTATCCTGTTTTAGAGGGCTCTGTTCACATTGGTGATGAGGATGCTATAAACAAAAAATTCTCTTTCAGAAGCGTTGTAAGTGCTTATATTCCATTTAATTTCTCAAAAAACGGATGGGCAAAGGGAATTACTCCTCAAATATACTGGCAATACAAAAATTACGAAACTGTTGCTTCTGACTATTCAAGAGACAGACACCTTTTGGTTGGAACCCTCTCCGCTTACACTATTCTTCCTACAGCAAAAGCACAGTATTTTCCTCGACTCGGCATAGGCGGAAGACTTTATACAGGTTTTAGCCCCGCAGGCAAAAACTATTTTGGTAGCATATATGCGGCATACGCTTATGGTTATCTCCCCGGATTTACATTTAATCAAGCGTTTAGAATCAGTGCAGCATATCAGTATCAAAAAGCAGAATCCTTCTATTTAGACAATTTTATCGCCGAGCCAAGGGGTTACACAGAAGATATTTATGGAGACGATTATGTGCGTGCAACATTAGATTATGCAATACCTATCTATTTGGGAGATATCTCTTTGGGCTTTTTTGCATATCTTAAAAGTGTAAACATAGCACCTTTTGTAGATCTTGGCTTCTATAGCAAAAAAGTTAGTATTCTCAATACAGCAGGGCAGGTTGAGGGGAGTAAAAAGGTTTGGAGAAACCGCTCATCTGTTGGCGTTGATGTTACCTTCAGAACACATTTATTAAGAATTGGTTATCCAATCTCTATCGGCTTCCGGTATGCCCGCACCAACAGACCTGGCGACATAAGAAGTTTGAGTTACAGCAACTATAAAAAAAGTTATGGGAAGGGAGAGAAGAACTATGTAGGTCTAATTATGGAGTACACTTTTAAATAACTAACTCATCAATGAAGCTGATAAGTAAACATACACTCTCGCCATTTGATTGGTTTTTGATTATTGGTTCTGTTTTATTCTATTTTCTTCACTGGTGGCTGGTTAAAGCGGGCTATAGTGGAAACGGTGTAAAATTTTCATTATTGGGAGCTTTTGCCGGAATAGCAGGACTTATCGGGAATGTGCTTTGTGCAAAAAGAAACATTACAAATTACTTTTTTGGAATAGCAAATGTCTCGCTCTATGCGTGGATTGCGTGGCAAAACAAAATTTATGGAGATGTGGCATTAAATGCCCTCTATTATCTCCCGATGCAATTTATCGGCTTCTACTCTTGGTACCACATCTGGAGTGTCAACCAAAAGAAAATTGCCCAAAGTGGCACAAATGGCAGATTAGAAACCGAATCTGAAATAAAAGAGAGCAAGGATGAAACAGCAGTGCAATCAAAAACTTTAAGGACAAAACAAAGAGTTGTCATCGGAATTTTGCTGAGCTTTGCAATAGTAGCCGTTGCGCTCATTCTTAAACATTTTACAGACGATCCTCAACCATTCAAAGATAGTGCAACTACAGTTATCTCAATCGTAGCAATGGCACTTATGGTGGGGGCGTATAAAGAACAATGGTGGCTTTGGATTGCGGTTAATATAATCTCTACTATAATGTGGATTTACGCATACAAAAGTGGTGGCGACAGCAGCGGAGAGATGATTATCAAATGGTTCTTCAACCTTGCCAACTCAATAAACGGATTCATTGTATGGTCCCGAGCTGCAAAAAGGGAAAAAATAATTCAAAAAAGTATTTAATATACTATCGCAAAATAGAGGAAAAAAGAAAAAGTTACCAAGAAGAGAAATATCAGTATATACCGTAATATATCCATTGCTGTTTTAGGACGTCTCATCCTGTGATAATTATTGACGCTGTATTTGTATTTCATAATTGTTTTTTATTATTTGTTTTTTTACTATGTGTAACTCATTCTGTTACGCTGAGCTCTGTATTAATATTAACGATGACAAAAGTAGATAGGAAAAATTTATAATATGTAGCATTACAGCAATTTTTTGTAGCATTATGGAAATTTTGTAGCACTGGAGCAATTTTTTGTAGCACCAGCGCAAAAATTTATAATATCAAGGTGATTTTCCTCAATTTATGCAAAAAAGAGAGCTAAAATCTGTTAAGGTTTTGCTCTCTTAAAAGTTTTTTATATTTTTGCAGTCCCTTTCGCCGATGCGACCGGGTAGTTTTGAGATATGGTGTAACGGTAGCACTACAGTTTTTGGAGCTGTCTGTCCAGGTTCGAATCCTGGTATCTCAACAAAAAAAGCGGCAGTTAAACTGTCGCTTTTTTGTTTTAGGATACCCTCTCTTTTACATCATGCCACCCATTCCGCCAGCAGGCATTGGAGGCATTTGAGGATTCTCCTCCTTCTTCTCAGCAATCACACACTCGGTTGTCAAGAACATACCTGCCACACTTGCAGCATTTTGCAAAGCAACGCGGGCAACTTTGGTAGGATCTATAACACCGCCTGAAAGCAGATTCTCATATTTTCCTGTGCGAGCGTTGTAACCGAAGTCGGCTTTACCCTCTTTAACTTTTTGAATAACAACGCTTCCCTCTTCTCCTGCATTTTCGCAAATCATTCTTAGCGGCTCTTCAAGGGCTCTGACAATAATGTTAATACCTGTCTGCTCATCATCATTGTCTCCTTTAAGATCTTTAAGTTGCTCTATTGCACGAATATAAGCAACTCCACCACCGGCAATGATTCCCTCTTCTACTGCGGCGCGGGTAGCATTAAGCGCATCCTCAACCCTGTCTTTTTTCTCTTTAAGCTCAACCTCTGAAGCGGCACCAACATAAAGAACTGCCACGCCACCAGCAAGTTTTGCGAGTCTCTCTTTCAGTTTTTCCTTGTCATAATCGCTTGTTGTTGTCTCAATCTGTTTTCTAATCTGAGCAACTCTCTCCTCAATATCTTTTTTATCGCCGGCACCATTCACAATCGTAGTATTCTCTTTATCTATAGTAATTTTCTCTGCACGGCCAAGCATATCGGGAGTAGCATTCTCTAAAGTAAAACCTCTCTCTTCGCTGATAACCATACCGCCTGTTAGCGTAGCAATATCTTGAAGCATCTCTTTTCTTCTATCTCCAAAACCAGGAGCTTTAACTGCCGCTACTTTAAGAGTTCCTCTCAAACGGTTTACAACAAGAGTTGTAAGCGCCTCACCGTCAACATCTTCTGCAATGATTAAAAGTGCTTTCCCTTCACGTGCAAGTGGCTCAAGAATAGGAAGAAGATCTTTCATTGTAGAGATTTTCTTATCTGTGATAAGGATAGACGGCTGCTCAAGAACTGCCTCCATCTTATCTGCATTTGTCATAAAGTAAGGAGATATATAACCTCTGTCAAACTGCATTCCCTCAACAACTTTCACCTCTGTAGCAGTTCCTTTTGCCTCTTCAACAGTTATAACTCCCTCTTTTTTTACTTTACTCATTGCATCGGCGATAAGTTTACCAATTTGAGCATCGTTGTTTGCGCTAATTGTTCCCACCTGCTCAACTTTAGTATAGTCTGTTCCCACCGGTTGGCTCTGAGTTTTAAGGTTCTCTACAACTGCCTCAACTGCTTTGTCTATACCGCGTTTAATATCCATTGGATTTGCCCCTGCAGTAACATTTTTAAGACCAACATTGATTATTGATTGAGCTAAAACTGTTGCTGTAGTTGTACCGTCTCCGGCTTGATCGTTTGTTTTAGAAGCAACCTCTTTCACAAGCTGTGCCCCCATGTTCTTGAACTGGTCATCGAGTTCTATCTCTTTAGCAACAGTAACACCGTCCTTTGTAATTTGAGGTGCACCAAATTTCTTATCTATTACCACATTACGCCCTTTTGGACCAAGTGTGACCTTTACGGCATTTGCCAATTCGTCTGCCCCCTCTTTCATTAGAGAGCGAGCATCCATATTAAATTTTATCTCTTTTGCCATATCTTTAAATTTTTATAGTCTGTTAATTATCAGTCAATTATTATATTACTTGTAATTCTCTTCAGCAATACAGATTGAAAATAGCTCTCTTTGGTAACTGTGCTGCTTGCAATGCTCTTTTCAGCTCTGTTCTCTGCTATTTCTTTTAGCGGTTTTTTTCACTTTGCCTCAGCGATATATTAAGCAACTATTGCCATTACATCGCTCTGTCGCATGATTAAATATGTTTTCCCATCGGGAGCATTAACCTCTGTACCTGCATATTTACCATAAAGTACCTGGTCTCCGACTTTAAGTTCCATTGGCTCATCCTTTTTGCCCGGACCAACAGCCACAACCGTCCCCTCTTGAGGTTTTTCCTTTGCATTGTCGGGAATAATAATGCCGCTGACAGTCTTTGTCTCGGCCTCCTTTGGTTCAATAAGAACCCTGTCTGATAGTGGTTTAAAATTCATAATCGTTAATTTTAAAATTTTATATTCATTTTTATCTTTTTAATCTGCATCTTTCAAATATCTCTCACTATGTTCACACCCCTCGCGCGCAATAAATAGGTAGGGCAAAGTGTGTGCCATTGAATAATGTGCGCCATTTTGTCATATTTAAGTAAGATGAGCCTCAAAAAAACATATCTTTGCAAAAGATAGATCTTAAATTACGACTTAAACCACAGAATTAACTGAATATTGGGTTGCAATAAAATGTTATTTACTACAAAGCAAATGAAAGATAAAGGATTACGCACTTTCTGCAGATTGTACATAGATGGTTTTCTCGCTTCTTTACCAATGAGCCAATCTATCAGCCGATCATTCAGTCAATCATCAAACCAACTAACTAACCAATCCGGTATATTGCAGAATCTTGTGCAAGTTACATTACGATTTATATTGCCGGCTCTATTGTTTGTTTCTGTTCTGGCTTCTTGCACAGGCAGCGGTGCAAAACAAGAGAGGATTGCCCCTACAGAAAAGTTTTTACAAAATATCGGTTTCAACCTCCACAATTTAAAATCAACCGACGGTACTACCAAATCTAAAAAAGATTCAGCGACCAACGCTATCCTTTCTGAGGAAAATTTGGCGAACGATACTATCATATTTGCTGTAGGGCAGCAACAGTTCGCCGATGCTTTTCTGAATTATGCGATTGAATTGCAAAATATGATATACAACAGATTAACAGACAGTTGCGGTGCAAAAGCTATCTTGTTTGGATATACTGCTGCCAAAAATGAGATTGCCGCCTTGCTATCTGCCTGCGACTCTGCTGCAGCTCTCGGATACCGCCGGTTTCTCTATGCCACAGTGCAATGTGCAGAAAAAGTGCTCTATAACACCCACTCCCCATACATAGATGAGGAATTGTATATCCCTTTTGCCAAGCATGTTACAGTTTCCAATTTTTATCCCGATGAGAGTAAGCTTGTTTACAGCAATCAACTGAAGTTAATGTCAAAAAACCGCATCGGGACTAAAGCTAATGATATTACTTTTCATACCGATTTGGAGCAAACAGATAGTAGTTACATCAGCTTACACAATGTGGTGCCGCATGCAAAATCTCCAAACACATACGTGTTGCTCTATCTCTATGACCCTTACTGCACCAGCTGTAATAAATCGACAATAAAATTATTGAATAATAAAACCATTGAAAATCTGCTCAATGAAGAGAGGTTGATTATATTGAGCATTAGAGATAATTATAAAAATAAGATACATTCTGAACAGATACCCCCTGCACAAGACTCTCTTAGTAAATACATTGCAGTTCAGCGGGAACTTCACAAAGAAAAAGATGATGGCTATTTCAGGAATTGGGGCTATTTCTACGACTCTGACGATATGCTATTCTACTCTATCTCAGAATATGTAATACGGGCGGTTCCAAGTTTCTATCTTTTAACGGGTAAAGAGAAGCTTGTTCTTATTAAAGATGCCCCCGTAGAACGTGTTCTTTCTTACCTTGAGCACATTGAGGTGACAAAGGAAGAGAATCATAAATGATGCCCTCTTTTTTATCAAAGTAAAAAATTATATATTTGCACTTGTAAACCAATACGTTAAAGTTTGTGGAATCATCTAGCGTGCCTCCCGCCTCGGGAAAGTATTTAAAACACTGTAAAACAGCATGTTCTTCTATTTTTATGCTCCTCAGCGATGCGGAGTGTGGCGGTTTTTTATGCAATATCTTACTCAGCGATGCGAAGCACAGCGGTGTTTAGAGCCGGAGGATGA
>CADBRQ010000014.1 GCA_902797115.1 uncultured Bacteroidia bacterium
ATCTGTTCCTCTGCATTGGTAAGGTCCAACTCCATTTTAGAATAAATCTCGCAGTCATATTTATCTCTCTCCTCCGGATTGTTGTACACTTTATTACGCTCTACTTGGCTCATTATCCAGCGGATATATCTGTCATCCGGCTTAACTACAACTTTATTGAGCAGATTGTCTTGAAATTTAAGAGTAAAATTTATCTCATTAAAAGTTCCAATTTTAACCTTTACCTCTTTCCCCTCATAACTTACCAATTCTGCACGGAGAATATCTGAGGCAAGTTGCTTTGCCTCAAGTGTATAATAACCATCCAAGTCTGTAGAAACTCCAACCGTCGTCCCCTTAAAATAGACGCTGGCAAAAGGAATGCCCTCTTTGGTTTCGGCATCAATTACCCTCCCCTTAACCTTTGTTGTTTGAGCATTTACAGCAGTACTCAAAAAGAGTATCAAACCAAATAGAATATGTTTCCTAATAGAGCCCATTATGTTCTGTCAATTATAAACCGGACGTTAAATATACTCTTTTTATTCTCTCTTTATTCCGTCTAAGCACTAATCTGCTTTCTCTGCTGGTTCATCAGTAATCCATTCGGAGAGATCTAAAGGAGACGAATCGCCGAGGAAAAGGGCTATAATTTCATTTATTACGTCGTGACCGGAAGCAGAGTTAGCAAAATAGATTAAACTTTTCTGTTGCTCCGGAATAACAAGAAACAACGCTTTTGATGTGCCGTTATCTCCCCAATGCCATAGAATACGACCAAATGTATCGTTCTCCTCTACCCCTATTCCCAGTCCCCAGAAAATAGTGTTATGAGTATCTACATCTCTTATTTGAGGAGGGAATTGGGTTGCCACTTCTCCTGCAGGGCGAACAAACTCAGCGTATGTCTCGGGATTAAGTCCCTCTCCATCAATAAGAACCCTTCTCAAAAAATTGGTATAGTCTGTAGCACATGTACGCAATGTATAGGCAACATTTGCTCTCGGAAATTGGCGAACTCCTTTGTTGGTACTATCTCTGTCAAAAGTTGCAGTAGCAAGTTTCGAATATTCCGGAATCCACTCATAAGAAGAGAGCGGCATATCGAATGGTTCAAAAACATATTTTTTAGCAATCTCGTTAATCTTCTCACCCTTAATCCTTTCTACAGCACGTTGCAAGAATGCGAATCCCTCACCTGAATAGTTAAACACAGAATCTACAGGGAATCTGAAAGTTATAGGAGAAGTTGGCCACTCTTCACTCGATGGAGAAGCAGCCCAATCACTAAGTCCGCTCCTATGCTGCAACACCATTCTGGCAGTAATTTTCCGGGCTTCTGACTTATTTGTAAAACGCTCAATATCTGTATATTCGTAAAGCGGCTTATCCAAATCAATACTCCCCTCATCGCTCATTTTCAACACAATATATGCAAACACCACTTTACTCAGCGATGCGGCTTGATAAACCGCCTCCGGTTTTGGTCCCTTTCCAATCTGATAGAAGAGCGTATCGTCCGGAGTTACATACTTAACCTGAAGCAGCGGTATCTTCACACTATCTGCTATTGCCTGAAGTTTTTCCTCTATAGTTGGCTCTTTTTGTTTTTTACAGCCTATTGTACATAAGATGTTTACTATTAGCACAATAACCGCTATACTAATAAATACGGATGTAAACGGAGAGGGGTTTAACTTTTTCATATCATTTATTTTAAAACTAATACTAAATAGTCAGAGTGAAAACAATAATTATCACTTTGGCACAAATTTAACGATTATTCTCTGTTGTTTTGAAAATGATTTCATCGTTTTGAAGGAGAATATCTGAAAGAGATTTCTCCGGATTAAAGCGACATAGATCTACCTCTTTCTCAATACCCTCAATATTGCCTGTACAAGAGAACTGCCATAAGGTATATTTCTCTTTTACAACATTTTGAGGTGGTTTCTTACTCCCTATACCCCTTAAATAAATTGGATAACCCGTTAATTTATAGCACAACGAAGATCCTGATGCGCCAACATAAATCATAGGTTTTACGCCATAGTGATTCTCTATCAAACCAAGCAGTACTTTCAAACTGTCTCGGGCCTCAGAGATATAACGTGAACCTGCATTATTCGCATCTACCATTGGAATTAGATCTATATGCGAATCAGAGAGCATACGCTTAAAGTTTTCAAATTGTTTATGTGCGCTGCTGGTTGTCCTAAAAACGTGATAACCACCAACTTTCAGACCCGCCTTTGATGCAAGATAAGCATTTCTTGTAAACAGTCTATCTTGAAAAGTAGCTCCTTCGGTAGCTTTTATGTATACAAATTCAAGTTGCGGAGTGCTCTCAACAACTTTCTGCCAATCTATAATATTCTGGTGATGAGAGACATCTATGCCAGAAAAATCATTTTGAGAACCTGCACTAAAAGAAAGGGCAACGCCTCTACCTCTATCTGCAGAGTGAAAAGGCAAAAATGCCACTGCAGCTAATACTATACAATAAAAAAGATATCTCATTACAAATTCTCAATCCACTCTTTAATATCATCTTCTGTTGCACCGTTAAGAATTTTTCCCGGTTTCCAGTTTATATTAGGATACTGCTTTTGGAACTGCTTGTCCGCACCATCAATTCCGCTACTACCGCTGGTTGCAAAGAAAATCACAGTCTTGCCAGAAAAATCATAAGTGTCTAAAAAAGTGTTAATTATGGTTGGAGCGGTGTACCACCAGATGGGAAAACCAATGTAAATCACATCGTAACTCTGTGCATTTTTCAAATCTTTGATGAATGCCGGACGAGAGCTTTTATCCATCATTTCCACAGAGCTGCGAGATTTCTTATTCCTCCAGTCGAGGTCTTCATCTGTGTATCGTTCCTCCGGTATTATCTGGTAAAGGTCTGCACCGGTAACATTCGCAAGTTTTTTCGCAATTTTCTCGGTTGTTCCAGTTGCCGAGAAATAAGCAACCAATGTTTTCATCTCTTTATTCTCCTTTGTTTTATTTCCTTGAGCACAGGCAGTTGTAAACACCACCAATAGTGCTGCTATGATTAAAAGTTTTTTCATAATATTATTATATTGACTTTTCAAGAATTCGTTACTCAGCACTACACACACCAATAGTTTTTCATTTTCCACTATTTACAAAGATAACAATTTTGTTCTTTCTCCACTACAAAACAACTCTCTTTTAAATGTATTACAGATGTACAATACCTTTAAGTATTGTCAATTAAAAAAAAATATATATCTTTGCCCTCCCATTGAAGGGAGATTCGTCTAACGGTTAGGACACAGGATTCTCATTCCTGCAATAGGAGTTCGATTCTCCTATCTCCTACAAAGAGCAGCGGCAGAAATACCGTTGCTTTTTTTGCATATATAGTAGCAAATATTCAGAGTTGCCCTTTATAATTTACAGTATCGCGATGCGATAGACCAAGAAAGATACCACCCACGCAAGAAGCAGCGTATAGCAAACTGTAAACAATGCCCACTTCCATCCGCCGCTTTCACTCTTTATGGCACCAATTGTAGCAATGCAAGGGAAATAAACAAGTGTAAATACCATCAGAGACAACGCTATAGCAGGATTCATTGTTGAAACAGCTCCCAGCATCTCTATAGTACTTACAACTATCTCTTTTGCCGCAACACCGCTCAGCACTCCAACGCTCATCTGCCAATTGAAACCAAGCGGAGCTAATACAGGTTGTATAAATCTGCCAATAGCTGCAAGCCAAGAGGTTTCTAAATCTCCACCATTAGGGAAATAACTCAGAGCCCAAACTACCAATGTGCCAATAAGAACTATGGTTGCAATCTTATGAAGGTATTGTTTTCCTTTATCCCAAGTCTCTCTAAACAAAGACTTTATTGTAGGTATCCTATATGGCGGCAGCTCCATTACAAAAGGAGTCTCATCGTGAGTGAACAGAGTTTTGCTAAAAATTTTAGCTACAATTCCTGCTAACACAATACCGCCAAAATAGATGCAGAATATTACCAAACCGCCAACCCAGCCGCTGAAGAACGCCCCTGTGAGGAGTAAATATATCGGGAGGCGGGCATTACAACTCATAAGAGGATTTATTAGCATGGTAATCATTCTTGCATTATGGTTCTCTATGGTACGAGTTGCCATTACTGCGGGAACATTACAACCGAATCCCATCATCAAAGGGATAAAAGATCTGCCATGCAAACCAATCAAGTGCATAATCTTATCCATAATAAATGCTGCACGAGCCATATAACCGGTCGATTCCAACAGCGATATAAAGAAAAATAGTATCAATATATTAGGAAGAAATACCACGACAGCCCCTACTCCGTTTATAATACCATCACACACAATACTTTGCAACCATCCATCGGGAAGAATATTTGCCGCCTTAACACCCAGCCAAGAAAAAGCAGAATCTATCCAATCCATAGGATACTGCCCCACGGTAAATGTGGCCTCAAAAATTAAAAAGAGGATGAAAACAAAGATCGGGAAGCCCCAGATACGATGAGTGACAATATTGTCTATTTTCTCTGTAAGTGTCTTTGCCTTACGAGGTTGTCCTCTTCTAAGCGTCTCCCTCAATGCGCCGTCAATAAAACCATATTTAGCATCCATAACGGCATTCTCAACACTATCTCCGAGTTCTTTCTCAATCTCAGAAACCTCTATGTCTCTGGTTTTTAGTATTTCATCGCGATTAGAAAAATTCTCAATAAACTCTTCCATTTGCTTGTCTGCAAGAAGCAGACGGATAGCCATATATCGCGGAGTAAACTTGTCTAAAGCATTAGGATTCTTATGAATGATCTCGCGCACAGCTTCTATTCCTCTTTCCAAAACAGCACCATGATTTACGTGAATATGTTTAAGCACCCTCTGAACACCCGATAGTTTAACATCCTCAGAAACAGGCAAATCACTCTCTTCATAAACAGCAATTATTGTATCGAACAATGTTGCAATTCCCTTATTTTTGGTAGTTACGGTAGGAACCATCGGAACACCTAACAACTCTTGTAAATAGTTGTAATTCAGAATGTCTCCTCTCTCCTCCAACTCATCAAACATATTCAGAGCCACTACCATTCTAATGTTCATATCTATCAACTGCGTGGTTAAAAATAAGTTACGCTCAAGATTAGAGGAATCCACAACATTTAAAATAACATCGGGTTGATCGTTCGCAATAGAATTCAGAACATATTTTTCTTCAGGACTATAAGCAGATAGGGAGTAAGTTCCAGGCAAGTCTATGAGTGTAAAATGGTACCCTTTGTAATACATGCTTCCTTTTATAACATCCACTGTTACACCGCTATAGTTGCCTACACGCTCGTGGCTTCCGCTTGCCGCATTAAACAAAGAGGTCTTGCCGCTGTTGGGATTTCCTACAAAAGCAACGGTAATCTCCTTACGTTTCTCAGCAGCACCACGCATCAATATATCTTCCTCAGTGCTATTAACTTCTATCGATTGACGAAACTTACAATTTTTCTCTCCGCACCCTGGGCACAAAGAGACAAAGTGTCCACTTGAAGGATTGTGTTCTACAGCAAGATGTTCCGCCTCCTCAACACTAATCACATCTATATGAGATGCTTCACTTTTCCTCAGCGATACATGATATCCAAGCACCTTATACTCAATAGGATCCATCAGAGGGGCGGCATGAACCACTTCAACCACCTTGCCTTGGATGAAGCCCATCTCAACTATCCTTTTACGGAAACCTCCGTAACCATTTACCTTGACTATAACCCCTTTTTCTCCGCTCTGTAACTCAGAAAGTTTCCTCATATCACACCCTCCTACTTATTACAATTGGAACAAACTCCTTTAAAGACAAAATTTGCACTCGATGAGACAAACCCTTTCGGAAGAACCGTTACAGGAATGTGTAATCCTATGAAACAAAATGTCTTGCCGCACTTATTGCAATAAAAATGTATATGCTCTTTTTCCAAAGTGCACTCGCAATTGTCAGAACATACGGCATATTTCAAAGCTCCTGTTCCGTCATCTATGGAGTGAACCAGTTTATGTTCCAGAAACAGATTCAATGCCCTGAATACAGAAGATTTTTCCAAAGTAGGAAGAACATTCTCTATATCTGTCATAGACATTGCATTATCTGCACTCATAAGAGTCTTCAGCACCAGCACTCTCACCGCCGTAGGCTTTATCCCGCGACTCTCCATCTTATCTTCATATATTTGTTTGCAGTCCATTTCGTAACCCTTTTCTAAGCAATGCAAAAGTAACAAATTTTCCTTTAGAGGTCTCTGCCGCGCAAGCGCAAAGAGTTTGCAACAGCTAAAAGTGCAACTCCCGAATCGGCGAAAACCGCACCCCATAAAGAAGTTACCCCAATAAATCCCAATAAGAGAATCAATACCTTTACCGCAAGCACCCCCATTATATTTTCTTTTACAATTTTCTCTGTTTTTCTCGCGATACGCACAGCTTCCGGCAGTTTGCTCAGCTGATCTGTCTTCAGTACAACATCGGCGCTCTCCACTGCAGCTTCGCTTCCGAGAGCTCCCATTGCAATACCAACATTTGCGCTCCTTAGTACAGGAGCATCGTTCACTCCATCTCCCACGAAAGCGCATAACTTGCCTTCTCGTAAAGTTTGATTCAAATGTACCAATTTTCCTTCCGGTAAAAGTTCAGCAAAGTATCTGTCTGCTCCCACAGCATTTGCAATTTTCTCCACCTTCTCCATACGGTCTCCGCTTAATATTATAACCTCTTCTATACCAAGAGATTTAAGGGCAGATATTGTAGTTGCTGCATCGTCCTTCAACTCTTCGGAAAATTCAGGAACATCACTGCTCCCATCGTTTGCTGGAACTTCATCGATAGTAACAGCACCAGGCTTTGTAAGGGTTCCTGTTTTATCAAAAAACATATACTTCACTCTGCATAAAGCGTCTATATAAGAGCCTCCCTTAAAGAGAATCCCGCGCTTAGATGCAATTCCTATTGCACTGTAATAACTTAATGGAACGCTTATTACAAGGGCGCAAGGACAAGAGACCACTAACAACATAAGAGCTTTGTACAACCAAAATCTGAAATTATACTCAGCAGAAAACATCAAAGGCAATACAACAATCAAAAGAGCCAATCCCATTATTACAGGGGTATAAACTCTTGCAAACCTCCTTATAAACAGCTCCGTATGAGATTTCCTCTCTCCGGCATCCTCCACCATGCGTAAAATTCTCTCCAACTCGCTTTCAGAAGCAATTCTGAGGGTACGAATTTCAACCGAATTTTCAAGAAGAATCATGCCGCTTAAAACTTCCTCTCCTTCAGAGATATATCTCGGCTCACTCTCACCTGTCAGAGAAGATGTATCGAAGAGCCCTCCTTTCGAGACAACCTCTCCATCTACACATACCCGTTCTCCTTTTTTTACCACAATACACTCACCAACAGTCACCTCCATAGGATCAACTATCTTTGTATCCCCCTCTCCTTTGCCGGCTTGGCTGCATGGAATTTTAACCCGAGCTCTCAAAGGTCTTATGTTCACAAGCGATTTTATGTTCCCGCGAACTGCATCCACTGCCTTGTCCTGAAAAAATTCACCAACTGCGTAAAGCAGCATAACTGCCACACCTTCCGGATATTCCCCAATCACAAAAGCTCCAATAGCGGCTAAACTCATAAGTGTAAATTCTGTAAACACATCGCCCGAGCAAGCAGATACAATCGCCTCCCTCAAAATAGACAGTCCGACAAAAGAGAGAGCTAAAATATAAACACAACACCTTAGCAAATCCCTGCCACAAAAGAAATTGGTAAAGTGGTCGAGAATAAGTGCAACTGAAAAAACTACTGCCGTACAAATAATCCTACCGAGCTGTTTTTCATAAACACCCCTTAAAATTGAGCTAAAGGCAGTATCGAAAAAATGCTTAACCGCGTTTTTATTATTTAAAAACATAGCAGATTACCTCCACATTTTACAACGCAAAAGTAATCTGCTTATAGTGCAACCAAGTTGCAAATATGAGTTGCAAATAACTAAACTACTTGCTTACAGGCATTTCTCCCATTGGTGTCATAGTCGGAGCAATAGCATCCAACCATTTCTGAGGATAACCAGGGTGGCTCGGACTCACACTGTTACTTTCATTATAAATAGTTTTAAACGAACCATCGGGATTTTGCTTTTTGATGTTTCCGTCTATGTACTTAACAAGGAGATACTCGTCCAACTTTTTGAAAGTCTTGAACATACGAGCAGCAAACATATTAGACTTATCTGTCAGGTACTCCTTGACTTTCTGCTCATCTCCTTCGTCTGCAAGCATCTTAACTGCAATAGCATCAAACTCAGGAAGAATTTTAAGAGCACCAAGTTCATGCTCATCTATAGCTTTTTTAACCTCCGGTTGAATAGCGTTGTAACGCAAATATGCAAATTGAGCAATCCTGTTGAATAACCAGAAAGCACTCGAGTCTGAATACTGAACCATACTTCCATTTCCTACTTTAAAGCAGTTAGGAGCCTCCGTTCCTGAAGAATAAACCGGTGTAAGACAGGAAGTTGCAGTATCATCTACACCAAACCAAATAATACCTCCTACTACATCAGGGAGCCAGCCTCGTGCTTGACCAAGAAGCCAGAAACCAGTCTGCTGAGTAGCTATGGAACGCTCAAACTCATATTTTTTGCCGTCAGAAGCGGTAAAAGTCATTGGTCTCCACCTGTAAGGAAGTTCGTATGGTCCTGCTCCCAAATCGCCGGAGAAATCAAAAGGAGTACCCTCAAAATGATCTCTCATAGCATCAGCCACATCTTTAACTGTCAGAGGGTGAGAAGGTTTAATATACAAAGGCATACGATTTTCGGTATTTATGCCTGCCGCATAATCTACATAATAAGAGGCATCTTTGTCGCCGATGCGTCCTCCCCCTAATATGTTAAAGAAACTCCAAACCCTTGTTTCACAACCTCTTAAAGTGCCGAAAGATGCTGGAGCAAATGCATCGCCGAAAGAGAAGTCAGAATCTTTTCCACTAAAATAACCATTATCCTTAGCCCATTTTATCATATCCTTGGCATAGATGCAATTCTCTGGATCGTTGAGTGGAAAAGTACTTATGCGTGAGCAGTTTGCATGACCGCTTATATAACCGTCAGGAATACGGATAGCCACCCAGTTTGCCCCTTTATTTACATTGTTTCCTTTCTTGTCTAATTTAGTGCCACGCCCTACTATCTCCATAATCCACGCCTCATCCTTATCGGCAAATGAAATACTCTCTCCGCTTGAATGATAACCATATTTCTCTACCAAATCCACAAAAACCTTTATGGCTTCACGAGCTGTCTTTGCCCTCTGAAGCGTAATATAAATAAGTGAACCATAGTCCATTATACCTGTGGTATCTATAAGCTCATCTCTCCCGCCAAAAGTTGTCTCTGTTATAATGAGCTGGAATTCATTCATATTCCCCATGGTTGAATAAGTTCGTGCAACTTGAGGAATTTTACCCAGATATTTACCTGAATCCCACTCGTAAATATCGATCATTGTCCCTTTAGGCCAAACCCTACCATTATGATGGTAAAGCTCTCCGTATTGAACATGAGAGTCTGCTGCGTATGTTACCATAACGGAACCATCTTTAGAAGCCCCTTTTGTTACAATGATGTTAGTACAAGCATTTGCGCTTTGTTCTGAGTAGCAGAGAATTATAAATACTGCCACAACTACTGTCAAAAAATTTAATCTGTATTTCATCTTCATATAAAATTTTCTTTGTTACCTTTGACTCGGCAAGCAATTTGTAATAAAACAATCGCGAGCAGAGATAAGATATCGAACAAATATACTAAATATGCCAAATATACACGAACAGATTCAAAAAGTTCTAACATATACCGACAAACAAATGCACACTAAAATGATAAAAAGACTTTGCATACTTTTAGCAACAATAACTATTTGTGCAACAGCTTCTTTCGCACAAAATCAAAACGAAAAAGAGGAAACTCCCGAAGAGAGGGCTCATAAACATACCGAAAAACTTGTAAAAGACTTAGACCTCACCGATGCGCAAGAGTTTTATGTCGATTCTATCTTAGTGAGCTGCTATACCGGCTATAAAGATGCCTATGACGATTTAATCCGTTCCGGCCGCTCTGAGTACGAAATCTACAAACAGCTTGCAGAACTTTGGCAGAAAAAACGTTTAGATGCCCTGAAAAAGGTTCTGGACGAACAGCAATACATCCGCTACCTTCGCTCCATAGGAATGGGCAAGGAGTATAAAAAAGGCAAAGACGGCAAATACTATCTCAAGTCGGAACTCAAGAAAAAATAGCGGGATTTAGATTCCCAAAGGTGCAAGTCCTAATAGTACTTATAAAACAGAGCAATACTCTCCATACCTGCAAAGAATTGTTTAAGCAGGTAACTCTCATTAGGTGAGTGAATTGTATCTCTCTCTAAACCAAATCCCATAAGCAGCGGATCTATTCCGAGAATTGTCTGCATCTCTGCAAGCACTGCAATCGAACCGCCTCCTCTACTTGGAACCGGCTCTATTCCATATACTTCTTTCATTGCTCTCGATGCGGCTTGGAATGCGTGCGATGTGATTGGTATCAGGAAGCCGTTGCCGCCCTCGCAAGGAGTAACCTTAACTTTCACATACTTAGGGGCTATTGAAAGGAAATGTTCTTTGAAAAGTTTAGTGATTTTTTTACTCTTCTGATTAGGAACAAGTCTCATCGATATTTTAGCGTGTGCAGTTGAAGGGATAACTGTCTTTGCTCCCTGACCTGTATAACCACCCCAAATTCCGCAAACATCCAAACAAGGGCGAATGCCTGTACGCTCTAATGTAGTGTAGCCAACTTCTCCTTTAACTTCTTTAATATCAAGACCTTTCTTGTATTCATCAAGATCAAAAGGGGCACGGGCAAGTTGAGCTCTGTCCTTTTTAGAAAGCTCAACAACATCATCATAAAAACCTTTTACCGTAACACGCCCTTTCTCATCTATCAGAGAAGAAATCATATCGCAGAGGACATTGATTGGATTGGCAACGGCACCACCGTAATGACCTGAATGTAAATCTTTATTTGGTCCGGTTACTTCCACCTCCAAATATGCAAGACCCCTCATTCCGCAGTTTATGCTTGGAACTTTTTCAGAAATCATTGTGGTATCTGAAACAAGTATCACATCTGCTTTCAGAAGTTTCTTATTCTCTTTAACCCAAGCAGGCAGAGAGCCACTTCCTATCTCCTCCTCCCCTTCGAACAAGAACTTGACATTATGCTTTAACTGCCCTGTCTTAACAAGAAATTCGAATGCCTTGATATGCATAAATAGCTGTCCTTTATCATCATTAGCACCTCTGCACCATATTGCATTATGATGTATAACCGGCTCAAATGGATCTGTCTTCCATTTCTCAAGCGGCTCTGGCGGCTGAACATCATAGTGACCGTAAATCAGAACCGTTTTAGCTTTAGGATCTATTATCTTTTCTCCGTAAACTACAGGATTTCCGGCTGTTGGATAAACCCCCGCCTCATCTGCTCCTGCCTCCATTAAAAGTTCAACAATCCTGTTCGCACACTTTTTCATATCCGGTTTGTGCTCGCTCTTTGCGCTTATGGAAGGTATTCTTAAAATTGAAAATAACTCTTCAAAGAAGCGCTCTTTGTTCTCTGCAATATACTTTTTCATAAACTCTTATATTTTGATTAATTTACTTTATATCAATTCTATAGATAATTATTTTCATTGACTGTTGGTCATTTTCCTTATATTCAATCTCTGTCAGTCATTTCCCCCTCTATTAACTATCGTTTATTCTCTGTCGCTCATTCCTCCATCTATTATCTTATTAACAATTAACATTTTAGGATAAAACCGGTACCTCGCAAGTTTTCTATCATCACCGATGGGTCCTCTTTAAGCACCGCTCTGAGGTTATTAATTTGCACATTTAAATTATGGGCAACATACTCATTATCAGGATCTCCCCAAATTGTTCCAAGTATGGTTCGCCTATCCACCATTCTTCCTTTCTGTTTGCACAACATCTCAAGAATCCGTGCTGCCGTTGGAGAAATCTTAGACTCCTGTCCTGCTGAACTACGAATGCATCGGTGAGGAATATCAAATTCCAAACTTCCTATCTTATAAGATGTTACATTGTTTACAATTCCCGATTGATGCAAAAGAGAGCGAATATTAAGATCTAATTGAGTTACATCAAACGGCTTTTTAAGATACATATTCGCTCCACTTTGTTTTAGAAATTCAATCTTTCCCGTAAGAACAATTATTGGAATAGTATTGCTCTTGGAACGAATTTGCTCAATCATCTTATTTCCGTCCATCTCACTCATTTCCAAGTCTGTAACTATTATGTCCGGTTTAAAATTATTGAGAGCAAGCAAGCCGGCACGACCATCAGGAGCTGTCTCAATCGAGTAGTCTCCAAGCTTTTGCAGCTTCCTCTTAATCAAGAAGCTAAGGTTTGTATCATCTTCTACTATCAATAACTTTATCATACTGCAAATTGTTTTTGGAGAACTTTAATCCTCCGGAAATCCGAGCGTTATAGTTGTTCCTTTATCAATATGACTATCTGCCTTCACATATCCCCCCACCATTTTCATAAGCTGATAAACATAGTGCAATCCTATTCCATGTCCAGAAATCTCAACAGTATTCTCTCCCCTCTCAAATTTTTTAAACAGCTTATTTTTAGTAGCTTCATCCATTCCAATACCATTATCCGATATACTCAGTTCTATAAATTTTTTATTTGGCCAAATGTGAAGACGTTCAATTCCGGGCATATTTACAAGAGTTTTGGCAGAATATTTTTTTGTCTCGATACGTATCTGCACACTCTCTTTTGAGTATTTAATTGAATTATCTATTAAATTGTCAATAATCTCCGCAAGATAGAGCTTGTCTGCATTAACTTTCTCTGCTTTAGATACATCTATCTCAATATTCACATTTTTATCCTTACCGTCCACTTTGGCTTGAGGGGTAAATTTAGCACACACATCGCTGAGAAATTCTTTTAAAGAGATCTCCTCAAAGACAAATTGAAGTTTGTCGCTCTCAAGCTTTGCAACTTTAATTACAAGTTCGCAGATGCGGTTAAGGTGGGCACTCTCCTCCCTGAGAATTCTCACATCGTGATAAAGGTCTGAATCTAAAGGAACTTGAAGATTCTCTTCCAAATCATCTGCAACCAAATTGATTGCAGAAAGGGGAGTTTTCATGTCGTGAATCATTGCGTATGTATGATCTTTACGCATATTATTCTCCCTTGTAACTTTTGACAGCATCTTCCAAACCTTTATAAAACAATAGATTACAAAGATTATAATGAATGCGCTGATAAGCACGAGAAGAAACATTTTAGAAAAAAGTACTTGATACGGATTGTCGTTCATAGTGCTCAATAGATTCTGCTTCAATACTTTATAGATATTAAAAATTATAAAGAACTGGAGCACTACTAAAAGAAGCACCGCTGCAACAGCCAATATTTTTAGTATATTTTTCATCTAAACGCTATTCAAAACGGCTCTAAATATTTGCCTTGTATTGTCTCATAAGAGCTTTTATCTCTTGTTTTGCCGCTCTCCACCTTGGTACATCTACTTTAGGGCCAATAACTTCTACAACTTTTGCAGATATGATGGATGCTACTTCTCCACAAACTTTCAAAGGCATATCGTTAGCTAAAGCGTAGAAAAAGCCGGCGGCATACAAATCTCCTGCTCCTGTAGCGTCAATAGTATTTGCAGGCCACGCCTCAAAATAGTGAAATTCGTTGCCGCTCTTTATCATAGAGCCCTGTTTACCAAGTTTAACTACCGCAATTTTGCACAATTTCGCAATCTCATGAATTGCCTTATCCGGAGTTGTTTTTGTAAATGCCTGCGCCTCTGTTTCATTGGCAAATACAATATCAATATAGTGACTCACTATATCGTGAAGAAAAGCATTGTTGCTCTCCACAACATTGTAACTTGCTAAGTCTATGGATATTGTCATTCCAAGCTCACTCCCTATTTCTACCGCACGCCTTATAAGGGATTGGTTCTGAACAAGATAACCTTCTATATGCAAATAGTCGTACCCCACAAAATCCTCTTTTTTAAGATCTTCCGGAACAAGTTCCAATGCCGCTCCAAGATAATCGGCAAACGTTCGCTCACTGTTTGGAGGGGTAATCAGAACCATAGCCCTGCCACTGGATGCCTTTCCTATAAGGAGTTTCGGCTTTACTCCATTCTGCTCCTGCATTGTCTTGAACAGACGCCCTATATCATCATCTCCAACTTTTCCGATAAAAGCACTTGACATACCAAAAATAGCTGTACCGCTTATGGTGTTTGCGGCACACCCCCCTGGAACATTCTCCACCCCCATCTCCTTTAGTACATTCCAAATCTTTAAAATTGTCCCCTCATCTACAAGCTGCATACTTCCAATCGGCAGATGAAAGCGTTTTAGAAGGTCGTCATTCGGCAATACCGCCAGTACATCGGTGAGCGCATTTCCAATTCCAATGATAGATTTCATAGTTTCATTTTATAGTTTCACCTTCAAAGTTACACAGAATTTATTTAAATTTGTCCTCAATGAGTTCCCAATCAAAAAAAATAACGCCAAAGAAGGTTTTGCAGTATCTCCTTCTTCTTGTAATAGCCATACTTTTAATCTATTACAGCTTTAAAGGTGTAGATTGGAGTGAATTTTGGTCTGGAGTAATTGCTTGCAATTGGTGGTGGATAGGACTCTCGATGATTATCGGAGTAATTGAATTTATTATTCGCTCCCTCCGTTGGCAGCTGCTACTCAAACAGATACATCCTTCCACTAAATTTATCAGTGCGTATCGCGGAGTAAATATAGGAAACCTTGCAAACTTTGCAGTTCCCCGAATAGGAGAAATTGTCAGATGCTCGGTAGTCTCAACTTCTGAGCGTGTGCCGTTTGAAAGTGCTGTTGGAACTGTTGTGGCAGAGAGAGTCTGGGATCTTGTCTGCCTTTTCATGCTCACTCTTGGGATATTATTCTCTCAAGGAGAGTTCAGTAATTTTATTCGTACAAATATTTTTGGTCGCGATGCGGAAGGTGGAAGCGGCATGCTGTGGATCATATTGGGAGTGTTGGCGGCGCTGCTGGTTGCCGTGGTAATTTTCTGTTTCATAACTCGTAACAGCAAGAGTATCAGCACAGCTGCACAAAACAATCAGAAATCTGCACCAAAAGAAGTGAATAATCATAACTCCGAAGAGGATCAAAATCAGACAAATCGTGGAGGAATGAGACAAAAAATCCAATCTTTCATATACCGCTTCAAAGATGGTCTTCTCTCTGCACTCAAGATGAAGCGCAAGTGGCTTTTCTTTCTCCTGACCGTTTTGCTATGGGGGTGCTACTTGCTTACAAGCCGTTTTATTATTATTGCCTTTCCACACATGAATCATACTACTTGGGGTGATGCCCTCTTCCTTATGGTGGTAGGAAGTCTTGGTTGGGCAGTTCCGGTGCAGGCCGGTATCGGAGCGTATCATTTTATTATCAGTTTGGCACTCATGCAGGTCTATTCTATCAGTCAGAGTGAAAGTCTTGCCTTTGCCACAATCTCCCACTCATCGCAAGCGGTAGTGATGATAATTTTAGGGGTTATTTCTGTAATTGGTTTCGCCATTCAAAAAAGAAAAATACTTAAAACAGAGAGCCAGAAAATAAGATTGTAAATGAGAGTGAGATCCGGAAATGAGGAGAATATAATAAGGTGGTGACTGAGAGAAGGATATAGAGAAGAAGAAGAAAATCAGAAAGTGAGAACTACTAAAGAACGAGAACCATAGAATGATTATCGATTTTAAAATAAAAAGAGCAACACTCCCTGGAGAGAGAGTTTATATTGTCGGAGCCTCTCCATTGGTAGGAGCCTATGTTGCGGAGAAGGGATTTGAACTCCATCCGGAAGAGGCGAATAGAGAAACAAAGGAGACAGAGGAAGTAGCAACTACAACAGCAAAGGAGGCAGAAGGAGTAACCGCAACAGAAACAGGAACAAAAGCAGTTGAACAAGTATGGTGCGGGAGGCTAAAAGTAGATCCTATTAAAGAGCGTATCTTCCGCTATAAATATTTTACAAAAAACAGAGAAGGAAAACTCACTTTTGAAGCAGGAGGAGGAAGAAGATTGGCGTTAAATTCTGCAACTCAACATATTATAACATTAGATGAATGGCAGGAAAATGACAACAACGCCCCTTTCTTAACCGATCCTTTTGCACATGTGTTCTATGGCACCAATTATAGTCCTTACACTCAGACACATAGAAGACAACACGAAGTTATAATTAGAGCCGTGGTTCCTAATGTTCCTAAGGACTGCCACTTAATCCTTATAGGAAATACATCAGAATTAGGGAGTTGGCACATTTCAAAAGGTGTAAAGATGGCAAGGCTAAAAGGTCTTAAATGGATTGCCAGCATAGATTGTAGCAGATTTGCAGGAAGAGTGTGGGAGTATAGTTTTGCCATAGTAAACGACAATACCGGTGAGACAAAGTTTGAAAAAAGATTAGAACAGAAGTTCACACTCACAATTCCAGAATTATCTAAACATCAGACACTTATAGTTGAACATTCAAATATTTGCTTCAATTTTATTCCTCCGCGATTCGCCGGTGTAAGCATCTCCCTTGCAGCATTAAAAAGCGAGCAAAGCTGTGGAATTGGAGAAATTTCAGACCTTAAACTGCTGGTAGATTGGGCAAACGCATCGGGAATGAAAGTAATTAATATACTGCCGGTTAACGATACCACCAGATATTTTAACAGCAAAGATTCTTCTCCGTACAACGCAATCTCTTCTGTGGCAATTAACCCTATCTATCTCTCTATGAGTGCAATGCCTCAACTAAAAAATGAACGGGCAGCAAAAGAAGCAGAAGAAGAGAGACGCTCGCTCAACCGTCGTTCAAAAATAGACTACGAAGATATCTATGCGTTTAAGAACAAATATTTCAGAGCTGTTTACAACGAGAACGAAGATGAGCTTACAAGTCATCCGAACTACTATAAATTTATAAAAGAAAATAAGGAATGGGTGTACTCATACGCCTTATTCTGCTCTCTTAGAGATTATTATAAAACAGCAAACTTTGAGCGGTGGGGTAATTTTGCAAAGTATTCACAACCGCTTGTAGATAAGATTAGCAGCGATATTTTCGACTCCGGCCTCAATCAAACTTATAACATAGATATGAAGCCGATTCACTCGAGCGTCCGCTACTATGTCTATTTGCAATTTATCTTGTACAATCAGATGAAAGAGGTTATTCAATATGCTCATAACAAGGGAATTGCAATTGCCGGAGAACTTCCTATGAATGTAAGTCCCGAGAGCGTTGATGCATGGAAGCTGCCTCATCTTTTCTGTTTTCAAGGAAGTTGCACCAATGGTAAAAAAGATAATCTCGCAAAAATCAACAGCATCATAAAATCTTCACAGACAGGAGCTTCTGCACCCGTTTACAATTGGGAGGCAATGAAGCAAGATAATTATGAGTGGTGGATTCTGAGAGTGAGAGCTATTCATAGTATTTATGATGTAATAAGCTTAGGACGCATCGGTGAACAAGCAGGATTAACTGATAATCACGAACTTGTAAAGATGCTTCCAAAACTTGTTACCGCATCGAACATGTTAGTTTGCGGAAAGTTTACCTCTTCCGAAAGGGATAATAATTGCAACGACGATTTAGCAGTAGAGAGCGACATAATAATGAAGAGCGAGAGTATTCGCAAGTGCATGGAAGATTTACATGTCCTCTCTTTGGAACTACCTATGGGTAAGGTAGAGACATCTAACTATTACAGCATAACATCTACATCTACCTGCCATTCACGAACATTGAGAATGTGGCTTGGAGAAAAGCTGAAAACTCTTGCATTTACCTCCGAAGAAGATGGAGGCACATTCTACGATGCAACTGTTGAAGATTGTAAAGCCCAGATTAAAAATGTATTAGAGACACAAAGCATGTTTGCTCTTATGCCAATCCAAGATTGGATGAGTATAGATAACCGTATTCGCAATCGGTTCCAGTACTCTGAACGGGTGAACAATCCTCAAGTCAGTGGATGGGTATGGAACTATCGAATGCATATCTCGTTAGAAAAGCTGCTCACATATACATCGCTGAGTGAAGATATTCTAAATCTAATAACAGAGAGCGGACGCAAATAGGAAGCAACAATCAATAGAATAGTGGTAAAAAAAGATTATATTTGCAATCCATTGCCCAGATGGTGGAATTGGTAGACACGCTACTTTCAGGGGGTAGTGCCGGCAACGGTGTGCAAGTTCGAGTCTTGTTCTGGGCACAAAAAAAGCACTCTAAGGTGCTTTTTTTGTGCCCAGACCTAGGGCCTGTTATTCATTGAGGAGGAGTACCTCCTCAAACTCCTCCCACTTAACAGATCAATGG
>CADBRQ010000015.1 GCA_902797115.1 uncultured Bacteroidia bacterium
CAGCTTTCTTAGTAACGGCTTTCTTTGCTGCAGGCTTTGCAACTGCTTTCTTAACAACAGCCTTCTTAACAATTTTCTTTGCCATGATATATACTTTTTAGTGTGATTTGTGAAGTTAATATTTTAATACTTTAATTGCAATAGGAAATTCCTCCCACTCAACTTTTGGAGCATCCGAGAGTTCGGCGCTATCTAATGCAGCAGTATCTATTTCATTTGTAAGAGTTTGAGAGCACACATACTCTTTCAGGGACGAATCGAGAACCTCTTTAACTTCCGGTCTGTTCTCAACTATAACCTTGATTCTGTCGGTAACATCAAAACCGGAATCTTTTCTGAGATTTTGTATCCTGTTTACAAGTTCACGGGCAACTCCCTCTTTCCTAAGTTCTTCCGAAATTTGAATATCCAATGCAACAGTTAATGCTCCATCATTTGCAACCAACCAGCCCGGCATATCTTCGCTTGAAATCTCATAATCCTCCCTCTCCAAAATTACATCTCCACCAGGAAGATTAAGTGTATAGGAATCACTTCTCTCAATTGCAGAGATATCTGATTGTGAAAGGGTTGCAAATGCAGAAGCAATCTCTTTCATCTGTTTGCCATACTTCTTTCCTAAAGTTTTAAAGACCGGTTTAATCTTCTTAGTTATAATTCCCTCTGTATTAGTAATATACTCAACTTCTTTTACATTTACCTCACCAAGTACCAATTTCTGAACCTTCTCAAATTGCTCTTTAAGACGAGGATTAATCACAGGGATCATAATCTTGGCAAGAGGCTGACGCACTTTAATGTTAACCTTTCTTCTAAGTGCCAAAACCATAGAAGAACTAACTTGTGCAAGCATCATTCGCTCTTCCAAATCCTTGTCTATCAGGGTTTCGTCCTCTTTAGGCATTAAAACTGAATGGACACTCGAATCGGGATAATGAGAAGAGACAGCATTTAAATCTGTGAATAACAGGTCCATATAAAATGGAGCAATTGGTGCTGCCAAAATTGCGACATTCTCCAAACAAGTGTAAAGTGTCTGATAAGCAGCAAGTTTATCTTCATTCATACTTCCGCCCCAGAACCTCTTTCTATTAAGTCGTACATACCAATTGCTTAGGTGATCGCACACAAACTCCTGAATTTTACGCCCTGCAGTTGTAACATCGTAATCTTCATAACACAACTTAACCTCCTTGATCAGAGAATTAAGATAAGATATAATCCAACGATCTATCTCAGCTCTTTGAGTAACAGGAACTTGTGGCTCTTTACCTGTAAACCCGTCTATATTGCTGTAAAGAGCAAAGAATGAGTACGTGTTAAACAGTGTGCCAAAGAATTTTCTACGAGCCTCATCTACACCCATTTCATCAAATTTCAGATTATCCCATGGCTGGGCGTTTGTGAGCATATACCAACGAAGAGCATCGGCGCCATACTTATTAATCTGCTCAAATGGATCTACCGCATTGCCTAACCTCTTGCTCATCTTCTCACCTTTTTTATCCAGCACTAAACCATTGGAAACCACAGTCTTAAAGGCAGGAGTGCCGCTTACCATAGTGTGAATTGCATGCAAAGTGTAGAACCAGCCTCTTGTCTGATCGACCCCCTCTGCAATAAAATCTGCAGTTTGACCAAACTCCGGTTTACCTAAATTCTTAAGCCCCTCCTGAGCATACGGCATTGCACCCGAATCAAACCAAACATCAATCAAATCATTTTCGCGTTTCATCGGTTTTCTGGTAGGGCTGACCAAAACCACTTCATCTATATAAGGTTTATGGAGATCTATCTTATCGTAGTTTTGATCTGAGAAATCTTCTGGAACAAATCCCTTATCCCTCAGAGGATTACTGCTCATAACCCCCTTCTCAACGGCAAGTTCTATCTCATTATAAAGTTCTTTCACACTCCCGATACATTTCTCCTCTTTCTTATCCTCTGTTCTCCAGATAGGTAGCGGAGTACCCCAGTAACGGCTCCGGCTCAAATTCCAATCCTGCAAATTCTCCAACCATTTGCCAAAACGGCCTGTTCCTGTACTCTGCGGCTTCCAATTGATAGTATTATTAAGCTCTATCATTTTCTCCCTAACAGCTGTAGCCTTAATAAACCAACTATCTAACGGATAGTATAATACCGGCTTATCTGTCCTCCAGCAATGAGGATAAGAGTGAACATGTTTCTCAATTTTGAATGCTTTTCCATCACTCTTTAACTCCATACAGATGTCAATATCGAGAGTAGGCGCATCGGGATCCAAAGAAGAGTCGTAAGCATTTTTGACATAGCGGCCGGCATAAGGCTTATAACCATCTGTAACTCTTTCAGCCACAAATGCTTCATCTAAATCCTCATAGCGATAGAATTTACCGGAAGGATCTACCATCGGCCTTTTAATACCCTCCTTATCTTTTACAGTAAATGGAGCAACATTATTAAGTTTTCCAACTCTATCATCATCTGCTCCAAAAGTTGGGGCAATATGAACTATACCCGTACCATCGTCTGTACTGACATAATCGCCCGAGATGACAAACATTGTATTATGTTCAGGTTTAATCCAAGGCAGAAGCTGCTTGTAGTTAATTCCTGTTAACTCTTTGCCTTTGAAGTGATTGCCAACAACTTCAAACGGAACCAGCTTATCTCCGGCTTTGTAATCTGAGAATTGAACATCCGCAGCTTTAGGATTAAAATTACTGTTTATCAGCTCTTTAGCAAGAATATAATAACACTCCTTTCCACTATACGGATTGAAAGAACGAACCTTAACATATTCTATCTCAGGACCTACACAAAGTGCAACATTAGAAGGAAGGGTCCAAGGAGTTGTGGTCCATGCCAAGAAGAAAAGCTCTCCTTGAGCAAGTTCACCGCCATCGGTTTTAAATAAAAATTCGCTTTTAGAATCCTTAACTATCTCAAACTGAGCTGTAACTGTAGTATCTCTAACATCTCTGTAGCATCCCGGCTGATTAAGTTCATGAGAACTCAAACCGGTTCCTGCTGCAGGAGAATAGGGTTGAATAGTATAGCCCTTATACAACAACCCCTTGTTATACAGGTCTTTAAGGAGATACCACAAAGTTTCTATATAGCGGTTATCGTATGTGATATATGGGTTTTCCATATCTACCCAATAACCTATCTGCTCTGTAAGTGCCACCCACTCAGCGGTATATTTCATCACCTCTTTACGACATTCGGCATTGTACTGCTCTACTGTAACTTTCTTCCCGATATCCTCTTTTGTTATCCCGAGCAGTTTCTCAACCCCAAGCTCTACAGGGAGACCATGAGTGTCCCACCCCGCCTTACGATTAACCTTATAACCCATCTGAGTTTTGTAACGGCAATATGCATCCTTAATACTGCGAGCCATCACATGGTGAATTCCTGGTTTTCCATTTGCACTTGGAGGTCCCTCAAAGAAGACAAAGTTTTCTTCATTCTCTCTTTGAGCCATAACATTTTGGAAACAGTTCTGAGCTTTCCAACGCTCAAGGATAGTTTTGCCAACATCTACTAAATCGAACTTTTTATACTCTGTAAAAGCCATAATAACATTCTCCTTGTTAAGAATGGGCAAATTTATAAAAATATATCGGTATTTAGTATATTTGTCACCGATACTTTAAACACTATACAAAACAATTAAAATGGCTTTAACTTTAAACATCGCAATAATTGCTATCGCAATAGCCGCAATAATTTGGGGAGCATACAAAGGGTTTGTAACTCAAATAGTTGGAATAATAGGCATTATATTAGGTCTTTACCTTGCTAGCAAACTTACACCTGGGATTGCAGGGTGGCTTAATGAGTATTTTGGCGGAGAAAACTCATTGGACGGATTAAAGATTGGCTGCTATATTGTTCTTTTCATAATTATAGTCATACTCTGTAAACTTATCGGTAAAACTCTCGATAAAGTATTTAATCTCACTATCTTGGGGGTAGTAAACAGAATTCTTGGCTCTATTTTCTGCCTTGTTAAGGTGGGATTACTGCTTTGCGCAGTAGCTGCTCTTCTTATCTATGCATCAGATGCTATGAGTCTTGACCTTGGAGAAAAACTTAAAGAGAGCAGCGCATTCTCTTACCTTTTAAAAATGAGTGAAACTGTTCTGCCACACTTAAAGAGTATGTTGTTAAAGTAATTGTTCGTAGAAGATTACATTGCATTTCAAAGAGTTTCAGGGTTTATTTTTTGCAAATTTTAAAAAAGCAGTTTATCCATGGGGTAAATTGTTTTTTTTGTCTATATAAAATTTTGTGATTCTGAAAATAACTATTTACGTTTTTGCTTGACATAGAAGTTTTTGCCATTCATCTTTGCCATCAGAAATTTAAAATGGTTATGCCCTTATCCAATGCAAAAATAGAAGTTTATTCTTTCGGAAAAGTTCTGAAAGAACACCCGCAGATGATGATGCTTCCTCTGCGATGGGGTATGGGAGGTTTATACAAAACACTTCTTGTTACAGGCGTTTTGTTATTTGTTATCATTATTTTTTTTGTGGTCGCTCCGCTCTTTGTGTAAATATTCACAATCTTGAGCGGAGCTTTGCCACTAAGTATGGGGAGAGATGAGAAAGGAGTTGAAAATAAAACAGTTAGATAGTTACGATTGTGGCGCTGCTGCACTCTTGAGCGTTGGAATCTGGTGGGGAATAAAAGTTCCATTATCTCAAGTGAGAAGGGCGTGCGGTTGCACTCCGGAAGGAATATCAATAGAGGGAATAATAGATGGTGCCAGGAGCTTATCGCTTGAGGCTAAAGGATTTAAAAGTAATAATACCACCACAGATGGAAAGGTTGAGAATTTGAGAGAACTCAAGAACTGCACTTCACCGGTGATTGCACATATAACTCAAGAGGATGGATTTCTTCATTTTGTAGTGATATATAAAGTTGAGAATGAAAGAGTAATACTAATGGACCCTGCTTATGGTGAGGAGGTTAAGGAGGATATAAAAGTATTTGCTCAAAAGTGGAATGGTTATATAGTAATGCTGAATCCTCTTATGGACTTTGAGAAGAAAGATTGCAGCACAAATCCATGGAAATGGATAAAGAGTTATATAACTATGTACAAAAGAGATCTTTACAAAGTCATGGCCGGCTCTGTAGTGCTCACAATGTTAGGTTTTGGGAACTCTTTACTAATGCAAATTATTATTGACAAGATTATTCCGAGCGGAAATCCTTATTATCTTTTAGGGTTTTCTACCCTGCTTATGTTATTATTACCTGTTTCGCTCTACCTGGGTTACGCTCGGAATCTTTTCTTGATAAGGGGAGGTATAAAAATAGATACTAACATAGTGCTCAATTACTTAAATAAAATCTTCCATCTTCCTGCAAGTTTTTTTGATGGATGGAGTTCGGGAGATTTAGAGAGTCGCCTGTCAGATAGTTTTAAAATCAGATCTTTTATCACAGAATCTCTTGTAAATCTTGTGGTAAGCGCCCTCACTTTTATTATGGTTGTTGTACTGATGTTTATATTCTACTCTAAATTAGCAATTTACGCTATCAGCTTCTTACCATTATATATATTGTTATACTTATGGGCAAATAAAATAAACAAGGTGTATAATAGAGAATTGGCCCGCTCTTATGCACTTTTTGAGAGCAATGTAATCGATTCTTTAGAGGGTGCGGAGAGTATTAAGCACTACTTTTGCCGCAATGCAAGTATTTTATATTCTGAAAGTTACAGCAAATTTATAGAGACGCGCTATAGAAGTTCAAAAGCACTTACAGTGTTTGGAGTCCTCAACAGCGGAGTTGGTTCCTTGCTTTTGATAACTATAATTATCATAAGTGCTTTCGCCATTTTAAGAGGTGAGGTAACGATCGGGCAAATGGTCGCTTTTTACACTTTAAGTTCATTCTTCATCACTCCAATGAACAATATCATAGATTTTAATTCTGTTAAAAATCAAGCACTTGTGGCGGCAGAAAGGGTGAGCGATGTGATGAGTATTCCATCTGAGAAAAATGATGGAATAGAACGCATCGCTGAAGGAGAATATAAGTTGAAAATAGAGAATCTACATTTTAAATATTCCGGAAGAGATGAGTTAATCACAAATCTGAATTACGAGTTTGAGAGAGGTAAAATCTACTTGATTAAAGGGGGAAACGGGTGTGGAAAAAGTACCTTGGCAAAGCTGCTTCTCAGAGACATAGCCCCTTTGAGCGGCAGAATATTCTTAGACAATATAGACATAAATAGTTACAATATAGCACCATGGAGAAAATTTGCGGGGGTGGCTGAACAAAGGACACATCTTTTTAATGCTACAATCTTAGATAATATTACATCATTCGCTCCTAATCCCGATTTGGAACAAGTGGTTCAGATCTGCTCAAGAGTGGGACTCTTAGAGACAATAAAAAAATCTCCGAGCGGAATTACGACATTCGTTGGAAAAGGGGGTAAAGCACTCAGCGGAGGGCAAATGCAGAAACTCTCCATAGCGAGATTGCTCTACCTGAATCCTACACTGTACATCTTTGATGAGGCCACCTCATTTATGGACAATGAGAGCAAAGAGATAATTTTTGCTGAACTTAACAGTTTGAGGGAACGGGGAAAGATTATTGTTTTAATCTCACACACACCTGAAAGTGAGCATATTGCAGATTATGTGTTGCAACTTTAAATAATAGAACGTTCTATGGCGGAATCCAACGCGCCTTATCTGTTGGAACAATTTAAACTAAAGAGTATGAGTACAATGAAGAGATTAAAAATGAGAGGATTTGTCTATTTGGATAAATCGGAACTCAGAGTGCGAGGGGGTACCGCGTACGATTGGTCATTTGTCAAAAAGGCCTGGGAACTGTTAACTACTTGTCTTGAGGTGATAAACACCTATAAAAAAGATTTCCTGAAAGGATATAACACAGGGAAAGAGGGAAAGAGTTTAATTTTTTAGAATGGAGGATATTATGAAAGGTTTTATTGAATTACAGAGAACAGAAAGAATTGCATTGGTAGGGGGAAAAGATCCTTCAATGGCACGTTTGATTGAAGTTATAGGATATATCTTTGGAATGGTTGTGAGAACTGTCAGAGATCTTTGGGGACAAAATTTACCTTATGCCGTCTGTGGATTAAAAAGTAAATAAATTCAGAAAGTGATAAAAGAGTTTCAAAACGGGTGGAATTTCCGCCCGTTTTTAACAATAAAGTATTATATTTGCCGAGATGAAATCATTAGTTAAATATACACTCTTTGCCGCCATTTCATTATTTGGATGCAAAGCATTTGGACAAGATATTTGGAGTTTGAACCGCTGTATTGATTATGCAAAAGAGCACAATTTGCAAATCTTACAAAGCGAATTATCTGTATCTCAGGCAGAGAACAGCGTTACTCAAGCTAAAGCAGATTTTTTCCCAAGTTTGAGTGCCGGCTTTTCTCAAAATATGAGCTGGGGCAGAAGCGTCAACCTACAAACCTTAGAGATCATTAAACATAAATTGAGTTCGAACACAAGTGCAAGTTTGAGCTCATCCATGACACTTTTTAACGGACTATCAAATGTCTATTCGCTTAAAAGCAGCAAGACTGCGTTGGAAATCAGCAGATTGCAGGTTGAACAGCTAAGCAATAACATCACAATTCAAATAACTCAGGCATACCTTCAGTTACTTCTTGCACAAGCAATTGAGAAAAGTGCTGTTGAGAGTTACAAGAGTGTTGAGCAGCAAGTAGACAGAACAGCTAAAATGGTAGATGCCGGAAGTCAGGCCTATAGCACATTATTGGAAGTTAAATCGCAACTGGCAAGTGAGAAGAGCCAAGTGGTTGAGGCACAAAACGATGTAAGAAGCGCAAAGCTTACCCTTTTGCAATTGTTAGATTTAACATCCACCCCTATAGATAGTTTTGAGGTAGAAAATCCCGAGTTTGAGTTTGACGGGTTAAACTATCTCTCACTTCCGGACGGTATAGGAAGCATTTACTCTAAGGCGTTGGAGCTCCCTCAAATAAAGATTCAGGAACTCTCTGTGCAGAAGAGCGAGTACGACTACAAGACAGCAAGAGGAAGGTATTTTCCTTCTCTCTCTATGCAAGCAGGTTATGGAACATATTATACCCACGGACAAGAGGGAGCGTTCTTTTCACAGTTCAACAGCAACAAGAATCCTACCTTGGGTTTCAGCATTTCAATTCCTATCTTCAACGCTCTCTCTACAAGAATGAATGTAAAGAATCAGAAACTCGCTTTGGAGAATCAGAAAATAGAGTTGGAACTACAAAAACAGACTTTATACAAAGAGATTCAAACCGCTTATAATCAGGCATATTCCGCCTATGAAAGAATGAATGCGGCAAAAGAGAATCTCCTCTCTATTCAAGAATCATTTTCATACACAGAAAACAAATTCAATGTTGGTATGGTTAACGCCACAGACTACAATATTGCAAGAACCAATCTGTTTAAGGCTACAAGCAGCTACTATCAGGCACAATACCAATATATATTTGAGTTAAAGATTCTCGACTTTTATACAGGAAAACAAATAACACTTTAATACACAAAAATATGAGCGCTCAAAAAAAGGGTAATAAGAAAAAGTATTTAATCTTTGCAGCCGTAGGATTAATAGTAATTCTGTTTTTAGCCAAACTATGCAAAAAGGATGAAACTACAGTTGTAGATGTAGAATCGCCTGTCAGAAAGACAATTGTAGAGACAATTCCTGCAAATGGAAAAATTCAGCCGGTAACAGAGGTTAAAATTTCTCCCGATGTGAGCGGCGAGATTATAGAACTCAATGTAAAAGAGGGAGATGTTGTTAAAAAAGGAGATCTGGTTCTGAAGATTAAACAAGATATTTATCAGAGTGCCCTTGAGCAGTCCCAAGCCGGATTAAACTCTGTAAGAGCAGCTTATCGCCAACAAGAGGCACAAACCCTTAAAGTTAAACAGAGTTATGAGCGTAATAAACAACTCTATGAACTTAAAACAATCTCTAAATCTGAATGGGAAACTTCCGAAGCAGAATGGTCTGTAGCACAGCAACAATTGCAGGCGGCAAGATATAATATCAGTAGCGCAGAAGCACAAGTTAAAGAGGCGAGAGAAAATTTAAGTAAAACCACAGTGTATGCTCCAATGGACGGAGTTGTGAGCAAATTGAGTGTAGAGATTGGAGAAAGGGTTGTGGGAACAACGCAAATGGCCGGAACAGAGATGTTCAGAGTTGCCAATTTTGACGCTATGGAAGTGCTTGTGAATGTAAACGAGAACGATATAATAAGATTAAGTGTTGGAGACAGTGCAGATATTACAGTTGATGCATACACAGACAGAAAATTTAAAGGTTATGTTACAGAGGTAGCAAATTCGTCATCTTCTACAACTACCACAGAAGCAACAACTTTTGAGGTAAAAATCAGAATTGCAAAAGAGTCGTACATAGATCTGTTAGAGAACAATGCTATCCCATTCCGTCCGGGAATGAGTGCATCTGTACAGATTCAAACAGCTGTAGCTCAAAATGTTGTAACCGTTCCACTGGCTGCCATAACCACACGTTCAGATGTACTTCCTCAAGGGGAGACACAAGGTGTTTTCAGATACAACAAATCTACACAAACAGTTGAGTGCGTAGGAATTAAGACAGGTATTCAAGATATATCCCATATAGAGATAATCAGCGGTGTAAGCGACACCACAGATATTGTTGTCTCACCATTTAATGCAATCTCTAAAACGCTTCGCAACGGGATGAAAGTTAAAATTCGGACCCAAAAAAACAAAGGTGAAAATCCTCAGCCACGCTAATGAATGGGCAAAAAGAATTTCATAATTTTAATTGAGAGCGCAACTCTCACTTGCTCAGTAGCTTTAAGCAATTCAGAAGTACTTGTCGCCGAGAAATATATATCTGAATCCAAGGTTCAAGACAAAATGCTGGCCTCGTTGGTGGAGGAACTCTTAAAAGAGAATTCCATTAGCGTCAAAGAGTGTTCGGCAATTGCTGTCAGTTCAGGACCTGGAAGTTATATGGGTCTAAGGATTGGTACCTCACTCGCAAAAGGACTCGCATACGGAGCATCAATCCCCTTGATCGCAGTCAACACTCTCGCAGTTATTGCACAATGTACTATAGATAATGGCCTTGCAAAAGAGGGTGTAACTAAAATAGTTCCCATGATAGATGCCGGACGAATGGAGGTTTATACTGCAACTTTTAATCTCAATATGGAAGAACTCTCCCCTACTGCCGCCAAAATTTTAGAAAGCAATAGTTTTGCAGATGAATTAGAGAGAGAAAAGATAGTGTTTACAGGGGACGGAGCCGCAAAATTTGAAAAGTTCCTAAAAGAGAAAGCACTTGAAGATCCTGCAATAGCAGCCCGTTTAAAGAATGCAACATTTACTTCTCAACTTCCTCACGCATCGGGACTTAGAATTAAAGCTGCTCAGGCAATAAAAAACTCAAAGTATGAATCAACCGCATACTTTGAGCCTTTTTATCTTAAAGATTTTATCCCGGGTAAACCCAAAAAACTTCTCTAAAAAGAGAGTTTCATTAATATCAAACCTTTACAATTTAGAAATTGCCGCCTCAAGTTCTTTCAGGTCAAACAAATCGCGAGCAACTATATCGCCCTCTCTATCAAAAAGAAACAGAGTTGGAATCTCTGTAACATTATAATTTCTGAGAGCTTCAGAGGAGCTTCCTTTTCCATCACAAACATTAATCCAAGGCAATCTCTTTACAATCTGCGCCCAATAAGTTCTATCAGTATCGCAACAAACTGAGAAAATCTCTAACCCCTTAGAAGCAAACTTATTATAAATGGTTTCAAGTTCTGCATTCAACATTTTTTGAGACGACTCCTGAGTACTCCAAAATAGAAGAATAAAGGGATGTCCAAGTAAAGAAGATAACTCAACGGTATTTGAATTAACATCTGTCATCTTAATATCTGGAAAAGCAGTGTGGCCTGCCTGTCTGAGTTTCTCCCTGAGTTCCATGCTCTTACCAAATTCTTCCGCTTCCTTCTCAAGTGCTTTTACATAAGGCGAATCGGGATAAATTTTCTTTAAAGAGTCTGCCACCTGCATATAGTAAATACCATCTGTCAAAGAGGCAAAAAGAGGCAAATTTTCATTAAACTGCCTAAATAAAAGAGTTATGTTGGTAAAAGAGTTTGGATTTTGAATAAGCTTAACTACAGAAGATTGTTTCTCTTTAACATAGAGTTTACCCAGCTCCTCTCTAATCCGTTGAGCGTTGGCATCATCTCCATTATCTTCAAAATCAAAGAGATGAAGGGTCAGAGAATCAAATTTTTTCTGTCCTGCATTTATCCCCTCAATAATCTGAACATAGAGTTCTGCTTCCTGTGACCCGCTGATAGTAAGATTATTACCTAAAGTATCTATGGTCAGGTTTACAACATCTTTTGGGGAGAGAAGAACGCTCGCAATTCTCTTTCCTTTGTAATTCAAATAATAGAAGTTCGGCGATGCGTGCGGTAATTTAACTTTAAATTTTACTTTCCCCGCTTCATTTGTGCTCAAAGAATCTACAACCTCTATCTTATTGATATTCAGCAAACTCAACACTACGGGAGCATTTTTTGCCCCATCAACTGAAACATTCAGAACCGCTCTGTCCTTTGAGGAACACCCTATAAGAGAGAGTGTTAAAATACCGGCAACCAAAGCCGCAAATCTACTCTTTAACATATCTTTTTGTCTCTTAACAATTTATATCAATGTTTATTTAACCATATCCCTCGCTCTGCTTTAACTCTTCCGCTTATCTAAAGTGCAGCACAATATCATCCCCTATAACCAGACTACAACTTCTCACGAATTTTCTGTGCAACCTCCTCCATCTGTTCTTTAGGAAAAGTTTTCTTATTTGAAGCACTGAAATCCAAATCTCCCTCTTTTGTCAGAGGAACCAGATGTATGTGTGCGTGAGGAACTTCCAAACCAATAACCGCTATCCCGATTCGTTTGCACTCGATTGCCTCTTTTTGAGCTTTTGCTATCTTCTGTGCAAATTTCCAAAGTCCTGCATAATAATCGGGATCTAAATTAAAGATATAGTCATCCTCAATTTTAGGAACAACCAATGTATGACCAAAAGAGACAGGATTTATATCTAAAAAAGCAAAGTAATTCTCATCCTCTGCAATTTTATAGCAAGGAATCTCGCCTGCTATAATTTTAGAAAATATAGTTGCCATATTTATATCTTGTGTAATTTGTTAATTCTGAATGCTAAACCTCATTCTAATTTCCAAACATTAATCTTAATGCCGAATATCATCTCAATTGCAAGAATGATACGCCGGTACAGGTTATATAGTATATTAAATAGCTATATCTTCTATGGTAAATTTAAGAAGTCCTACAGGTGCCTGAACCTCAACCGTTTCCCCTTTCTTATGCCCCATGACAGCTTTGCCGATTGGGGTAGTAGATGCAAGTTTTCCTTCAGCTATATTTGCCTCGCTCTCCCCTACAATTGTGAAAACCATATTCTGCCCCGTAGCCAAGTTTTTAAGAGTCACTTTATTAAGAAGGCCTACCTTATCTATGGAAATTTTGCTCTCATCTATAACTGTTGCATTTGCTATCACCTCCTGAAGCTTGGAAATCCTAAGTTCCAGTAACCCTTGAGCCTCACGGGCAGCATCATACTCTGCATTCTCGCTCAAGTCTCCTTTCTCTCTTGCCTCAGCAATAGCTTTAGAACAAGCCGGTCTCTCCACCGTTATCATATATTTTAACTCTTCCCTGAGCTTTTCTAAATGCTCAGCGGTAACATATTGTCCTTTAGACATAACTTTTAAATTTTAAATTTCACAAAAAGTATAAAAAGAGAAGAATTCCGCCCTGCAGCAGAATCCTCTTTTTGCCTATCTGAAAGCAAAGTTAATAAAAGGTAAAGAAACTTACAACAATTTCTCGGCAATAGTTCTATCCCTCTCTAACTGCTTTTTTAGTTCGCTCAGCCCCTCAAACTTCTGCTCATTGCGCATCCGGGCAACAAATTCTATCTTTAAATCGAGTCCGTAAATATCTTCATTAAATGCTAAAATATTTGTCTCGATAGTTTTGGCATTATTGTTAGCCACCGTTGGACGATACCCTATATTGCAAATTCCTTTATATGCAACCTTCTCATTTCTATTAACATACGCTCGCACCGCATAAACTCCGTCTTTAGGTACAAGTTTAAGCGGAGCATAAAGTTGAAGGTTTGCAGTGGGAAAACCTATGGTTCTTCCAAGCCCGTTTCCTTTAATTACAACCCCCTCTATTGAATAGTTGTAACCAAGGTATTTATTGGCGGTTGCTATCTCTCCGTCCTCTAATTTTTTGCGGATTTTAGTGGAACTGACTATTTGACCATCTATCGTATTTTCCTCAACTCTAACAACTTCCAAACCTTGAGATTGGCAGATAGAGATCATATCGTGCTGAGTCTGATTTTTATTATGCCCTATTTTATGGTCATAACCTATAACCAGAGTGCTCACCCCAAGTTTCTTGATAAGGTATTCACTAACAAACTCTTCCGTTGAGAGTTGGCTGAACTGTTTTGAAAACTCAAGAACTCGCACTTTATTTACTCCTAAACGCTTAAAATGGACCTTTTTCTCATCGAGAGTAGTAAGCAATCTTAAATTGAAAGCATCTTGCTGGAGCACACTTCTTGGATGAGGCCAAAATGTAATCACTTCACTTTTAACCCCTTTCTCCTTTGCTATAGCGCATAACCTCTCTATCACCTTCTGATGTCCACGGTGAACTCCATCAAAAAAACCAGTAGTAGCAACTATCATAACTCATTAAGAATCAATCAAAATTGTTAAATGTATTCTATGCATTCAATTCATTGGGGCATTGTCTGCTTTCAGGAAAGAATCGAAGCGCTCTTTATACCCTCTTAATTCACTCTTACAGAAGTTGATAAGTTCCATAGCTCTCTTTATATCCTTTTCCAGCTGCTCAAAAGAGGCGTCGCTCTCCTCTACTCTCTTTACCAAAGTGTTCAGTTCGGCTACAGCTTTTTCATAAGTGAGCCCTTCATTTTTCATATTTTCTGACATATCTCTAAATTATATTCGTTATACATTCAAAATCTTTAACCCCTCACTCTCTGCTGGTTAATTTTGTTGGGGTGTCGGAAGTGTCAATTTGAGGTTTTCTATATTAAACTCTGCAACTCCATCCTTCATTTTAAGACGCACCCTACTTCCCTCTTTAAGTGCTTGTATATTAGTTAATTTTGAGCCATCAACATCGAGATAACCATAACCCTTCTCCAAAATATTTGCGGGATCTGAGGCAATAATTTTTTGCTCCAAAACAGAGAGTTCTCTCTCACCGATGGTCACTCTGTTACTGACTGCAAATATCAACGAACTTCTAATTTTCTCTAAAACATTGTATTGGTTAATTATCCTTTCTGAATTACTACTTGACAATTTAGAAACAAATTCTTGCAAAAGCAGTTGCTGTAAGTTCATTTTCTCTGCATATCTTCCTGACAATCTGGAAACCAACTCCTGTATAAGAAGTTGCTGGCCATTTATCTTTTCTACAGAACTACTTGACAATTTAGAAAACAATCTCTCCAAAAGAAGGTTAGCTTCCGAAATTTTATCGCCGACAATATACAGAATTGCTTTTTCAACATCCTCAACCTCAGCTTTTTGAGCAGCTATCATATCTATCAGAAAAGCGGCGGCAGCAGTTGGCGTCTTTACCCTCACAGATGCAACATCATCGCACAGATGATTATCTCTTTCATGCCCTATTCCGCTAATTACCGGATAGTTACACTCTGCTATAGCTTTACAGATAAGGTAATCGTCAAAGCAAGCCAAGTCCAATTCCGAACCTCCACCTCTTATAAAAACTACCACATCATATCTTCTCGGCGATTCGTTTATCTGTTCAAATGCGCTGTAGATCCCTTCCGGAGCACTATCCCCCTGCATTGGGGCTTCATATAGATCTATTTTGAAAGCACAATCAAGCTCCTTTTCTGCTTGATTGATGTGCTCCATAAAATCTTCGTAACCAGCTGCACCCTTTGCAGATATGACCGCAATAGTGAATGGAAGAATTGGAACTTCGAGTTCCTTGTTTAGTTCTGTTAATCCCTCATTCTCAAGGCGTTTCCAAGTCTCCTTCTTTTTCAGGGCAAGTTCTCCCAAAGTAAACGAGGGGTCTATATCTGTGATATTGAGCGAAAAACCGTATCGCGGAGATAAATCTGCTTTAACTAAAAGACGCACTTTATCTCCTTGATCAAAAAAACGCCCTGTGGCATTTAAGAATTTCTGGGAGATTTGTTGGTTTTTGTATTGCCAAATATGAGCCGAAACTTGCGCTATGGTATTTCCACTTTCATCTAATTGCACCAAATCCATATAGCAATGTCCAGGTCCCCCAACGCCGGAGGGTCTGCTTATTTCCGCCTCAACCCATTTAGAATCGGGAAAATTGCTTTGAACAACACCGGAAATGCTGCTCAAAAATTCTATCAGTTTATAAGTTTCTTGCTCTTGCACCATACTGTACCATAAAGTGAGCGCAATTTACAAAAATGATTTCTATTCTCCTCAAAAAATGGAGTGGCCAGAACATTCATACTCGTGCAGCAGAGAGTGACACCGTAAACAATAATACGAGGCGTGAAACAATAATAGTTAACATATATTGGGGGATATCTTTTTTATTAAAGCAATTTTCGTTAAATTTGCGGGCAAACTCCGAACGATGAGAATTCAGACGGCATCATTTGCAGGTAGTTCCGTTAAACTCTCTGGCAGACCCCTTAGAAAACTGCCCGAGTTTGCATTTATCGGCAGGAGCAATGTGGGAAAATCTTCTCTTATAAATATGCTCTGCACCGGCGCTTACAAAGAAACAAAGGGAAATGAGCTCGCCAAAACAAGTTCCAATCCCGGTAAAACAATCTGCATTAACCATTTTCTTATTAATGACAGTTGGTATATTGTAGATATGCCCGGCTATGGATATGCCAAACTTGGAAAGCAGCAAAGGGAAGCTCTCGCTAAAATGAACAATGAGTATTTAAGTAAAAGTGAAGAGTTGGTAAACCTTTTTATCCTGATAGATTCCCGTCACAACTTGCAGGGTATAGATTTAGAATTTCTCAAAAGTGTTGGGGAAGCAGGGATACCTTTTGCCATAATCTTTACTAAAGCAGATAAACTTGGGAAAAACGCCCTGCCTAAACAGATCGAGAATATTAAAAAAGAGATTTTGGAGTACTGGGAGGAGATGCCCCCATACTTTGTAACATCAGCAGAGAAAGGAACTGGTAGAGAGGAGGTTATCAACTATATAGCAGATGTTTTAAAAATGGTTTAATTACAAAGGAAAGGCAAAGGGGGAAAAAAATGAGATCCGAAGAAGAGCGAGCAAAGGAAAGGATAGTGCAAAAAAGAGATTTACAACTATAAACAATATAACTGCAACTAACTATGGAACACCCAATTAAAATTTTCTCAACTAGGAACTCGAGATATTTAGCAGAGAAAATTGCTCAGTCACTCAATATGGAACTCGGAAAATCGGAGGTTACGGTTTTCTCCGACGGAGAGTTTCAACCTATTTATTTAGAGAGCGTCAGAGGAGTTTCTGCATTCATTGTATGCTCCACATTTCCCCCAATGGAGAACTTTATGGAGCTTCTGCTTATGATAGATGCTGCAAAAAGGGCGAGTGCCTACAAAGTAATTGCGGTAATTCCATATTTTGGATGGGCGCGCCAAGATCGTAAAGATCGTCCAAGAGTTTCCATAGGAGCAAAACTCGCCGCAAACCTCTTAGAAGCAGCAGGTTGCGACCGTGTAATGTGTGCCGACCTTCATGCAGACCAAATTCAAGGATTTTTTGATTTTCCTGTAGATCATATCTACGCAAGCTCTATTTTCCTCCCTTATCTGCGCTCACTGAAGATAGAAAATCTCTCTATAGCTGCTCCCGATATGGGTAGCGCCAAAAGAGTTAACGCATACGCAAGAATCTTGGGATGTCCTATGATTATTTGTCACAAAAGTCGTGAAAAACCAAATGTTGTAGGTTCCATGACAGCAATTGGTGAGGTTGAAGGTCGTAACATTATAATTGTAGATGATATGGTAGATACTGCCGGAACACTTTGCAAAGCTGCCAAAATGCTTGTGGACAAAGGGGCAGCAAGTGTTCGTGCCCTATGCACACATCCGGTTCTGTCGGGACAAGCTTATGAAAACATTGCTCAATCTCCATTAGAGGAACTTGTTGTAACAGATACCATTCCGCTCAGGGCACCTCAAGGTTTTGATCCAAACAAGATTAAGGTTATCTCTGTTGCAGAACTCTTCGGCGATGTGATTGACAAAGTTTACAGAGATAAATCATTCGGTACAATGATGATGTACTAAAAATATTACGAAGTAGCATTTAAAAAAGAGGAGAGTGTAATATGCAGATTAACAAGGAGTTTACAATAGAAGAGCTACACGGTAAACTTGTAGAGGGAATCCGCACCTACTTTAAAAATGCCAAAACACAAAAAGCGGTATTAGGGTTAAGCGGTGGACTAGACTCTGCTGTAGTTGCCGCATTGGCTGTGCAAGCCCTTGGAAAAGAGAACGTTCATGGCCTAATGATGCCAAGTGAGTTCTCAACTCTTCACTCAATACAAGATGCCGTAGATCTTGCAGACAATCTTGGAATAAGCTATAATGTAGTATCTATCAGCGATATATACAACCGCTTCATGAGGGAACTTACGCCTGTTTTTGGTAATAACAGAAAGTGGAGCACAGCGGAAGAGAATTTGCAGGCACGCATAAGGGGCACTCTCTTAATGGCATACGCCAACAAGTTTAACGCACTTTTGCTGAATACTTCCAACAAGAGCGAACTTTGTACAGGTTATGGAACTCTGTATGGAGACCTTGCAGGCGCAATCATGGTTATTGCAGATATCTATAAATGTGATGTTTACGAACTTGCATTCTATATCAATAGAGATAAGGAGATAATTCCTATTTCTACTTTAACCAAAGCACCAAGTGCAGAACTTCGTAAAAATCAGAAAGATACAGACTCTCTCCCAGATTACGCAGATATGGACCCTATACTCTACGCTATCAATGAGGAGGGAAAAACATTTGACCAATTGCTCAAAGAGGGGGCAGATAGAGAACTTATCGAGAAGGTGAAAAAACTAACCTGCGCCTCTTCTTTTAAGATTCACCAGATTCCGCCTGTTTTGAATGTAAGCTCAAAACCTCTGGTTTACAAGGAAAAACAACTTCTTGATTAAAACATTTAAAGGATTGAGTGATGTGGAGAGTTATTTTAATATCTGTCATAGTGCTGGCTTTGGGAGTATTAGGGCTCTGCATAAATATTATTTTTAAAAAAGACGGCAAGTTTCCAGATGGAGAAGTTGGTCATAACAAGCAACTTAGAAAACAAGGGATAGTTTGCGCAAGAGAGGAAGATGAGAAGATTTGGGGACGCTCTTCTCACATACAGATAACAAAAAAGAAACGTATAAAAAATATCCCTGGTCCGGAATGCGGAACATGCACCGAAGATTGTCAGTTACGCAGACTTGCTGAATAAGGAATAAGAACTTAAAGATTTGAAAATTAGAGATTTGAAGAGATAAGTATATGGGAATTGTTGCAATTGTAGGCAGACCTAATGTTGGAAAATCTACTCTGTTTAACAGAATGGTTGGACAGAGAAAGGCCATAGTTGACGAGACTGCCGGAGTTACAAGAGACAGACACTATGGGAAATGTGAATGGAGCGGCACCACTTTCTCCGTTATAGACACGGGAGGATTTACAACCAATTCAGAAGATATTTTTGAAAATGAAATACGTTCGCAAGTATTAAGCGCTATTGAAGAAGCAGACGTTATACTATTCCTCTGCGATGTGGCAACAGGTATTACAGACTACGACGAAGAAATAGCAAAAATTCTGAGAAGATGCGACAAACCTGTTATTCTTGCTGTAAATAAAGTAGATACAGGCGATAAGATTTTTGGCATATACGAATTTAATAAGCTCGGATTAGGGGAGCCGTTTGCAATCGCTTCTGCAAGTGGCGGAGGCACAGGGGATTTAATGGACCGTATTTGCCAAGATCTTACAAAAGCAAAAGCTGCATTTTCAGATGAGAGTGAAGAAGAGAACCTGCCTAAAATTACAATTGTGGGGAAACCAAATGTCGGAAAATCGTCTCTCACCAATGCCCTATTAGATGAAAAAAGAAATATAGTAACACCTCTTGCCGGAACCACAAGAGACTCAATATCTACACGTTACACAAAGTTTGGATACGATTTTCTCCTCATCGATACTGCCGGTCTGAGAAAAAAGAATAAAGTTAATGATGACTTAGAGTTCTACTCGGTGATGCGCGCCATAAGGAGCATAGAGAGTTCCGATATATGCATACTTATGATAGATGCAACCGAAGGAGTTCAGGCTCAAGACATGAACATTTTCTATTTGATTCAAAAGAACGGCAAGGGATGCGTTATTGTTGTAAACAAATGGGATCTTATTGAGAAACAAACAAATACAATGAAAGAGTTTACGGAGTCTATAAAAGCAAAAATTGCTCCGTTTACAGATGTTCCTATCATTTTCACATCGGTGATGAACAAGCAAAGAATTTACGATGTTCTCCAAACCACAATGAAAGTTTATGAAAACTACTCTCGCAGAATACCTACCGCCCGCCTTAACGAAGCAATGCTTGCAGAGATAGAAAATCATCAGCCACCAATGTATAAGGGAAAAACCATTAAGATAAAATTCGTGACACAGCTTCCCACAACAACACCATCTTTTGCATTTTTCTGCAACCTTCCCCAGTACATAAAAGATCCATATAAACGCTTTTTAGAGAATAGGTTGAGAGAACATTTCAATTTTAACGGATGCCCAATAAACATCTTTTTCAGACAAAAATAACAGAACGAATTGCGGAGAATAAAGAAACAGATATGAATTATGAAATATAATTTTGATAAAATAATCAACAGGAAAGGGACCGATTGTATAAAATGGGATTGTAATAAAGAGAGATTTGGGGACGACCACTTGCTTCCAATGTGGATTGCAGATATGGATTTTCAGACTCCTAAGTTCTTTCTCGATGCAATCAAGAAAAAGATAGATGGCGGAGTTTTAGGATACGGATGCAGGCCTGCCCGTTGGGGAAATGCAGTAACTAAGTGGTTTAAAGAGGAATACGGCTGGGAGATAAGATGTTCTCAGATAGGTTTTGTTCCTGGAATAGTTGTTGGTATTTGCCACGCCCTAAGATGTTTTACAAAAAAAGGTGATCGTGTCCTTATACAGCCCCCTGTCTATTATCCGTTTAAGAATCAGATACTTGCTGCGGGATGTAAAGTTGTGAACAATCCTCTTAAATTAGTAACTAAAAAAGATAAAAGCTGCAACACCATTGTTTATGATTTTGAGATAGACTGGGAAGATTTTGAGAAAAAAATCAAGGGGTGTAAATGCTTTATCCTCTGCAATCCTCATAACCCGGGAGGAAGGGTCTGGAGCCGTTCAGAACTCAAGAAAATGGCATCTATATGCCTAAAATACAAAGTATTAGTCCTCAGCGATGAGATCCACTGCGACCTTTCGTTCTCCAAACACATACCTTTTGCCACAGTGAATAAACAGCAAGGGCAAAATACAATTACATTCCACGCTCCAAGCAAAACATTCAATTGTGCAGGACTATGTGCCAGCGAGTGGGTGGCAGAAAACCTTGATATCCACACAAAATTTTCTGAATACCTTAGTGCCGGAGAGTTTGCAAGTGGACATACCCTGTCGTTTATGCCTGCTCCGGAGTTATATACGAATAAAGGTAGAGAGTGGCTTAAACAAGCTAAAAAATATATTTGGGATAATATCATTTTTACAGAAAAATATTTGAAAGAGAATTTTACAAAAGGTAACCAACAATTAGTCAGCATGGTTCAACCTCACGCCTCTTTCCTTATTTTCCTAAATTTCAGAGCTTTGGAAATTTCTCAGCAAGAACTTGTAGATATAATTCTTAAAAAAGCCCATCTTGCGTTGAACGATGGCATTACATTTGGTCCCGGAGGTGAAGGATTTATGAGACTTAATGTCGGATGCCCTCGCTCTGTTTTGGAGAAAGCTCTCAAGAGCATTAAGAAAGCACTTAAAAATTATTTATAATTAAATTCTTTATAATGATGAAAAGGAAATATACGGTTTTATTATCCATTGCACTAATTGCATTCGTGGCCCTGTTTACTGTAAGCTGCGGTGGCGGCGGCGGTGATGATAAAGGGAAAATTACTCCGGAAAATCCGGTTAATCCAACCAAGACCGGAAATCAGATGACAGCTTTCTCATTTAAAAGAGCAAGCAATTCCGGCAATTTATATAGCGATGCAAAAGCTATCTTTAGATCTAACGAAAAACTCTTTTACATTACAGTTGGTGAAACAGCAGACCTCACAAAATTAGTCCCAACATTCACTGTTTCCGATGGAGCAACTGTAAAAATCAATAATACAACAATTGTAAGCGGCTCTACAGCAACAGATTTCTCCGCTCCAACTATCTCTATGACAGTAACAAGCGAATCGGGAAAAAGCCAAACTTACTACTTGATTATAAACAAGGGTAATGCTACATACGACAATTACATATATGCCCTGATGAGAGATTACTCAATTCCCGGCGTTTCAATTGCAATCTCCCAAAATGAAAAGATAATTTATCAGCAAGGATATGGGTACGCAAATACCTCTTCAAGAGAGAGAGTTACTCCAATCCACCTGTTCCGTCTTGCAAGCTGCTCAAAAGCTCAGACATCGCTTTGCATTTTCAGACTATACGAAGACGGAAAACTTACCATGGACTCTAAAGTCTTTGGAGATGACGGTATTTTGAAAGATTTATTTAATGAAGATACAGAGCCTTTTGTAGATGGCGTGAAAGATATAACTGTTGAGAACCTTTTGTACCACAATACAGGATGGAATGTTGAAGCAATCTTCGATACCTACGGAACTCCGTACTACAATAAAACTTTGGACCAAAGAATAGATTATCTTGTTCATCACCAGGCGTTTGCATACTCCAGAGGAAGCACCTACAGTTATTCTAACATCAGCTACTGCATACTTGGAAGAATTATAGAAGTGCTAAGCGGCAAGAGTTATGAAGATTATTTGAGGGAGACCGTTGCCCTTGCCGGTGTTACAGATATGTGGTGTTCTAAAACCACTCTTGCAGAAAAAAGAGAGAACGAGGTTGTATATTATCCGCAAAACGGAACCACCGGTTATCAGAACAATATGTCAATTGTCGGAGCATGCGGCAATCTCTGCACAACCCCTACATCTCTTGTTACACTGATGTGTGCTCAAGACTATGGAACGGTTGTTCCCGATATTTTAAAACCAGAAACCCTTGATATTCTTTATACCGTTTCTTCTAATTACAAATACTACGCACATGGCTGGAGAAGAAATCACTCATTTTATACAAATTGGGCTTCCTATCATGGAGGCAACCTCGCCGGAGTTGGAACTTTGATGATAAGGGGAAAGAAAGGTGTTAACATAGCAATTGTTTGCAACTCAAGATCATATACCGATGTCGGCGGCAATTCCTTCGACACTGCACTCTATGTTGCAGCAGGAAACATACTTGCAACTTTAGGAAATTAGAGAACTTTAGGGAATTAGAGAGAGTAAACAAAGAGGGTGACGAAAAATCGTCACCCTCAAACACATATAACATTAACAAAATGAAGTGTAGAACACACTTTTCTTTCAAACTCCCCTGCTCCGGTCTTGTGTGAATTATGCCCTAAAAGGCAGGCAATTCATTTGAAGCGAAGCAGGAGCGTTTTTCTATTTTTCTAAGACAGGGCGGATAGTAAAGCCATCGGCACGTATGTTATTCCACCTTGGGTAAACTCTATCATTACCACCTTCTTTAAAGAATAGAAAAGTACTATAACTTGTATTTCGCCAAGGCATCGCCGTACCGTACGCTCCGTAATGGCGAATATAGATCGCATTGGCAACAATGAGGCCGCTCCCCATTCTATATGAGCGGTGTCCACCCGCAGGAAAAAAGATTTTTTCATCTCCAAAATTAGTTTTGAAGTAATAACCGCCACTCCAACTGCCACTTACATTAAATTGACTTTCTTCCAAAGCAGAATCACCAGTAGTAGTAAACCCGGTAAAAGCATTGCTTGCAGGCATACAATAATCAATAGGAGATGGATCATAAACAGTTTTAACAACTATATTATCATTATAGCTATTACCAATGTTATTATTGGCACTCCATAAATTATAATATTGATAATCCATATATGACTGACCATTATTAGCCGAAATATTGTTATAATCGTACACAAAAGGATTCTTAATATATGCCTTTATAGCATTTATACCCGAAGCTTTTGAATAACCTAACGCATCTGATGGCTGTATAATGCTTGAAGAACCTGCTGAGTTATACCAAGGCTTATTAAAATTATTTAAAGGCTCTAAACTTGACTCTTCTCCAGTTGATGGAAGGAAAGGATCCTTTCTACCAAACTGATAGAATGTACAGTTTCCTCTTTCATTTTTATCGCAATATCCGTTCTGTATAATATCACAATCAGCTGTTTTTATACCAATTGTCTGCACTATCCTCATATCTGCCATCCTTGCAGCATAACCTGTTTCCATTCCCATATCACTCCAACCTAAGTTTACAGGAAGGAAATCATAAGTAACATTTTGGTAGTTCTTGACCGGAATAGATGTCATCTCTTGATCTGTTACCCAGATATGCCAACTCCA
>CADBRQ010000016.1 GCA_902797115.1 uncultured Bacteroidia bacterium
GCGGAGAGACAGGGATTCGAACCCCGGGAGGCTTTCACCTCAACAGTTTTCAAGACTGCCGCAATCGACCACTCTGCCATCTCTCCATTTGGGAATGCAAAGTTAATCTATTTTGTCGGATTTGCAAATTTTATTTTTAAGTTTTAATTTTGAAAAGAATTTTGAATGGTTTAGAAATGAAGGCAACTATTAATTCATTTATATATAAAGATTACCCAATTAAAGGGGTCAATTTTATAGATGTGTTTCCTTTTATTAATTCTATGGAAGATTCTCAGTATGAAGATTTCCTGAATTTTATCAGGTTGCATTGCGAGGGTCGTACCGTGGGATTGATAGAGTCGAGGGCTTTTATAATAGGAGGATTGTTAAAATCTATGGGAATCAAGTGGTTTCCGGTCAGAAAAGCTGGTAAGCTCCCCGGAGATGTGATAAAGATTCCTATTGTAAAAGAGTATGGGAAAGATACTTTGGTTTGGAGGAAGAGTGATTTGGATGGTTCTGAAATTGTTATTTTCGATGATATAATTGCAACAGGAGGAACTCTCTCTGCTCTTTCGAAATCTCTTATGGATGAGGGCTTTAAAGTTTCCTCTTGTATCTGTATGATAGAGATAGAGGAGCTTAATGGCAAAGCAAACCTAAACCCTTTGGGCGTACCGGTTTATTCGTACATCAAGTATTAAACAGAAATACTAATTAACAATAAAATTAATCGCGATGAAAAAGTTTACAACTGTTCTTTTGTCTGCACTTATGGTGGTAATGTTGCCAGGTTGTGCATCTATGAATAATACCGGAAAAGGTGCTGTAATAGGTGCTGGCGGCGGTGCTGCTTTAGGTGCCGGAGTTGGTGCCATTTTTGGAAAAGGTAAAGGTGCTGCTATTGGTGCTGCTATTGGTTCGGCTATTGGTGCCGGTACCGGAGTCCTTATCGGGAAGAAAATGGACAAAAAAGCGGCAGAACTTGAGGCGGCTTTAAAAGATGCTCAGGTTGAGACAGTTACAGATGTTAATGGATTAGACGCAATTAAAGTTACTTTTGAGAGCGGAATATTATTCCCTACAAATGGAACTACTTTGAGTGCAGCTTCTAAGACTCAACTCAAAAACTTTGCTACCAAGATGGCAGATATGGCAGATACAGACATTACCATTTATGGTCACACAGACAATACGGGTACTGCTGAGGTTAACGAGAGAATCTCTAATCAGAGAGCAGCATCTGTTCAATCTTATCTACAGAGTCTTGGAATAGCCGCTTCGCGTCTTAAAGCAGAGGGAAAATCATTTAACGAGCCGGTTGCAGATAATGCCACCGCAGAGGGCAGGGCACAGAACCGCCGTGTAGAAATCTATGTTTCTGCAAATGAGAAGATGATTCAAAATGCCGAAGCAGAGGCAAATGCGAGCTAACTTTTAAAATTCAGAAGAAGTAAATCTTCTATAAAGGTACGAGTTACCTCAAAAGATTCATCTGCCAACGTCTCCCAGAAATTATGATACTGTGAGGCGTTGCTGTCTTTTAATGGGATATCACTGATGATTCTGAAAGAGATAAATGGAGTCTTGTTCATGTAGCATGTCTGCGCTATTGCACAAGACTCCATATCTACTGCTTTTGCTTCCGGAAAATTTCCTAAAATGCTTTGTATCTTCTCTTTAGAATCTACAAACCAATCACCGGTAACAATAAGCCCGCTGTGAATATGCGTGTTTGTATTACTCAGCGATAAGTTTTGCGCTATTTTAAGCATCTGTGGATCTGCATTGTAGCGTGGTGGCATTCCTTGCACCTGCCCAAACTGAATCTCATTGCCTAAGGCGCATCCACAATAGACATCGTGGTATGCTAGCTGTGAACTCACAACAACATCTTTGAGATTAATCTCATCTCCGTTTCCTCCTGCGCAACCGGAAGAGATGATTGCATCGGGATGAAAACTTCTGATGATTTCTTGCGTTTTAAGAGCTGCACTCACTTTTCCAATGCCGCATTTAAATATTTGCACATTGCTGTTGCAAAAGAACTTACGCAATTGACTGCACTCTTTCTCCATAGCTGCTATAATAGCAATTTTCATTTTTTACTTATTGTTAAGCCTGTTTAAAAATCTATTTCTTTAGTAGTTCCACAATGCGCGCCATCTGGTTAGGGATGCGAATTTGCTGTGGACACTTAGGCAAGCACTCTTCGCAATCTACACATTGTGAAGCTCTTGCACTTGCTTCTATGGCTTTGTTATACTCGGCTGTAAAATCGTTACTCTTTAACAATCCGCTATGTACAGCATTGTTATAGAAACTAAAATTGTTTGGAATATCTACACCGAAAGGACAAGGCATACAGTAAGCACATGTGGTGCAAGGGATTGTAGGAATACCAGACAATCCATCTGCAACCTGAGCCAAAAGTTCATTCTCCTCTTTATTGCAAACTTCTAAAGGAGAGAAAGTTCTGATGTTCTCTTTCAGATGCTCCATATTGTTCATGCCGCTCAATGTGGTGAGAATATTCGGATAGCTTCCAACCCAACGGAACGCCCATTCAGCCATAGAGGAGTCTGGTCTGAGTTCTTTCATCTTGTTTTGATACTCTTCAGGAACATTCATGAGTGCTCCGCCTCTAAGCGGCTCCATTATAACTGCTTGTATATTATACTTTTCCAGTTTGTTATATAGGTATTCTGCATCTGCATCTTTATTTCTTCTTTGGCTCAGCGATGCGTGTCTCCAATCTAAATAGTTCATTTGTATTTGAACAAAGTCCCACTTGTATATGGAGTTATGCTCCACCAACCAATCGAACACCTCTACATCTCCGTGATATGAGAAACCGAGATGACGAATCCTTCCTGCCTCTCTCTCTTTCATTAAGAAATCGAGTAAATTATTGTCTAAAAAGCGTTTGTGAAGATTAGCCATACCTCCTCCTCCAACACTGTGAAGAAGATAGTAATCTATATAATCTACTTGAAGTTCTGCGAAAGATTTCTCATACATCTCTTTAGCTCCATCGAGAGTCTGATGCTTTGGTTGAATATTGCTCATTTTTGTTGCAACATAATATTTCTCTCTTGGATAGCGTTTTAGAGCTGTGCCTGTAAGTCCTTCGCTCTTTCCTCCTAAATATACAGGAGCGGTGTCGTAGTAGTTAACGCCGTTAGCCATAGCATAATCCACAAGTTCATTCACCTTCTCCTGATCTACCGGAAGACGCATCATTCCAAATCCGAGGAGTGAAACTTTTTGCTTGGTTCTATGCTGTATTCTATATGTCATATTGGTCCCGGCTTCATCACCGATACGCAGACCAGAATCTCTGTAACTCCCTGAATTTTGCCTCTTTGCCAACGCATCGAGAGGAGCTGCCACAGAGAGGGCAAGACCTGCACCTGCCCCAACTCCGAGTTTTTTGAGGAACCCTCTTCTACTTAGATCTTTTTTACTCATTGTTATAAGTTGTTTATTTGTTTATTCTTAAAATAAAGTCTCTCCTTTTTGGTTTAGTTTAGTGGCACGCTGTCTCTTTGTTTGCTTTAGCAACTTATTTATTTTCAGCAGTTTTCTCTTTGTTGCATTCGTGTTTTTTCTCTGTAGCTTCTTTGTTGCACTCATGCTTTTTCTCTGCAGCTTCTTTTTTGCATTCATGTTTTTTCTCAGCTGCTTCTTTGTTGCATTCGTGCTTTTTCTCTGCAGCTTCTTTACTGCA
>CADBRQ010000017.1 GCA_902797115.1 uncultured Bacteroidia bacterium
CCTGCCTCAAGTCCGGCTGCTCCCCCTCCAACTATTAAGATATTATTTTTCATAGTTTAAATACTTTCTTTTCAAGTTATTCTAATCCATTACAGCATAAAGATTTAACAATCTCTGGCCTGCCTAAGTCTTCTCCATTTTTCCCTGTGAATTTCTTTGATGGATCGTACGGAATACCCATCTTATCTAAGAGAGGCTCTACATCTATCTGATGTGTCTGAAGTCCCAAATCCCATGGATTATAGCCCATTACAAGTCCGGCTACCTCTTCGTAGGTAAATACCGGAATTCCTTTTCCCTCTCCACCGTAACTCTTTCCTGTACTTTCTGCAATTACATACTGCCAACGGTCCAAGAAATAAGGACATCCCGGACAGTTAGTGATAATCATATCGGGATTAAAAGGCTCCATACTCTCAAATTTTTTGTGGGTGTTTGTTAAAGAATAGCTCCTGTTCCCTTTTATAAGGTATTGACGGAAACCGAAACCGCAACAATGCCTTCTCTCCGGATAATCTATAATCTCTCCTCCCCATGCTTCTACCATACCTACAAGCACGTAAGGATATTCAGCTCCTCCAACCCCTTTGGACGGAAACATTTTAGAGTAATGGCATCCAATATGTTCCACTACTCGTAATGGCTTGCCTGTGAACCTGTTAATTAACTTATATTTTGCCTTTTGGGCAATCTCATTTCTTAATTTGTAAATGAGATCGCTTGCATGCACAAGGAATTTTGGTTTTGCAAACTCCAGATTGCAGCTTCTTCGTAGATTATCGGCTATTTTTGCCTCTAACTCAGGGTGTTCCCTCCATGTCTCTAAGGTTTCACAGTAGAGACCAAACGAAGTTATGCAGGAGCATACATAGTTTTGATAACCGTTTTTATGCATCAGGGCAAACTGACGTGCAATGATTGTCATGACGGTCTCATGCGGTATGGTATCTGAATGGTATGCAATACCCCCGCAAGTGGTATGATGCTCTGTTTCAAAAACATCCTTTCCTAATTTATTTCTTGTGATATCTAAGAATGTTGCCTCCGATGCAGGGAAAAATGTTTGGCGGATACAACTTCTGACATAGTAGTAGTGGTCGTCCGGAATCTCTTTTTGGTAATCGCTCCAAATTTTCTTTTTACCTTCGTATATCATTGTCTCTTAATTGTTTCTCTTTATATCTCTATTTTATTTATCTCGATGCGCTTTGTAACTATTTGTTATACTGTATTATAGCCATTTGTTTACATTGAGAGCATCTTTTTTGCTTGAGCCGATTCTTTAATGGTTAAGGTGGGTAGGGGAGCTCTCTGTGTATAGTTTTTGCTCATACTCTTCGAGTGTAAGTCCAAGTTCCTCAGCTTTTTTGACACCAGCCTGCTTTACTTTCTCCAATCTCTGAGTTGCCCCTGTTATATCGTAAATCTTTTTAAGTTGATCCAAATCTTCCTGTGGTATTTTTCTCATAGCACCTCTTCCGTTGCCATCGAGATTTGCACCAAGCCGTTCAAATACAGCATCTAAATTCTTCTCTTCCCATTCCCAGACTTTACCAGCTTCCGGATGAATATCATATTTGAAATTTCTCGGATAGACGCAGTATCCATAATTTAATACATTATGATTCAGATCTTTACAGAGAAGGTACATTTGGCGTCCTTTTTCACTCTCCATAAAAAAGCCCATATCTATAGATAGACTTCTGAGGGCCATTATGACAAGACCTGCAGCATTTTTTCTGGGACAGCGGGTTACGCAACTCATACACTCTCCGCAGTACCAGATGGTTTCACTTTTAAGGAGTTTCTCAATCTCCGCATCGTCCTGAGATTGAACAATATCTACAATTTGTCTTGGATCATATTTATAGAATTCTGCTGCCGGACAGATTGCAGTGCAGGTGCCGCAGTTTATACAGGCATTCAACCCTTCCTTTATTCTGTAATCGCTTAATAATTTGTCGTATAGCTTTCCCATTATGTTATATTTCTCTTTTTATCTATTTTATACTCTATATTTATATCTCGATATGTTTTATTTGCAGTTGAAATCTTTTTAAGCACTCTCTTTGATCTGCCTGTTTGATGGGTATTTTTTAGCAAGTTCCAAAAGATTTATATCCTTATTTAAGTTTTCTCCCATTTTAGATAAAACGATAAGGAAATTCTCCAGATCTTTCTTATTGATTCCTTCTATCACATGGTTTACAGCCTCCATGGCTAAAGCTGTTATTTTATCTTTAACCTTTAAGGCATAGGGAGTTACTTCAATCAGGTTTTGTCTTCTGTCTCTTTTGTTACTCACTCTTCTGACCAAATTTCTCTCTTCTAAACCATCAACTAACTTAACAACGGAATTTTTGTCTTTAAGAATAATGTTGGCAATTTCTTGTTGAGAGAGAACCCCCTCGTCCCAGAGTGTGTCCATTACCAAGAACTGTTCTGGTGTAATGTTAAATCCTTCTCCCTCAAATATCTCTGTAACATATTGTTTGAACTTGTTGTGCACAAGATTTAAAAATACACCAACTTGTTTGTTTATAATCATAGCTTCTATATCTTAACATTTAGGTTTGCAGATAAAATAGTAAAACCATTTACAGTACACAAAGATACGATTTTTTCCTAAATGTGCAACTTCCCGATGCAATTTAAATTTAAAGAGATTGTCATGATAGGGCAAGGATATTCTCTTCCAATGCGGTTTCAAGTTTGCTGATAGTTTCTAAAGAAATTATCATAATGCAAATGCAGCAGAACTTTTTTTAGTTTCGAAATATTTCTATATTTGCAAAGGATTACAGCACATTATGCTGTAAACGATAAAATATTATAACATAAGCGCATAAGCTATTATTTCGCGTTCAGCCAAAAGCCTCGCAAACTTTATTGGAAATAAAAACGCATAGAAATAATATGTAAAAGATGTTTTCTCGTATAGGGAACATCTCGACCACTAGTAATAGCTGTGCAACTTGCCTTAGGCGAGATGCATTTTGTTTAGTGGACGAGGTTTCCTTTGCGAGGCTGCCTCTAAGCTGAACGCAACAAAATGTATCTCGCTTTTTTGCGTTTGTGTCTTTGGGGCCTTAGCCGATTGATAGCCATGCATTAAAACACTGACTATCAATGGCATTACAAAACCTCCATGCAGCACAAACTGCTCAAAAAGATGAGTTCTATACACAACTTCCAGATATAGAGAATGAACTCAAGAATTACAAGTCTCATTTTAAAGATAAGGTGGTGTTCTGCAACTGCGACGACCCTTATGAGAGCAATTTCTTCAAGTATTTCGCAAACAATTTTAACTATTTAGGCCTTAAAAAACTTATTGCCACATGTTATAACGGCTCTCATATAACCGGAACGGAATTATCTCTGTTTGAGGAGGAAAAAGAGTCTGATAAGATTGCTTATAAGGTGGAGATATCGGAGGTTTCCGATGTGAATGGAGACGGAAGGGTAGATTTGGCGGATGTTGAGTATTTGATAAAGAATAAGAAGAATGTACTCACTAGGTTAAAAGGCAATGGAGATTTCAGAAGCAAAGAATGCATAGAACTCCTTAAAATGGCCGATATTGTGGTAACAAATCCGCCGTTTTCTTTGTTTAGAGAATATATCGCTCAGCTAATAGAGTATGATAAGAAATTTCTAGTTCTCGGCAATATGAATGCTATTACATACAAAGAAGTATTTCCATTGATAAAACATAATAAACTTTGGATTGGTTACGGTTTCAATATGTCTCTGGTATACAAGTCTCCATATGAGAATAAGTTAGAGGCAAATAGGGCTTTTGTGAGACAAAAAGGGTATAATCCCGATAAATTTATAAAAGTTCCGGCAATTGCATGGTTTACAAATCTTGATCATAAAAAACGTCATGAGGATTTAATCCTTTACAAGAAATATACACCGGAGGAGTATCCAAAATATGACAACTATGATGCAATAAATGTAGATAAAGTATCTGAAATTCCATGCGATTATGAGGGAGTTATGGGGGTGCCGATTACTTTTTTAGATAAATACAATCCGGAGCAGTTTGAAATTGTCGAGTTTAGAAAAGGTGCAGATGGAAAAGATTTAGTTTATAGTATAAGAGAAGAGAAGAGAAGAGAAGAGAAGAGAAGAGAATCAAGACTATACAGCCATACTTCAGAATACTCATCCGTCGATGCCAATAGCCGGACTGATGAACAATCCCAAAGATACTGTGGTACAAGGGAAAAGCAAGTATGCAAGAATACTGATTCGGCGACTTCAATACCAGGGATGATAAAAAATGCTGAAGGTAAAATTAATGGTAAGATAACTTATGCGCGGATTACAATAAGAAAAATCAAGTAATAAACGTATCGCGAAATAAATTAAAACTTAAGATATATGAAAATAGAATTGCAGAAGATAACGGTAAGAGAGCTTACAAAAGGTTATCAAGATAATGAAGAACAGGGAGTTATAGGGTATAATGGGCAGTTGGACATACGTCCGCCGTATCAGAGAGAGTTCATATATAGAGATAAACAGCGGGAGGCGGTAATCACAACTATCAAGAAAGGCTTTCCTCTCAATGTCATGTACTGGGCAAAGAGAGAAGAAGATGCCGATGTACCGTTTGAAGTGCTTGACGGTCAGCAGAGAACAATCAGTATTTGCCAATATGTGAATGGAGATTTTTCGTATGGTTTTCAGTATTTTCACAATTTGACGCCTTCCGAGCAGAATGAAATATTGGACTACGAACTAATGGTTTATGTTTGCAGCGGAGACGACAAAGAGAAACTTGATTGGTTCAAGACCATTAATATTGCCGGAGAGAAGCTTACAGATCAGGAACTTAGAAATGCGGTATATGCCGGTCCGTTTGTTTCGGATGCAAAAAAGTATTTTTCCAAGAATAACTGCGTTGCCTACAATATGGGGAAGGATTTGCTTGCCGGAACTCCTAACCGTCAAGACTATATGGAGACCGCCCTTAAGTGGATAGCCCGTTCACAGAGTACTCCGCTCAAGAAATTGGAGATAGAGAGCTATATGGCGGCTCATCAGCACGATGCAAACGCTCTTCAGCTGTGGCAGTATTTTCAGTCGGTAATTACTTGGGTGACAGGAACTTTTGATCTGAAAAAGAGAAAAGATATTATGAAAGGTGTGGATTGGGGAGAGCTGTATGATAAATTTAAAAATGAAGTGTTAAATAAATCGGAGATAGATAAGGAGGTGGCAAGATTGCTCTTGGACAGCGAGGTGCAGAGCAAGAGAGGTATATGCCCCTATGTGTTGACTCGCGATGAGAAATATTTGAACCTGCGTTCTTTTCCCGATGATATAAAGATGGAAGTGTATGAAAGACAGGGGCATAAGTGTGCCAATCCTAAATGTCCCGATGCGGGGAAGGAGTTCGACTATAACCAAATGGAGGGCGATCATATAACCCCTTGGTGCGAGGGGGGCAAGACCGTTCTCGAAAACTGCCAAATGCTTTGTAAAACTTGTAACAGACGCAAAGGAAAAAACTAAATCTACTCTTCAGCTTTTTTCCTTGAGTATAAAAATAAGGCACTCCGTTCCTTTGAAATAGAAGAAGTGCCTTATTAATACTCTGTTCACAATAAATACCTCTGCAAAGATAATTGAAAAAAGTTTTAAGAGCAAAAATAAATTACAATTTTTCAAAAATATTTCCGTTCCTTATCCTTGTCCCTGAGATTTAGGGGTTTGTCCGGGTATGGCAGGTGAGATTACAAAATCTCTGGAGTATGTGAATGTGTTGTTGTCTGTAAGGATGATTTTACCCTCTTCAATTAAAAGAGAGAGGGCTTGTCGGCTTCTTTCATCCTTGAGAGCAGAAGTAACTTCATCCGGTATTTCCAAAATGAATCTGACCCTTCCGTTTTGATCAAATACTTGAATTCCAATGTTTGTGAGGCAGAAAAGATTTCCCTTGGAATCGTATGCCATTGCCCCTTTTTTAACAGCGGTATTATCGTATGAATGAAGCCAATAGAATCGTTGGAAGAACTGTGCAGAGGAAATATTTTTCCCTACGCCTTGCCAAAGATAATTGTTGTTCTGATGAATATCAATTAAACGTTTCTCCTCGTGAGTGTTGCTTATAAAAGGGTAATAATCGGAAACCACAACAAAGGAACTATCGGGATATGAAACGGTATGGATTAAAAAATCATTGACCTTGTACAGAGAAGGTCCCGTTTTTACAATATCCTTATGCTCAGCCTTTTGCCACATTTGTTTGCCGCTCAAAGAGAGGTCATAAATAGGTTGTGACCCTTTGTAAATGTACTTGTTGAGAAAATCGTTTTTTGTTATTCCGGCTTTTATCGGTTTTGGATAATCTTCCCATAGCCAGATCATTACCTCTTCAAAAATCTCAGAGGCTCGACGTACGCTATGGTCACAATCTGTCCAGTCGTATTTGGTATCATAGCCGGCAAAGTCCAGAGCGGTGGAGAGCATTTGGTTTGCTTCCCACCAGTGACCAAAAGTTTCGTTCCAGACATCTTGTGTGCCGTCTTGTAAGCAGATTCTCAACGGTTTAGGTTCGCACTTACGTACAAACATCTGAAGATCGTTTCCACCTCTCATAGAGACAAAGGTCCCAACTCCACTGAATACTCTGCGGAAAAGATCTGGTCTTTGCCAAGCTGCATTGAAAGCTGCAATTCCTCCGCTGGAAAGACCAAATATAGACCTCTTATCGGGATTATCAGAAATATTTAACTTTTTCCCTTCAATTTCAACATTACTCTCTACAAATGGAATAATCTCATTATTAAGAAATTCCGCAAATCTTCCGTCGGTATGGTCAAACTCGTTTGAACGGTTGTAACGTATGACTTTTTTGGGGGCTTCGGTTGTTTCTGAAACAGCATAAATAACACCAGGTTGAATAAAAATAGCTATGGTTATTGGCATTTTTCCCTCAGCGATAAGTTTGTCAAATACCTTTGGGGCGTTGCATAATATACCATCCAATCCAATGTAAAGAGAAGCAGCTTTTCCGTCATACTGCTTAGGAACATAAACTTTTATATTTCGTTCTGTGCCGGGATAACAGCTGTTTATATCTGCCTTATAATCAAGTGAAATGATGTTACCTTGTGCAAAAAAATGACTTTGCACCAAAACTAGAAAACCAATTATTAATAAGTATTTTTTCATTAAAAACTTTTATATCTTTAACAGTTTTTTAATCTGCATTTATTATGCAAATAAAGTGTTTTTTATTGAATTAAAAAAGAAGCTAACGCTGGTACGAAGTTTGATATTGGAAGAAGGATTGAATTAGCAGAATTGTTTAAACGATAGATATTTAGACTTATTTATGAGAAAGATTACTCATCTTTTATTATTAACTCTAATTGCATATTTATTTCCCGTAGGTTCGTGTCGCACTGATATAGATGAGATTACAACTTATAGTGTGAATATTCGTTTTACTGATGAACAGCCGGAATCTGACTTAAAGCGGGATATTACGATTTTTGAGTATAACCGACATGATAAAATTAATGCTAAAAATAGCATGAAAGAGATTGCATACGGAACTCAAGAGACTTTCAGGGCGGCAGATTATAGCTCCAAAGTCAAATTTTTAGTAAGGGTTTATGACTCTGAAAAGAGCACCGAATTGTGGGTACAGCATGTATATCACCTGGAAAAAGATAAGAATATAGAGATAGTTCTTTCAAACAATACGAAGTTAGCCCCTAATGAGCCGCAATAGATATTATGTAGGCAATATAAAGAGAGACAAAGAGTAGACCATAAATACGGTGAAATTTTATTCTCGATACAATTGCAAATATAAAAAGCAGTGCTGCGGAGAGGGCGAAAAATAATAAGTGTGAAGTTTGAATTGTTGTTTTAAGTGGGTGAATCAGAGCACTTCCACCGAGTGCAATACATATATTCAAAACATTTGAGCCCACTATATTACCGAGAGCAATTCCGCTATTTTTCTTGAACGCCGCTGCCACACTGGTTGCAAGTTCTGGCAATGATGTTCCCACTGCAACAATAGTTGCTGCAATTGTCATTTCACTCATCCCGATTCGTCTTGCAAGCTCTTTTGCCCCCTCTACAAAACTATTTCCTCCCCAGACAAGTAATAAGCAGGAGATTATAAAAACCCCGGATGCTATGGGAACAAGAATTCTTTTATTGTATATCTTTCTGAATAGTTTTGGAATGGCTTGCTCCTGTGTTTTATCGGTGTTTATATCTTGCTCATTGCGAGACTGTTCCCTTATGGTTATAATATATGAATAGATTAAGAATGCTACCCCTGCAAGAAGCAGTATGAAGCCACTCAATCTGCCCAACTCCACGGAGAACCCATTGAAAAAGCTTTTGGACAGAATCAGAACAAGGAGAGTTGCCCCTAACACGCATGGAATTTCTACTTTCTTATTTTCAGACGTTATTGTCAGAGGGAAGATTAGTGTTGCTAAGCCCAGAACCAGCAGAATATTGCATATATTCGAACCAATGACATTTCCTATTGCTATATCTGAAGATCCCCCGGCAGCTCCAACAAAGCTTACAACAATCTCGGGCGCGCTTGTTCCCAAAGCAACCAATGTCATACCGATAACCATATCGGGAATATTAAAACGCTTGGCTATAGCTACAGAGCTGTCAACCAAATAGTTAGCTCCTACAAGTATGCAGATTAGCCCTGCTGTTAATTTAATTATGGTCAGAATCATTTTCTCTAAATTTCTCTTCTCAATTCATATCTTGTTCCAATTCTGCAAGAGATTGAAAAGCAGGTGCAAAAGTAGCATAGAATTTATTGAAAAGCAAAGATGGGGAGTGTATGTTGTATATCTGCTCCAAAATGTATATTTTTAAGGTTCGAAACAGTGTGCGTGTTTAAGCGGTTCGTGGTTAAATAACGGAACTTGTTTGTAAGGAGGAGGGGATAGATAGAAGAGGGCAGGGTAGAAAAGAAGGACAGAAAAGGATTGAAGAATATAAAAGTATAAAAATATAAATAATTGTTTATGAGACAGATTATTGAGTGCGTTCCAAATTTCAGCGAGGGACGAAATAAAGATGTAATTAATAGAATTGTTGAGGCAATTGCTTCTGTTAAAGTGAATTGTAATGATCAGGATGAGAAGGTTAAACTCTTGGATGTAGATCCCGGAGAGGCAACAAACCGTACTGTGGTAACATTTGTCGGAACTCCGGAGGCGGTATTGGAGGCAGCTTTCCAAGGGGTTAAGAAGGCCGGAGAACTCATAGATATGAGAAATCATCATGGGGCACATCCACGCAGCGGAGCAACTGATGTCCTTCCTTTAATACCTGTATCGAACATAACCTTGGAGGAGTGTGCAACCCTTGCAAGAACCTTAGCCAAAAGAATTTATGAAGAGTTGGAGATTCCTTGCTACTGTTATGAAGAGGCGGCATTAAAGCCGGAGAGAAGAAATTTGGCTGTGTGTAGAGCCGGTGAATACGAGGCTTTGCCTGAGAAAATTGCAGATGCGGAGCGCAGACCAGATTTCGGACCTACAGAGTTTACGGAAAGGGCGGCCGTATCGGGAGCAACCAATGTAGGAGCCAGAAATTTCCTTATAGCGGTCAATTATAATCTCAACACTACTTCCACCAGAAGAGCTATGGCGGTTGCTTTTGATGTGAGAGAGAAGGGACGCAAGGCGAGAGAGGGGGGCTCTTTAACAGGGAAACTCCTTAAAGATGAGAACGGTGAGCAGATATGGCAACCCGGAACTCTTAAAGGGACTAAAGCAATTGGCTGGTTTATAGATGAATATGGCATAGCTCAGGTTAGCATGAATATTACAGATATTCAGAAAACGCCATTACATGTTGCATACGAGGAGGTTACAAGAGCCGCATCGGCGAGAGGACTTAAAGTTACAGGAGCGGAGATTGTTGGACTTGTTCCTAAGAGAGTTCTTCTCGATGCGGGCAAATTTTATCTTGAAAAACAGCAAAGATCTACCGGCATAAGTGAGGAAGAGATTCTTAAAATTGCTGTCAAGAGTATGAGTTTAGATGATCTCAAACCTTTCAATCCTAAAGAGAAAGTGATAGAATATCTTATGGAGTCTGAAGAGGAACTTGCTGTTAAAGAGCGTCTTATAAGAATGACCTGCAAGGACTTTGCAAAAGAGACTGCAAGTGAATCACCTGCTCCTGGAGGTGGGTCTATTTCTGCCTATATGGGGGCTTTAGGGGCTGCTCTTGGAACAATGGTAGCAAACTTATCTTCTCATAAAAGGGGATGGGACAGTCGTTGGAAAGAGTTCTCGGATTGGGCAGAAAAGGGGCAAACTCTTATGAATGAACTACTCTCTTTGGTTGATGAAGATACAGCGGCATTTAATAAGATAATGGATGTTTTCTCTATGCCAAAAGGAACTGAAGAGGAGAAAGCGGCAAGAGCGGCGGCTATGGAGGCGGCAACTCTCTATGCTACAGAGGTTCCGCTCAGAACGGTAAAGAGCTCTTACAAAGTGTTTGAGATAGCCAAGGAGATGGCGCAGAACGGAAATCCTAATTCTGCATCCGATTCCGGAGTGGGTGCTATTGCGGCACGAGGTGCAGTTATGGGAGCGGCTCTGAATGTGCATATAAATGCTGTTGGATTAGAGGATAAAGCTAAGGCAAAGGAACTTATGGATGAGGCGGATAAGTATGTGAAGCTTGCGCAGGAGGCAGAAACAGAGGTACTCAAGATAGTTAATGATAAGATTAACAGTTAGCATAAATAGCATTTTAACAGTTTAAACAAGCAATCAGAATTAAACAACAAGATCTATATGACATTTAAAGAAGAGATATTAGCAGGAATTCCAAATGAACTTCCCCTTGCAAAACCTTATAACACAGAAATTAACCACGCGCCAAAGCGAAAGGATATTCTTTCTGAGAAAGAGAAAGCATTGGCTCTGAAAAACGCTTTGAGATATTTTCCGGAGCATTTACACAAGGAGTTGGCTCCCGAATTTGCGCAGGAACTGAACGACTACGGTCGTATTTATATGTATCGTTATCGTCCTGATTATAAGATGTATGCAAGACCTATAGATGAATATCCTGCCAAGAGTCGTCAGGCTGCTGCAATTATGGCAATGATTCAGAACAATTTGGACGAAAGAGTGGCACAACATCCTCATGAGCTTATTGTTTATGGGGGAAATGGTGCCATTTTCCAGAATTGGGCTCAGTACAGGCTTGTAATGCAGTATCTTGCAACTATGACAGATGAGCAGACTTTGAGCATGTATTCAGGTCATCCGATGGGGCTCTTTCCATCTCACAAAGATGCTCCAAGGGTTGTTGTAACAAATGGTATGGTTATTCCCAACTACTCAAAACCAGACGATTGGGAGCGCTTCAATGCTTTGGGTGTAAGCCAGTACGGTCAGATGACAGCCGGCTCTTATATGTACATAGGTCCGCAGGGAATAGTTCACGGAACTACAATAACTGTTATGAATGCTGCTCGTAAACAACTTAATGCCAAGGGAATAGAGGGAACGAGAGAGAACATGAAAGGGATGCTCTTTGTTACTGCAGGTCTTGGTGGCATGAGCGGTGCGCAGCCAAAGGCAGGAAATATTGCTGGTGTTGTGAGCGTTACGGCGGAGGTTAATCCCCTTGCAGCCGAAAAGCGTTATGAGCAAGGATGGGTGGATGAGTTAGAGAGCAATCTAGACAATCTTATTCCTCGTATTCGTAAAGCCATGAGCAATAAGGAGATAGTCTCTATTGCGTATGTAGGCAATGTTGTAGATTTATGGGAGCGTTTGGCTAATGAAGATATAAAAGTAGATATGGGGTCTGATCAGACATCGCTTCACAATCCTTGGAGTGGCGGCTATTATCCTGTCGGATACTCACTTGAGGAGAGTAAGAAGATGATGAGCGAGGAGCCGGAAAAGTTCAAAGAGGCAGTTCAAGCTTCGTTGAGGCGTCATGTTGCAGCTGTTAACGCACTTACAAAGAAAGGGATGTATTTCTTTGATTATGGAAACGCTTTTCTTTTAGAGTCTTCAAGGGCAGGAGCCGATATTCTCAAAGAAGATGGAACTTTCCGCTATCCTTCGTATGTTCAGGATATTATGGGACCTCTCTATTTTGACTACGGATTCGGTCCTTTCCGTTGGGTATGTATGAGCCAAGACCCTGAAGACCTTGCAAAAAGCGACAGATTGGCTATGGAAGTTCTTGAGAAGGAGAAACTTACTTCTCCCGATGAGATTAAAGGACAAATGGATGACAACATTCATTGGATAGATGAAGCAGGGCGTAATAAGTTGGTTGTAGGGTCTCAAGCGCGTATTTTATATGCTGATTGTGAGGGACGTACAAATATTGCCCTTGCATTTAATGAGGCGATTGCTAAAGGAGAAATTAAAGCTCCGATAGTTTTAGGAAGAGACCATCATGATGTATCCGGTACAGATTCTCCTTTCCGTGAGACATCTAATATCTATGATGGTTCACAATTTACTGCCGATATGGCTGTTCAGAATGTTATTGGCGACGGATTCCGCGGAGCTACCTGGATATCAATACATAACGGCGGCGGAGTTGGATGGGGCGAGGTTATAAACGGTGGCTTTGGAATGGTTATAGACGGAAGTGAAGAGTCTGCAAGACACATTCGCCAGATGCTCTTTTGGGATGTGAACAATGGTATAGCAAGAAGAAGTTGGGCAAGAAATGAAGGAGCCGAACATGCAATATTGCGCGAAATGGAACGCTCTGAAGGTCTAAAAGTTACAATGCCGAACAAGGCAGATGAGAGACTTATCGCCGAGGCGCTTAAAAGTGTAAAAAACAGATAATAAACAGTTTAAGAAAAGAGAATAAGGATATTTATGGTACATCAGATTTCAGATAAATCAATTACGATTTGGGATATTAAAAAGATTATAGATAGTGGCGCAACTCTCTCATTGTCTGCTAAAAGCAAAGCTGCCATAATCAAATGCAGAGAGTATTTGGACAAAAAGATGGAGGATATTGGCAGACCTGTGTATGGAGTTACGACCGGCTTTGGTTCATTATGCAATGTGACGATTTCTAAAGAGGATCTCTCGCAACTTCAGTACAATTTAGTTGTGAGCCATGCCTGCGGAATAGGGGAAGAGGTCAGACCGGAGATAGTTAAAATTATTTTGTTCCTTAAAATCAAGAACTTATCTTTTGGTTATTCGGGTGCGCAACTGGCTACAGTGAACCGTCTTATAGATATGTACAACAAGAATATCCTCCCTGTCATATATTCTCAAGGTTCTCTTGGGGCAAGCGGCGATTTGGCACCACTTGCTCACCTCTCGCTTCCGCTAATTGGTTTAGGGGAAGTATTTTACAAAGGGAAGAGACGTAGTTCGGCAGAGGTTTGGAAAGAACTCGGATGGAAACCAATAAAACTTCAATCTAAGGAGGGCTTGGCCCTTTTGAACGGTACTCAGTTTATGAGTGCTCATGCGGTATGGTCGTTGCTAAATGCCTATCGCCTTTCAGATTGGGCAGACAAAATTGCAGCACTCTCTTTAGATGCGTTCGATGGTCGTATAGAGGCATTTTTCCCTCAAACTCACAAGATAAGAAATCATAAAGGACAGGCAGATACTGCGGCTAATATTTGTAAACTCCTTAAAGGTAGTAAGTTAATACAAATGCAAAAAAAACATGTTCAAGATCCTTACTCATTCAGATGTGTTCCTCAAGTTCACGGAGCTGTAAAAGATGCGATTGAATATGTCAGAAGCGTAATAGAGGTGGAAATAAATAGTGCAACAGATAATCCGAATGTTTTTCCGGATGAGGATATGATTATTTCTGCAGGAAATTTCCACGGAGAACCAATTGCAATCCCGATGGATACTCTTGCAATTGCAGTGAGTGAACTTGCAAGTATCTCTGAAAGAAGAATTTATAAGCTTATTTCCGGTCAGAGAGAACTTCCGAGTTTCTTAGTTGCAAAACCAGGTTTGAATAGTGGCTTTATGATTCCTCAATATACAGCGGCATCTATCGTGAGTCAGAACAAAGGACTCTGTATGCCTGCAAGTGTAGATTCCATTCCAAGCTCTCAAGGGCAGGAGGATCATGTAAGCATGGGGAGTAACGCTGCAACCAAGCTTGTAAGAGTTGTGGACAATGCGGAGAGGGTGCTCGCTATAGAACTCATGAATGCGGCTCAGGCATTGGATTTCAGACATAAAATTGCCGGAAAGAAATCTTCTGCTCAGATAGAGAGAATTTTCACAGATTATCGTAAGCTTGTACCTTTTGTATCTACAGACACTTACCTTCATCCTTTGATAGAAAAATCTGTAGAATTCCTGAGAAAATAACATTATGAAAACCCTTATTTATAATATAAAAGAGCTTATTGGCATTCTTCCTAAAGAGGTTCAACGACTTGAGGGGGAGCAAATGGGTGGAGTTTCGTCTATTAAAAACGCCTATCTTATTATAAAAGACGGAATTATAGATGCTTTCGGCAAAATGGAAGAGCTTGCTCCAAATGGAGAAAATATCTCTCTCAGCGATGAGTTTGAGAAGAAAATAGATGCTGAAGGAAGATTGGTTCTCCCTACATTTTGCGACAGCCATACCCATATATGTTACTCGGGAACCAGAGAAAATGAGTTTGTAGATAAGATAAATGGGCTTAGCTATGAAGAGATTGCCAAGAGGGGAGGGGGCATTCTCAACTCTGCAGACCTTTTGAACAAAACTTCAGAAGATTCTCTGTATGAGCAAACTATGGAGAGGGTAAAAGAGATTGCCGCCAAAGGGACCGGAGCAGTTGAGATAAAGAGCGGTTATGCTTTGACTCTTGAAGGGGAGCTTAAGATGTTAAGGGTGATCAAAAGGGTTAAAGAAACGGCTCCACTCTTTGTAAAATCTACTTTTTTGGGTGCTCATGCAGTTGGAAGAGCGTTTGTTGGAAAGCAGGATGAGTATGTTGAGCATATATGCAAAGAGATGATACCGGCTGTTGCGGCAGAGCATCTTGCAGATTATATAGATGTATTTTGCGATAAAGGATTCTTTACTCAAAAGCAGACGGAGGAGATTCTTTCTGAAGGAGCCAAGTATGGTTTAGTTCCTAAAATACATGCAAACGAGTTGGATGTTTCTGGTGGAGTTCAGGTTGGTGTAAAGTACAAGGCCCTCTCCGTAGATCATTTAGAAAGGACTACAGATGCTGAGATAGAGTCACTTAAAGGTACAATTACAATGGCCACTATGCTCCCCGGAGCTTCATTTTTCTTGGGAATGCCGTACGGCAGAGCAAAGGATTATATTAAGGCGGGACTTGGAGTTGCCCTTGCAAGTGACTATAACCCAGGTTCCAGTCCGAGCGGAGATATGAGATTTGTTATGGCACTTGGGTGCATCAAGATGAAACTTACACCAGAAGAGGCATTTAATGCTTGTACAATAAATGCCGCCTATGCAATGGGGGTGAGCAATCTGTATGGTTCTATTACTGAGGGGAAAAGAGGTAATGTGATTATTACAGAAAAGATACCATCTTTAGCTCACATTGCATATTATCATCACACACCGTTTATATCTCAGATAATCAGATAATTATCACAGAGTACTGTAATGAACAGTTGCTTTAATGATTTTCTTCTATCAGACGGAGTAGTAAATCTAAAGCATCTTGTTCAGGGACAGATTTATATACAGGCTCTTTTCCTTTGTAAATGGTAACTTTTCCCCCTCCTTGCCCTACATATCCGTAGTCTGCATCTGCCATTTCGCCCGGGCCATTCACAATGCATCCCATAACGGCAATCTTAACCCCTTTAAGATGAGCAGTTTTCTCTTTTACCTTGTTGAATGTCTCTTCAAGATTGTACTGCGTTCTGCCACATCCCGGACAAGCTATGTATTCAGGGTGATAAAACTTTCTGCGGGCTGCCTGCAAGATATTCTCTTTTAGGGTATCAAGAACTGCCGGAGAGTATGGAGAATCTGTAAGATTATACTCATCTATCTTATTTTCAAGAAGAAGGGTGCCAACTGCAAGGGAGAGGCGGATGATAAAGTCGTTCCAACGCTCTTGTTCGCTTCTAAAGGCATGTGCGGATGAACAGCTGTAAAGATCTTTATAAGAGAGAGTAACGCATCGCTGAGGAATCTGTGGAGATATAAGGGAGAGAATATTATCTGCCGTACCATCTTCAAAATAACGGACAATACTCTCTCCTGCAGGTATTTCATTCTCTGGATCTTCTGTGAGAGAGACTCTTATGGTGCTGCCAATGCCATCTTTAAGAAGAATGCCTATTCCTATTGCAGATTTGATTCTTCCTGTGTCTGAGTTACCTGCCTCTGTTACACCAAGATGCATAGGATAAACAATTCCATTTTTAATCATTTGCTCATATAAAAGCTTGTATGCCTGGCTCATCACTACAGTATTGCTCGCCTTTATAGAAACTGCAACTTTTTCAAAATCAAGCTCTTGACACATTGAGAGCCATTCGCACACCGCCTCTTTCATAGCCAACGGAGTGTTGCCGTACATTGTTGTTATTCTCTCTCCTAATGAGCCGTGGTTCAGCCCGATACGGATAGCAGTGCCATATTTTTTGCACTCTTGTATAAACTTTGCAAACTGATTCTGTGCATCTTTGTGAACTTGAGCAAAATTCCCGGGATTTATTCTCACTTTGTCTGCAACGCTTGCAGCTGCAATAGCAACCTCCGAATTAAAATGCACATCTGCAACCAAAGGGGTGTCATATCCTAATGAGAGCAGCTTATTTTTAATTTCCTTCAGCGATTCAACCTCTTTTAACCCTTGAGTTGTAAGGCGTATCATTTTGGCGCCTGCCTTAATTAAACGAATACACTGGGCAACAGAAGCATCTACATCAAGCGTATTGGTGTTGCACATTGTCTGCACCAAAACAGGGGAGTCTCCCCCAAGTCTGAGATCTTTTATTTTAAACTCTATCTTTCTCATTATGAATTCGTTATGAACTCTATTTCTTATAGCTCGATTTTGTCGGTTTGTTTGCAGGATTTACATACGAACTTCCGCCAATTCTCATAAACAGTCCCACGCTGAATAAAAGTTGCGATGAGTGCGAACTTACCCAAACATTGTCGTAAAATGCCTCTTTATCATAAACATTGCTCAGGTTATATCTGTAATTAACCTCTAAATGAAGTTCAAAAGGATGAAACAGAAATGCCATACCGCCTCCTCCAATTATACCGTAACCTCCTTTCTTATAGGTTTTTGCAATCTCCTCTCTCCAAACTCCTCCCGATTTGTAACTCATTTTGTAGGAGGCAAAACATCCTAAATTCATCAGGAGTCTCATTCTCCAAAAGTCTATTTTGAATTGCGAAACAAGGGGGAGCATAATGCTTTGGAAACTCTCTTTTCCCTTTTCGCTTCTTCTGTCTGGTGTACCTTCGGGGTCTAAATATTTGATTGCTGTAAAACCAATTTCGGAAAATTGAATACCTGTCTCAATTCCAAAATTTGGCATGCTTCCCCATAGGGTGTGGTAGTATGTATAAAAAATACCAAAATTCTTTCCGCTTACAAACGACTCTCTTTCAATATCTTGACTAAAATAAACGCTATTCAGTCCCATTCCCCATTTAACTCCAATATAATGCTCCCTTATTTTGGAACTATCTTTTATTGGATTAACAGGGTTTGCCCCACGGAATGAGAACTCATCAAACTCCTTCATTATATCGAGAGTATCAACAATCTGAGCATTGGCAAGTTGTGGCGTCAGAGAGAAACCAACTAAAAGAATAATGGCAGCAGATAATATCTTTTTCATATTTGTTATTGGCTAAAAAGTTTTTCTAAATCAACACTTTGGGTTAAATCTGTTTGTTCTTTTAAGGTTATTATTGCACTCCCGTCCGGCAATTTGAACAATCTCACCTTCTCCGGCTGTTTTCTCAAAAGAACATTTCCGACATCTATTTTTCCATTCTTATTCTCGTCTTCTGTAATTCTGAACGAGTAATTATTTGGTGAGAGATACGGGAAAAGCAATGTGGTGTCGTTCTCTATCTGGTACGTAAGAAAAACATTCTCTCTTGCTTCATTAACTAAATCCACAATATATCGTTTTCCATTTACATTGCTCACTTCCAAGGTTATAGAACTGAGTTTATCGTTAGAAGGAAGTTTGAATGTGAAATCGGTGGAATCGTTTGTAAAGTTGTTAATGTCTGTGAATGTTGCTGTCGGAATATAGATACGATAGTCGTATCCCAATTTGTACTCTTCCTCTGCGCAAATAATATATCTTAAAACATTCTTAGGATCTTTTTCCAAGCGGAATTTCATAGGAGATTTAATTTGGCGAGGATTGGTCTGGGTGAATTGTATAGAATCTTGAACAATTTTGATTAAAGGGGCAGCAAATAGCAGTTCAACCCCCTTGTTCTCAACAGATTCTCCCTTTGCAGTATATTGCATTTTCAGCAAATCTTCTCTCTGATTCTCTTGTTTTTTCTTCTCATTATCTTTCTCATCTTCCCTCTCCTGTTCTTTATTTCTCAAATCGTTCTCTCTTTGGTTTTTGCCAATGCCTGTGTTGCCTAAACTCTCTGCATAACTCTTTATATTGGTGGTGTTTGATTGATTCTGTATCTTGCTTTTATCAAATGGCATGGCAAGCTTCAGAGTCTCCCCTTTAGGTACTAAAGTTCCTGTGGAGTCTGTACGCATATAATTGACTCTGAGCAAGAGCGTATCGGCAAGTTTCCTTTGGTCATTAATCCAAAAAGTCAAAGAATCTTCCGCATCGTTGAGTTGCTTGATTATGCGGTCATTGAAAATACCCTTAATCTGGAAAGTGTCTATTTGAATATTATTGGTGTTGAAGGTGAGATAGCACTCTCTTTCGTTAATTCTTCCATAGCTTTTAAGATACTGAACATCAGAGGTTTCTTGGAAGAGGTAAATATCTACTTCACTTGGTCTGGAGAGACAACTCAAAGTATCTTTGACATCATACTGTTCTATCTGAGGCAACCCCGGCTTAGCTACAATGGTAGGGGTAATCTCTTTATCTGCAAAACCACCTTTTTCTCCCCCCTTATTGTAGAGGTAGTTATAATTTTTATCCTCAATTGCATAGAGAGTATATGGCTCTCCTTTAAGCCCCCTCACGCAAAAATAACCCCAGTCATCGCTCTTGGCAACTGCAACCGGAAGTTCCTTTAACACAGATGAATCTTTAGGATTGCGATAGAGAAGAACAGTTGCTCCCTTTATAGGGAAAAGAGTTTTGTAATCTAAAACTGTTCCGCTTATGAGCAAGCTGTCTATGATGTTTCCTGTTGAAAATGTGAACGAATAGTTAGGGAATGGATTAGATTCATTAACATCCGAAATTGAATTGCCAAAGTAAATCGTGTAGGTTTGGTCTTCTCTCAAAGTATCTTTGAATGAGAGTTGTATGCTCTTCCCTTTAATTCTTGTCTGTGGTTTCTTTTTAGAAGGTGGTGAGACAATTATTTCATTCATCTGATTCTTCAGTTGTACATATTCGTTGAATGTAAGGAGAACTTTCCCTTTCAGAGTGGGAAAATTGGTTGACAATTCGGCAGGAATACTTGCAACAATAACGGGTGCAATTGTATCTTTAGGACCTCCGGAAGGGCCTCTTGAGGTATTCGCACATCCCTGTGAATAAACAATATACATAATTATCCCGATGCATAGTGCAACAGGTTTTACAATAAATCCAATCTTGGTTCTTATATTTTTCTTTCTCATAATCTGTTAATTATTCTGACCTTCATCCGGAATGTCTACCCTTTTTACACTCTCAATACCTCTCACTTGGGTATATTTCTTTATAATATCATCGAGGTCGGTAGTGTTATGTACATAAACATCTATGTATCCGGCAAATACTCCATCGTGAACTTCAAAGAAGATTTTTCTGAAGTTTACATTCAATTCAGTTGTAATATATTGCGTAAGTTCATGAACAATACCCATTCTGTCTATCCCTTTAATCTCGATTCTGGCAAGGAATGAGAGAATCTTATGTGTTGTCCACTTTGCATTTACTATTCTTTTTGCGTGCGTGCTGGCAAGTTCCAAAGCCACAGGGCAACTCTTTTTGTGTATTACAAGGTCGTTATTATCGTCTATAAAACCAATTACAGGATCTCCAGGAATAGGATTGCAACAATGAGAGACTTCATAGGAAAGGGTATTGTCTGCTGCATTCTCTTCGAGCAGATAATCCTTTTTCTTATCGAGAGAAATCTGCCAATACTTAACAAATTTGCTCAGACGGTTGCGCTTTAATATGGCGTTAAGGTTTGAAAGATCTACTAACCCTGCGGCAATTTTTGAGTATAGTTCATCTTTGGTTCTGATTTTAAACTCATCTTGGAGTTTTTGAAGCACCCTGCTTTGAGATTTTACTCCAAGTCTGTCAAGTTCCTCTGCCAAAAGTCGTTGTCCCTCTTTTACAGTATCTTCGCTCTGTGATTTAAGCCCCTCATAAATAATATTTTTGGCTTTGGAGGTATATACGAATTTAAGCCACTCTCTTTGAGGAGTCTGTCCTTCAGATGTCAGGATTTCAACTTGGTCTCCGTTTCTGAGTTTGTAAGAGAGGGGGACAAGTTTCAGGTTAACTTTAGCTGCAATAGCTTTATTCCCGATTTGAGAGTGAATATAATAAGCAAAGTCCAAGGCAGTTGAACCTTTTGGCAAACGTTTGGATTCTCCTTCCGGAGTAAATACAAATATCTCTTTTGTGAGTATTCCCTCATGAAATTCATCTAAAAAAGTGAGAGCATTAACATCGGGACTCTCCAGAACGCTACGAACCATATTGAGCCAGTTCTCAATATCGGACTCCTTGTTGGTAAGACCATCTTTTTTATAAATCCAGTGAGCTGCAACACCTCTGTCGGCAATTGCATCCATTCTCTCTGTTCTTATCTGAATCTCAATCCATCCACCTTTAGGACTCATTAAGGTGCAGTGAAGTGCCTCATATCCATTGGATTTAGGTGTGCTTGTCCAATCTCGTATTCTCTCCGTATTGCTCATATAATCTTCGGAGATAAGAGAGTAGATATCCCAACATTGCTGTCTTTCGCTCTTTGTATCTTTTGGCTTGAAAATAATTCTTACCGCATACAAATCGTAAATCTCCTCAAATGGAATATTCTTTTTCCGCATTTTGTTCCAGATGGAATATGGAGTTTTTACCCTAGGTACAATGCGAAACTCATAATTATGGCTTGTAAGTATCTTATTAAGCGGTTCTATAAACTCATTTATACTGTTTCCTCTCCTTTCTGTGTAGTCGTTAATTTTATTTATTATCTCCTCGTATGCCCCTGGTTCACGGTATTTAAGCCAAATATTTTCCATCTCAGACTTTATGTTGTTCATTCCTAACCTATGGGCAAGAGGAATAAAAATATACATTGTTTCTGAAAGGATTTTATCTTTCTTTCTCTCCGGCATTGCCTCTATTGTTCTCACATTGTTAAGGCGGTCTGCAAGTTTTATCAAGACAACTCTGATATCATCGTTCAAAGTGAGAAGAATTCTCTTAAAGTTCTCTGCCTGAATAGATTCTACATCTTCAACCTTATTGTCCATAGCAGATTTAATTTTGGTTAATCCATCTACCAAGGAGGCAATTTTAGGACCGAACAATCTGCTTATATCTTCTACTGTGTAATCTGTATCTTCTACAACATCGTGGAGGAGAGCTGTTACAATAGATTTGCAACCGAGTCCGATCTCTTCTACCACAATTGTTGCAACTGCAATAGGATGAATGATATACGGTTCTCCTGAGCGGCGTCTTACACCATAATGGGCACCATTGGCAAACTCAAATGCCCTTAAAATCATCTGAAACTCTTCATCATTGGCGCACCTTGCTTTGGCAAGTGTTTTGAGTTTATCAAATGCACTCTGAATCATTTGCTTATCTTTAAGTGTAAACTCGCTCATAACTCATTCTTTAATAGTTCTTTCTTTTTATCTTCTACTTGAAAGGCATTAGTCAGCTTTGCACCAATAAGTAAAACTGTCCAACTCACATTAAGCCATATCAAGAAGAGTGGAAATGCTGCAAATGCCCCATATACAGCATTTAAACGGCTAACCATAACCTGGGTGCCGGTATATAGAAACTGCACTATGACAAATGCAAGAGCAGTTATCAAAGAGGCCTTGAATGCACTTTTCCACATCACTTTTGTATTGGGTATGGCTTTATTGACAACAGTTATAGCAATAATGCTAACTCCGTAATATATAAGCCATTGAACAAATGCGCTGATAGTCTCAAAATACCATATCTTAACTCCGTAGTTGCCCAAAGCATTTGTAACCAACACAAGAATGGAGAGGAACAAAATCAAGATAAAAGGGGAAATAATAAGGAAACCTAAATAGTAGAGCAATTGTTTACCAAAACCTCTCATTTTTTCTGCCCCCCAGATATCATCAAAAGCTCTCTCTATGTTGATAATCAACCATATAATTGCCCAAACAAAAACTAAAAAACTCACAGCTCCAAAGATTCCGTTTTTACTGCTCGAGATAATGTTGCCTGCCAAATTGAGTA
>CADBRQ010000018.1 GCA_902797115.1 uncultured Bacteroidia bacterium
TTCTGATTTACAGCTGCATTTAAGGCATTTAGATATTGGGTTCTTGCAAGGTCGTATTCGCCGAGCGCATACAAACATTGTGCATAGTGGTGATAAATAACTGCCGTTAAGTCTGTTCCGAATGCTATTGCTTGCTGGTAATATTTTTTTGCCTCTGCAATCTCTCCCCGTTTGTAAAGGATATAGGCGTATGTATCTAAGTAAGTGGAATTTCCTGCCTCTTTTTGAATGGTTATTTTACTCATTTGCTGAGCTTTATTCAAGTCTTGCTTTTTAGGGTCGGTAGCTAAATACCAAGCGTAATTGTTTAGCACCGGGCAAAATTCGGGATCTATAGAGAGGGCTTTTTTATAGTATTTGTAGCATTCGTTGTTTTTGCCGAGTGTGTGAGCCAAATCTCCTAACGATGCGTATGCATCTAATAGTAACTTATTGTCTTTCTGTTTTTTGGCATACTCCTCCAAAAGTTTGTTTGTCTGAAACGCCCCTTCGTAATCTGCCAGGAAATACTCTGCTGTAGCTTTTGTTTGAATAAGAGTGTGGCGCATCTCTTCTAAATCTTTTGCCTCCAAATGTTGCCCCGTAAATGTTTTGAGTTCTCCCCAGGCTTGCGCGGTATACAAAAATGAGATAAAATTATAATTAACACCAATGTCATTTGGATAGTAATGCAACAGACACCTCAATATATATTCTGCCTGATTCTCTTTTTTTGCAACCATATTGAATTGGGCAGCCAGATATCCGACCAAAGTGTCCTTAGAAAACTTATTGTAAAAAGTATTAAGACTCTCGGCAAACTCATCAGTATAGTTTTCAAAGAAATAAGGGGTTTTAAGAACCTCTCTTAAATAGTTGATTTTTTTATCGTTAGGAATATCCTTCCTTTCCAGATACGAATCGAGATTAAAAAAATATTCAGCGATATTACCATTGGTTCTTTCAATCTCCATTTTGCCAAACATAGCCGATGGAGAAGAGGGGTTTTCTTCCAAAATCTTATTATAATAAACCATTGCCAATGAGTCTTTTGCATTTTTTAAATACTCTTCGGCGATAAGTTCTTTCCATGCTGTATTTGGTATTTTTTCATCTGCTTCCAGCAACACTTTCAATGCCTCTTCACTATTTTGCTCTGCATTATAGAGGTTATACAGCATATAGTAACTTATATGTGTTTCTCCTGCTTTTTCTTTGTAAGAGTAAACGAGTGCTTTTGCTTTTTCAAAATCTCCTGTTGCCGTATATACTTGAGATAGAAGCGATACAATCTCATCACTTTTCGGATGAATCTCTGCTCCTTTCTCTAAAACTTCCCGAGCAGCCGAAATCCTATTCATTTCTAACAAATTGGAAGCATAGGCCATAATGTAATCGGAGTTTTTCTCATCGAGATTGTATGCCTTTTCAGAAAATTCCAACGCCTCTTTAGGATTTCTGTTGGATTTGGCAAGCTGAGATTTTAAAAACCATGCCGCATCGTTCTCGGGGTTTAAGGAGAGAGATTTATCCAACAGCTGTTCTCCCTCTCTTTTTTTACCCTCAAAAATAGCTTTGTGTGCATCTATGAAGTATGAAAGAGCATTCTCACCTCTCTGCTCTGTTGTGGTTACAACCTGTCCTTTTACCTCTGCCACAGTTAAAATGGCAAACAGAAGTGTTATGTATATTATTACGTGTTTTGCTTTCATCTTTACTTGGCAAATTTAATAAATTCTATTCTATTACTATTTTTTGTAAATTTGTCTTTACGCTCTGCGTGTAGCATTTGTAAATCAAATGCAACTTTTAAACCACTTTTTGCATCTTAATGGCGGACGATTTGTCAAATAGAAAAGAGAACTTTGAGGCGCAAGACCCCTATAAACCCTTCTTGGAGGGGGCAAAGATGGGGGATAGAATATGCCAGAGGGAACTATATAACATATTGAGTGTTAGAATGTTTCCGGTATGTTTGCGCTATATGGGGGAGAGAGAAAAGGCAAAAGATGTGCTTCACGATGGGTTCATCACTCTCTTTTCTAAATTAGACGATTTTAGAGGAGAGGGATCTTTTGAGGGGTGGGCGAGGAGAATATTTGCCACAACAGCGTTAATGCAACTCAGGAGGCGCGATCTTCTCTCTCAAACCCTTCAGATAGATGGTGAAGTTGAGATTAATGATGCACAGTTGGTTTTAGATCCAAAAGAAACCTCTAATCTCGATGCAGACAAGTTGATGGAGCTGATACTCTCTATGCCTGATGGTTTTAGGGCAGTATTTAATTTGTATGCATTAGAAGGGTTTTCTCATAAAGAGATTTCGCAAATGCTGCAAATATCGGAAGGAGCCAGCCGATCACAACTGAGCAGAGCTAAAATTTGGCTTCAAAAACGGCTCAAAAGGAGGTAAAAGTGAGAAAATTAAATAACATATTAGAGCAAGGGCTTAAATATCAAAGATTTAACCTTAGCGACGGCGAAAGGGAGAAACTTTGGGAAAGCATAAGCTATACTTTGTCTAAAGAGGGTGCGGATGTTGCGGCCAAACCTTCAGAAGGTAAGGTATGGTGGAAAAAGCTAATTTTTTGGTCTATCGGAGCGGCTGCTGCAGCAGTTGTTCTCGGTGTCATTATGTTTAAGCCGAGTGTTCAAGGTGTTACTCCTGCCGCAGATGGCAGCGGAGTTGTTGCTCAAAATTCCCCATTTCAGCCTAAAGCAGAACCTATGGAGAAAACAACGTTAGCTATTCCTGATGAAGAAGCCGAAGACCGAAATGGGGCAACAACCTCTGCAATCACAACAGCAGAAAAAGAGAGTTCAGTAAAAGAGAGTTATGAACAAGAGACAACTCTTAAAGAGGAGGTTGCAACGAGTGTTGAGAACAAAGACGAATCGCCGAGGGATAGCAATAATACAGAAGCAGTGGGGAGCAAAGATGAGAAGAAAAGCAGTTATGGAAAGAAAAATAAAAATACTAAAGAGTGGGAGATTGGAGGTAATTCTGCAAAGCGTATAGCCCAAGATTCAAGATTTTCAATAGGGGCGTCATCAAATATAACAGGAAGAGGGAATTTGAGCACTGCCAATACAAACTCAATGCGTGCTATGGTTGCGGAGCTTGGATATAACCAATATATTTCATCTTCCACTTCTCCTCAGATTACTCCGCTATCGGAATCGTCATACTCTTTGCCACTAAATTTTGCTTTCTCGTTTACCTATAAAGTTACAGATAGATTCTATCTCGGTACGGGAATTACCTATACTTACCTTCACAGCAAGTACGATGGTATTATGGATGGTACCCGATTTAGAATCAAACAAGGAATCCATTTTGTTGGTTTACCTATAAATGCTTATTACTCAGTTATTAACAGAGATAGATGGAACTTCTATGTTAATGGCGGAGGAACGGTAGAAAAAGGTGTTCGTGTAAACTATACTATGGAGACAGCAACCGGACAAACTCGTTCTGTAAGTACTCATGTAAAAGGGTTGCAATATTCATTGAATACCGGTATGGGTGTAGAGTATAAATTGGACGAACAGGGAATGTTCGGTCTTTATGCAGAGCCGCGTGCCACCTATTATTTTGATAGTAAAATTCCTAAGAGCATTCGCACAGATCAGCCATTCCAGTTTGAGGTTCAATTTGGTGTGAGATTACATATTAAGTAATTGAGCAACAGTAAGGTGGGATTTTTAAGCAATCTTGTTTACAATAATTTCTGTAGCACCGATATGTCCTTTTGTATAGTTTAGGCAAACATTACCTTTGGCATGGCAATATTCTTCATCTTTAAGGCATTTATCAATGACAGAATAAAGCTCTTCCGCATTGTTTACGCTCTCTGCCCCTCTTTTTGAGATAAGATCTATTGCCTCCTTAAACTTGTGATACTTAGGACCAAAAGCAATCGGACACCCGTAAACTGCAGCCTCTAATGTGTTGTGGATTCCTGCTCCAAAGCCGCCGCCGATATATGCAAAATCTCCGTATTTGTATAGAGCAGAGAGGATTCCTATGCAATCTATAATAAGCACTCTACACCCTTTTACAAGCTCCTCTATATCTTTTCCCGCTTTTAATTGCTCAGTCAAATGAGAATACTTTATAACTCCCAAACTCTTAAAGGTTTGTTCAACTTTCTCTATCCTTTCTTTATGAATTTCGTGAGGAGCTATAATAAGTCTTAACTCGGCGATGCGATGCATAACATCTTGCAGCAGAATTTCATCCGGCCCCCAAGAACTTCCTGCAACAACGGTAAAACTCTTTTTGGCAAATTTTTCAATCTCTTCAAAGTTCTTACTCTCTTTTGCAATTCTTGCCACCCTGTCGAATCTTGTGTCTCCTGCAATGAAGACATTCTTCTTAATCCCGATTCGCGAAAGGTTAACAACGCTTTCAGAATCTTGAACAAATATGATGTCGAAGCGTTTTAACATATTTCTGAAAAATCCGCCCCACCATCTGAAAAACGACTGTTTCTTTCTAAAAATTGCAGAAATGAGATACAGTTCGCTTCCGTTTTTATCTGCCCGACAAATAAAATTATTCCACAGGTCATATTTTGTAAATATAACTTGCTGAGGATTAATGGCTTTTATAAACCTACGAGCATTGCTCACACTATCCATCGGGAGGTAATATACCCAATCTGCTTTATCGTAGTTTTTCCTTAGTTCATATCCGCTCGGAGAGAAAAAAGTTAAAACAATTTTAACATCCTCTTTATGTTGTTTGAACCACTCTATTACCGGTCTTGCCTGTTCAAATTCCCCTACAGAAGAGCAATGAAACCAAATAACTTTTTTATTTAAAGAAGATGTATCGCGATAAAAATTGTTAAAATCCTCCTCTATTCTCTTAATCAACCCTTTACGGCCTTGGATAAAAAGTTTGAGTTTTTTACTAAAGGGGGTTGCCAACCTCAGAAACATTGGCGTTATATAGATAACAATATTGTAAATAAAGTTCATTGTATAGGTTTTTGTATCTTAAATACGATACAAGTTAATGACTTTTTCGTAGCGCGGGGCGGGCTTGAACCGCCGACCTCATGATTATGAATCATGCGCTCTAACCAGCTGAGCTACCGCGCCATAATCTGTTTTTTAAAAGATTCCGGTGTTGAGATACCAGGATTCGAACCTGGACTAAGAGGACCAGAATCTCTTGTGCTGCCATTACACCATATCTCAATGGGGATGCAAAATTAAAGAAAATTATCCGTTATGCAAATTTTTTTCCAATAATACGGTTGCAATAGTCGCAATTCCCTCTTCTCTCCCCACAAATCCTGCCTTTTCTGTAGTGGTTGCTTTTATCGCGATGCGTCCTGTCATATCTTTATTCTCTACAACGGGAGTTTTTTTATTCTCTCTTTCTGTTTTTTCAATTACTGCCGTGAGAGTTTGTTGCATTTTTTCTATGTAAGGTGCAATTTTAGGTCTTTGAAGTAAAATGGTGATATCTGCATTCTCCAGCACCCACCCTTTCTCTAATATTAAGGCATACGTTCTTTCGAGAAGAATCTTACTGTCTATCCCTTTAAATTCGTCGGACGAATCGGGATAAAACTTACCTATATCTCCAAGAGCAAGGGCACCAAGCAATGCGTCGCAAAGGGCGTGAATTGCCACGTCTCCATCTGAATGGGCAATACAACCTTTTGAGTGATCTATTTTAACTCCGCCCAGTACAAACGGAAGTCCCTCTTTAAGGAGGTGGACATCGAATCCGTTACCAACTCTCAAATTTCCCATAATTTATCTTTTTGAATAGTTATGATATTCTTTTTTTTGCAAGGATTTCTCTTTCCAATCGTAAAAATAATGCTTTTTGTGTATATTTGCTTGAATAAATAGAACAATTATGGGTTTTCAGTTTTTTCACTTGCCTAAGCATAGAGTTTTTAATTATACTCCAATCTATTACGACGAGAATAAGGAGAAGTATGGGAAAAGCCGTGGTAAAACAGATGAAAACGGCAACTATATTCCAGGCTCTATTGTGGAGGGTGGTTTTAGAAAAAATGCGTTTGCTTCTCGTCCGAGGAAGGATTCTTATTCCAGATGGAGAAGATATGTTGTTTATGCCCTGCTTGCAACAATCTTGGCACTATTGTTCTACTATTCAAAAATGTTTGCCCACATGCTGGCTCTGTTAAAAATACAGATTGATGCTTAACCGTTCATACGTTTAAAACATCGAGAAAAATGTTGAAGATTTTACCAGAAAAAATATCGAATCTGATTGCTGCCGGAGAGGTTATTCAAAGACCCTCTTCTGTGGTGAAAGAGTTAATGGAAAATTCTGTTGATGCAGGGGCAACTTCTATTACACTCATTATCAATGACTACGGAAAGACACTTATTCAAGTTTTAGATAATGGAAGTGGAATGACTAAAGAGGAGGCAGAATTGTGCTTTTGCTCTCACGCTACATCTAAAATAGATAGTATAGAGGATATTGACAGAATTCACACTTTTGGTTTCAGGGGAGAGGCGCTTGCATCTATTGCAGCTTGCGCAGATGTTGTTCTAAAAACTCGCAAGAATGGGGAAGATGTTGGGACTCAAGTTCATATAAAAGCCGGAAAAATAGAAGGAGTTTCAGAAATTGCAACCGCAACGGGATGTAATATTGCTGTCAGAAATCTTTTCTTTAACATTCCGGCGCGCAGAAAATTCTTAAAATCAGACACAAGTGAGTACCGTCAAATACTCAATGAATTTACAAGGGTTGTTCTTACTCGTCTAAATATAGAGTTTAAATTTATAAGCAACTCTAAAGAAATTATGCACCTTGTTGCTAATGAGAGCTTTAAGCAAAGGGTTACAACGCTCCTAAACACCTCTATGCTTAAAGTTTCAAAAGATCTTTTGGAGATTTCGGTAGATACAACAGTAGTTAGAATCAGCGGTTATATTGGAACTCCGCATAGTGCAAAGAAGAGTCAGCAGAACACTTATCTCTTTGTAAATGAGAGATATTTCCGTTCACCTGTGCTTCATAAGGCAGTTATGAATGGCTATTCACGCCTCCTTGCAGAAGATACAACACCGGCATATTATATATTTCTCAATGTTCCCGATGGGGAATTTGATGTGAACATAAGCCCTTCTAAATCTGAAGTAAAATTTGAGAACGAGCAGGCAATTTTTCAAATATTGGAAGCTACTGTAAAAGAGGCAATAGGGAGAAATGCTTTTGTACCTGTAATAGAGTTTGCAAACCCCGATGTTCCTCACGAAATCTCTTCTGCAGACGGATTTACAATAACACCTCAGGAGAGAGAAGCATATTCCAAGAGATCTTTTAAGAAGCCTGAGATTATATACGACCCTCTGTTTAATCCATTTAAAAAAGATGATGAGCATATTTTTGAGCGGGAGCCAAGCTATGATTTATCTCAATTTCTGAATCTCGGAGATGGGCTTATTGCAATAAATAATCCTAATGGAGAGGGAGTTATGGTGATAGATATAGTGCGCGCAAAACAGAGGATTTTCTATGAAAACTATATAAAAACCATATCGGGAGCAAACATTGCAATTCAGGAGGAGCTTTTCCCCAAATCACTCTCTTTAGAGAATGCAAAATATACTGTCTTAGTTGAGAATAGTGATTATTTAAAAAGCATCGGCTTTGAAATTCGTCCTTTTGGAAAGAATTCTATTGTGGTAAGCGGCACCCCTTCAAACTTTAATGGAGAGAAATTTTCCGTGGAGGATTGTTTGGAGGAGATAGCTGAACTTCTTCTACAGAACACCTCTTCTTCTCCCGATGCGATTAATCCAGAGTCAATAGCACTTAAAGTGCTTAGATATACAAATTTTACCCCACAGGTGGAGCCAAGCCAGAGTTTTGTGAATGAACTTGTCAGACAACTTTTAAAATGCTCTTCGGCGGCGGTTTGCCCTCTTGGGGGGTATTGTTTTACAGTTATTTCGAAAGAACAGATTTATAAGCAGTTATTATAATGGAATATCAAAACAGTGGTTTTAGCGGCTGGTGGAAAAGAATCCCCATTGTTGTAAGGAACATTATCTTGATTAATGCTCTCATCTTTTTGTTTATGTGGCTCTCACAAGGTATAAATCAAGAGTTGTATTACAAGATAATGGTGAACTTTGCCCTTTTTCCATTCGGTTCCGGTTATTTTAGATTGCATCAGCTTGTATCGAGCATGTTTATGCATGGTGGCTGGGCTCATCTTTTGTTCAATATGTACTCCCTGTTCTTCTTTGGATGTATTTTGGAAAATGTTTGGGGCAGGAAGAAATTTTTGCTTTACTATTTTGTAACCGGCATTGGGGCTGCCCTTTGTCATTTGGGCGTGATGTATTTTATGGGAGAGTTTGAACCTATTCCTACAGTTGGGGCGTCCGGAGCGGTTTATGGCGTATTGCTCGGCTATGGAATGTTGTTCCCAGAGAATAGAATCACAATGATTTTTCCAATTCCTATGACTTTGAGAGCCAAGTGGTTAGTGATAATATTCGGAGCAATTGAGTTACTGTTCGGATTTTTATCTTTCGATAATACTGCTCATTGGGCTCACCTTGGAGGAATGTTATTCGGTCTTCTTTTGATTTTAAAATGGAGAGGGAAAGACAGAATGTACACAGAGTATTAGCGCAATCCTTTTAAAGTATTAATTTAAAGCACTATATAGCAATTTTATGAGAGGAAGAGAGACGAATCGCAATGAAAAAAGAGAAAGGAATATTATCCTCAAAGTTCTCTTCAGAGTACTCCTTATAATTGCGGCTCTTGCTCTAATTCTCTCATATTGTTCTGTTTACATAAATCCAATTAAGTTTATAATCCCGCTGTTTTTTGGTTTATACTTTATTCCAATTCTTTTGCTGAATATATTACTTCTTTTTATTGCTCTGATTTTCAGGAGCAAAGCGGCATGGATCTCTATTATTGCACTAATTCCATCTCTTCTTTTTGCAGAACGGTTCTATAAAATAAGAGGAGTTAAAGAGCAACCTTTTTCTACCAAGCAAATATCTATATTCAGCTATAACATAGGGAGTTTTGAACAAGCAGAAAACAGTGAAACAGTAGATGTAAAAGCTATTCTTATAGACAGCATTAGAAAATATAACGCAGATATTGTCTGTATTCAGGAATATGCTTTGTTTGACGAAGACACTCTTGAGCATCAGTTTAGAAATTATAAATATTTTGCAACCCATTTGAACAAACGCAGAAAGCGTTCTAAACGCCATACCGGTTTGGTGCTATTCAGTAAATATGAAATAGTAAACAGCGGTAATATCTCTTTTAAAGAGAGTTCCAACTGTTCAATGTTTGCAGATATTGTAATTGGAAAGGATACAATAAGGATTTTTAACAACCATTTGGAATCTTACAGTCTCTCTTTCAAATCTTTGATTCAAAAATTGAAAACAAAGGATACCACCACTCAAATGGCGAAGGAAGAGATATATAATGTCCATAAGAAAATTGGACAAACGGTTTTGAGGAGAACTCTCCAATTGGACAGCTTATCTAAGCTGATTTTTCAAAGTCCGTATCCTACAATAATATGCGGAGATCAGAACGAAACACCAATGTCTTACGCATACACAACATTATCGAGAGGACACAACGACACTTTCAAAGAGGCAGGAAAGGGGTTTAGCTCTACATTCAGAATTTTTTATCCTCTGTTAAGAATAGATTACATTTTTACCCCTAAAAGTATAGAGGTAAATTCCCATAAAACTCTAAGATGGCCATATTCAGACCATTATCCCATTATTGCAAGAATAACTGTTAAGAATCATGGCAATAATATTTCCAATAAAGAGAAGAATTCTAAATATGGGAAAGATTCATTATAAAATGCAACCGGCTCTGTTGGAACAAGTTAAAAGAGCTGCCGAGGTGATAAAAAATGGCGGAGTAATCCTTTATCCTACAGATACTATTTGGGGAATAGGATGTGATGCTACTAATACACAGGCAGTTAAGAGAATTTATGAAATTAAGCAAAGAGAAGATTCAAAAGCACTTGTAACGCTTGTTTCCAATCTCGATATGCTTGCTCTTTATGTGAAACAAATCCCCCCTGTTGCACTTGATCTTATTGAAGTTAACGATGTTCCAATGACTATCATCTATCCCGATGCGGTTGCTTTGGCCCCCAATGTTGTAGCAGAAGATGGGAGTGTGGCAATAAGAATTCCTATGAATGAGTTTTGCCGTCAGCTTTGCTTTAGGGCTAGAGTACCGATAGTTTCTACCTCTGCCAACATATCGGGAGAAGTGGCTCCGTCCTCATTTCAAAAAATTCCTAAAGAGATAAAAGATGCTGTAGATTATGTAGTTAGCCCATCTATGGAGGAGAAAACCAGTACCCATAAAAGCTCTCAAATAATAAAAGTGGGTAATAATGGAGAGATAAAAATAATCAGAGGATAGAAAAATATAATAACCATTATTCCGGATAACGCAATTGTATAGCCGAGGAAAGGTGCTCAATACGAATATCTTGCATTCCTTTTAAATCTGCTACTGTCCTTGCAATTTTTAAGATTCTTGTATATCCTCGGGCCGATATATTCAGCGTATCTATAATTCTCTTTAAATAATCTTCCTCTCTACTTCCTAATTTACAATAAGTTAACAGCTTGTTTTGAGTGATTGCAGAATTTGTACAGAAACTCTCATTCTTGTAGCGTTGATTTTGTATCTCTCTTGCTTTTACCACCCTTGCAGCAATTTCTGCACTTTTCTGCTCTTGATAATTTAAATTATCGTTAGTGTTGTTTGATTGAGATAGAATTTCGCTCGCTTTTATTTGCCTGAGTTTTAGGAAGATATCTATCCTATCTAAAATAGGTCCCGATATTTTGTTCTGATATCGGGAGATTTGTGAGCTTGAGCAGGTGCACTCAATTTTATTATCGTATAAGTGTCCGCAGGGGCATGGATTCATAGCGGCAACAAGCATAAATCTTGCGGGATAAATATATTTATTCTTAACTCTGCTTATCTCTATGGTTCCATTCTCAAGTGGCTGTCTAAGAACCTCTATTGCTTTTTTATCGAACTCGGCAAACTCATCGGCAAACAAAACTCCATTGTGAGCAAGCGAGATCTCCCCCGGTGCTCCCTTTCCGCCTCCTCCAACCAAAGCAGGAATTGTAATTGTATGATGTGGCGCCCTGAATGGCCGTTGTTTTATGAGTCCTCCGTTTAGTTGATTTGCTACTGAATAAATTTCACTTGTCTGGATTGCCTCTTCTTTTGTCATTTGTGGTAAGATACTTGGTAAGCATTTAGCCATAAGGGTTTTACCGCATCCTGGGCTTCCAACCATTATAACATTGTGTCCTCCCGCTGCGGCAATTTCCAGTCCCATTTTTGCAACCCCCTGACCTTTCACTTGACAAAAATCGTATTCATAATTCTCTCTATTCTTCTCGATATTATTTATTGCACTGCTATTTGTAGTGCTGACTCTCTTTGTTTTGGCAAAATCTGTAGATAGAAGAATATTTATTACTTCCTTTATATTTTTGGCTCCATAGATCTCTATCCCCTCTATCTCCGCCCCTTCCATAGCAGATTGTATAGGAAGAATACATTTTGTAAATCCCTCTTTTTTAGCATGATTTATAATAGGCAATGCTCCTGATATTCCCCTAAGAGAGCCATCTAACGCAAGTTCTCCAATAATTAAGGTTTTATTTAATATGTTTTGAAAATGTGGAGAGATCTTAAGAAAATTATCTGTCTCGTTGATACTGTTTTTACTCTCTGTTTGATTGCCGACATTTATCTGTCCACTGGAAGCGAGAATCCCAATGGCAATGGGCAAATCGAAACCGGAGCCCTCCTTTTTTAAATTTGCCGGAGCAAGATTTATTACTATCAATCTATCACTTTACCTGCAAAATAAATGCCTGTAATTAAGTTCTTTATTCTAGATATAACACTATATCTAGTCTCTAAAAGAAAGGGATGTTTTTCAAGCTACCTTGTACCATCTTTGTACAAAGTTTGTTATATTTGCAGAAAATATATGAACTATGACCAGAAAAAAAGACTTATTCAACTTGCATTGTAGAATTGAACATCAGACATCTGAAAAATTAAAGGAATGGGCAGAAGAGCAAGGTGTTTCTGTTGGAGAAATGATAGACCTAGTTGTTAAATTGTATGAAGAACTTTGTGATGAGATGATGGAAGAACAATCACCAGAAATCAGTGAGCAACTCACAAAAATCTTAGAGAAGGTTGAGAAAATTGAGAAGAAGATGTGTAGCAAATAAATATTACTATCTTTGCAGTGCTAGCACCTCCTTATGGTTTCTGGAACCCTTGTGTCCAAAGGATTAAAGGTTTGATAAGGGTTCCTATGTCCTTAAATATCAGATAATCTAACCTCTCTACCTATTGAAAATAGCATCCTAAGTTCTTTATGATTCTTTGGTGCTTCTGTCTGTTTTTTTATTAATTGAATCATATTATCAACAGAGATAGCACTACCTTTTATTTGAGATGCATCATAGATACTATTTAATTGACTATCAATTGTTGTCTTGAATCCACCTGCAATATAAGAGAAAAATGAAAGTGGATAATTGGAATCATCATTATAAGAAGAAATGCCTGAAATATAGTTAGTTACCATTCTATTATGATGGTCATTTGTTATGGAATACCTTGCATAAGCCTTGTTGTCAAAAATACCCAAATACCCCTCACTGTCTGAAATGACAAGAACATCTGGTGTAAGTCCCTGGGGGCCAGTATGTTCAGCTTTATAGCCAAAGACATCTTTCATTATCTCAACAGTAGCTTTCTCAAAATCAATAGCCTCATCTCTTCCACAAAAAGCCATATCCCTATAATTTGACAAGAAAGCATCTACCATACTGACTGTATTTTCTGGACACATCTTATGTAAAGTCTCTTCAACAAGTTTATATTCACAACCAGATGCCTCTTCAATTAAAGATATAAGGTCATTATTTATTGAAAAGATAGGTTTCTTTAAAGACAATCTAATGAACAAATTTTTGATTCTAGATTCATCAACCATTTTAGCTGTTACGGAAGGAGTATTGGTCAGGTCTCTGTTGTCTCTAATATGTCTAGGGTCCAAACCATATCTTCTTTGAAAAACTTCCTCATCCTCAGGCCTATCTATGAATCTAGGTGGATTTTGCAAAATATAATCCACCTCCATTATTTTGTCTTCTGGAATGAACATTGAACCAGACACCCCATTGGAACCGGATTCTCTTGCAATCAATCTTGTAAATTCCAGCCAATTGATGATTGTGTTTGCTACATCTTGTAAATGTCCAAACCTATCATCAAATCTCCCCCCCTTAGAAGGGCCATACTTCAAGTCAAAGTCATTTGGGAGAGAAGCATTTCCATCATTTCTAAAATTTATAATCTTTTTTACAACATTATTGAAACAGGTACTAGTCTCATTTTCAGCTTCAACAATGATAATTTTTGCTATTTCTTCCTGAGTGAGATATCCAATCCGTGAATCTCTCATCAGTTTCAGTAAAAAGATAAATGGATGAATCCGGAATCTTCTATTTACATCCACATTTCTTGAAATAGAAAAGGATGATGGGAATTGATACTTTAAGACTTGATTCTTCAAAATTTCAACAGGGTTATCTCCACTTAAAATTGCATCACCTGCCAATGTTGTAAATATCCTGCTACTTCTGTCCTGTTTGAAAATCAAGCCCAAGCTTTTTAACCAAGCAACATAAGTTCTTGCACCACCACCAGTTTGGTCTCTCCTTTCTCCTATCTTCTTTACACCTCCTCTTTCAAGTGATGTTTCAAAAGATAAATGAAGATTAACATCTCCTTCCCAAATCTTATTTAATGCAATAGATGTCAAGGTAGATAATGATTCTGGAACAGAATTCAATCTTCTCTTTGGTCTAGTTACCCACCAATAGTTTATCATATCACAGGTTTATATTACAAGAAATGCTATCATACTGTATGCCTGCAAAAGTTTTTAAGACAGCCTCAAATATGATTTTTGCTCCTTTAACTGGTACAGCCATACCTATCTGTTTTCTTACACTCTCCTTACTGCCAATAAACTTGAAGTCATCTGGAAATGTTTGAAGCCTAGCCCTTTCTCTATTTGTCAAAGCTCTTGGTTCTTTCCAATGATAGATATGTGTCCCTCCTCCCCCAGAGCCAGTAACAGTATATGCTGGTTTGTTTGGGTCAAGTCTTCTATAAATCTGACTTAATGTAGCAGATTTCACTTTTAATTTGAGGTGCTCTGGGAGATTTGCTGTCCAAGCATTCTCACCTGGTTTAATGAGACTTAGCCTTTCTACTACTCTTGGGCTCTGCTTTGTGGTTTCATTGTTAAATGCATTCTCTGCAATTGGAGGAACTTCTATTGCAGTCCTACAAGTATTATCAATATTTTTATATGAATTTGTTGAAGGAGGATAAAAGCTATAAGGAAGGTCGTCTCTGATTCCTATCATTATTATTCTATGTCTAGCCTGAGGAATCCCATACTCTTCAAACTTATACAGATGTGGATAGACTCTATATCCTACATCTCTGAGTGCTTTAATAATGATGCCCAGAGCCTTTCCTTCATTTGCACTTGAAAGGCCACCAACATTCTCAGCAAGAAACCATTTTGGCTGATGAAGCCTAAGCACCTCTACACCATATTGATACAAGGGCCCGAATGTCCCATCAAATCCCTTTTGCTCACCTACCACTGAAAAGTCATTACAAGGAAAGCCAAAAGCAAGTGCATCAAATTTTGGAAGTTTGCTTAAATCAAGTTTTCTAACATCTTCACAAATTACAGATTTGGGGCTATTGGGGCAAATGTTGTAAATGTATGTCTTACAAGTGTCTTGGTCATAATCTGAGGCCCAAGAGTGACAAATTTTATTATTTCCAACTTTTGACTGGATAGCACCACAAGCTAATCCCCCTGGACCACAAAAAAGTTCACCTAAATGAAAAGTCATTGTATGATTGATAACTTATTATTTTAACAACAAATTTAATGATTATCACCAAACCAGCAAATTTATAACACTCAAATCAGACCTTCCTCAAAAAGAAACTAAATGGTTAATTTTGATTACATTACCCTAATTAACTGCCCTTTATGTCTAATCCAGAA
>CADBRQ010000019.1 GCA_902797115.1 uncultured Bacteroidia bacterium
CAAGCAAGCGGAGAATATAAAGAAAGCTACTTTTACTCAACTACTTCCAAGCTTCAATGCTGTTGGTGCCTACACTTGGAACCAGAAAAAATTCTCCATGATGGCAGAAGATGCCCTCCTTCCTGTAGGAACAAAAATGGGAGACGGAAGTTTTGGATTTACAGCAGATCAAGTGAATAACGGATGGACTTTGATTGACGGTCAGCCTGTTCCTCTCGATGCGGACGGTCACCCTTTTAATCCAAAAACAAATCCGGAAAAAATTCTCTGGAAAAATTACGCATATCTACCAAAAGATGCTCTAACATTTGATATGAGAAATATTTTCGTCGGAGGGATAGGTTTTACTCAACCAATATTTATGGGGTTTAAAATCAGAGAGTTATACAATATAAGCAAGAATTATGAAGCAGTTGAAGAGATAGATTACGATAAACTCAAAGAAGATCTCTGCATTCAAGTAGACCAGGCTTATTGGATGGTTGTCTCTTTGCTTAATAAACAAAAGCTTGCACAAAATTATGTTGAACTTCTGACCACTCTCGATGCGAATGTACAAAAGTCCATAAAAGAGGGTGTTGCAACAAAAGGAGATGCTCTCAATGTGAAAGTTAAACTCAATGAGGCAAATCTTGCTCTCACCAAAGCAACAAATGGAATTACACTTGCAAAAATGCAGCTTTTCTACCTCGCCGGACTCGATGTTAATGGCAATTATGGTGTAGCAGATTCCGATTTTTCCGGTTACGAGGATAAAACACTTGTTACTTCAGAGCAGGATGTTGTGGGATTGGCATTAAATAATCGCCCGGAACTCAAGAAATTAGAGCATTTAGAAGATATTGCTCAGAGTCAGGTCAAGATTGCAAGAAGCCGTTTTATGCCAAACATTGTTGCAACAGGAAATTATTACATCTCCAATCCAAACATTTTCAACGGCTTTAACAAATCATTCAAAGGGGCATTTGCTGTAGGAGTTGGAATAACAATACCTATTTTTCATTTCGGAGATAGGATATACACCCTAAAAGCTGCTCAAAATGAACACAATATCGTACTTCATAAGATTGAAAAGACACGCAAACTCATAACCCTGCAATCTACAATGAGCAAGTACAAATTAGATGAAGCAAGATCTAAGCTCAACAGCGCCAACTCCAACATAGATGCAGCTAAAGAGAATTTGCGCCTTGCAAATCTCTCTTATAAAGAGGGACTTATTACTATCAGCGATTTGCTCGCCGCTCAAACTGCATATATTTCAGCGTGCAGCGAACAGATAGATGCAGCCATAGATGTGAGGATTTGCGAACTAACACTGCTGAACAATATGGGGATAGCCAAACTCGGTAATTAAAAAAATAGAGATATAAAGTATGAAAAAGTTAGAACAAAGTACTATTAGCTTATTGATAGGTCTTGCCGCCTTACTTTTGGTGGTGATTGTTTTAAGTCTCATAGGATGGCTCACATCCAAACCGCAAAAGACTATAATACAAGGAAGTGTAGAGGCCAGAGAATATCGCGTAAGTGGTAAAATTGCCGGACGTATCGCCGAGCTTTTATACCAAGAAGGAGATACTGTGGCAAAAGGGCAGATTGTTGTAACATTAGATTCTCCTGAACTTCAAGCCAAAATTTCCCAAGCAGCTGCACAAAACAAAGCTGCTTTAGCTCAAAGTTCAAAAGCTTCTGGCGGAGCCCGCAGTGAACTCATACAAAGCGCATTCGAGATGTGGCAAAAAGCAAAAATTGGAGTGGAAATCTCTAAAAAATCATACGAACGCATCGAGAATTTATACAGACAAGAAGTGGTAAGCGCACAAAAAAGAGATGAACTAAAAGCACAGTACGATGCTGCCATAGCAACCGAGAAAGCAGCTAAAAGCCAGTATGATATGGCAGTTAATGGGGCTCAGCAAGAGGATAGAATTGCCGCTCAAGCACTTGTTGAGGCAGCAAAAGCAGATGTAGAACAGACAAATAGTTATTTAGATGAAATTAACCTTCAATCTCCTGTAAATGGTATTATAACAGAGGTATTTCCAAAGGTTGGAGAACTTGTTGGCCAGGGGGCTCCTATTATGACGGTAACAGATATAACAGATGTCTGGTTTTCGTTTAATGTTAGAGAAGATATGCTCAAAGGAATGGAGATTGGGAGCGAAATAAATGTATGGATTCCGGCTTTAGGAGAGCAGACATATAAAGCAAAAATTTACTTTATGAATGTTATGGCCTCGTACGCAACTTGGAGAGCTACAAAGGTTTCCGGAGAGTTTGATGCTAAAACATTTGAAGTTAGAGCTCGCCCTATTGAGGCAATTCCTGCCCTCAGAGTGGGTATGAGCGCCATTGTAGAAGATTAAAAAAGACGCATAATTCTTTCATTATAAGATGGTTAGAAAATCGAAGAATATGCTCCGATGCATTAGTGCAGTCTTTATGAGAGAGTTGCACAGAATGTTTGCCCGTCCGATTTACTTATATGGGACAGTATTCGTTCTTGCATTTTCAGCATTTTTTCTTTTCACTCTCACGCACGAAGGGCTACCCACAAGAATTCCAATCGGTATGGTAGATTCCGATAACTCTACACTCTCAAGAAGCGCATATAATCAGATAAATGCAATTCAAGGGGTGAAAATTGTTCGCAACTACTCTTCTTATACCCAAGCCCGCAACGCAATGCAAAAAGGGGATATTTATGGATTTATTGTTATTCCCAAAGATACATATATCAAAGCGATAAAAGGGGAACAACCGACAATAAGCTGTTATTATACAGAGGCATTATTGATTCCGGGAACTTTTGCGTATCGTAATTTCATGACAATGACAACAGTTCTGAATATGGGAGTTAAACGAAGTCTACTCAGGGCACATGGAATTTCAGAGCAAACAATTCAACCACAGTTGCAACCCATTATTACTGAGATACATGGAATTGGAAACCCTTGGGTCAGTTACGCAATTTACTTGATTTCAATGATTTGGCCTGGTATTCTTTCGCTTTGCATAATTGTTATGACCGTCTTTACCATTGGCTTTGAAATTAAAAGTAAAACCGCTATAGAATGGTATAACTGCGCCGGAAAATCTATAGTTAATGCCCTAACAGGCAAGCTTTTACCATATTTTATCATCTATATGATACTCGGTATCTCATTCGAATTTTTGGCGTATAGAATTATTGGGTATCCGCTTATGGGACCTTTTGAGATTATGATCGTAAATGTCGGCATGCTGGTTCTTGCTTCGTTCGGAGTTGGCATCTTCTTTTTGGGGCTCTTCCCTATTCTCCGCGATGCGCTTTCTGCCGCCTCCCTCTATTCTATTTTAGGAATAAGTATGTGCGGTTTGACATATCCTATAGAGAGTATGATTGGGCCCATGCAAGGTTTTGCTCAAATCTTCCCGATTCGTCAATACTATCTTATAACTGTCAAATGGGGAATTCTTGGGGGAGGTATAGAGGATTGCTGGATTAACTTGCTGGCTCTATGTACTTTCTGCTCAATTTCATATATGGTACTTCACAGAATAAAAAATGCTGTAATTAATCAAGATATGTATATTGAAAAATAACGAACGAATAAGTGAGGATCAAGAGAGGGTAAAATAATAACTGAGAATGAAAAAATTGACAGGGAAATATTTTGGCGGTATGCTCCATCAAATCTTTCAGATTGCCTGGGATGAAATAAAGCGGGTTTTCAGAGATAGTGGTGTACGTCTGATTATGATTGTTGCCGGAATTGGTTATCCGCTTCTGTATGGTACTGTCTACTTGGGAGAAAATGTTACAGAGATTCCTGTCGGTATTATTGATGAATGTGGCTCTTCTCAAAGCCGCTCGTATGTCAAAAAACTTGAAGCCACCCGTGAAATCTCATTGGTAAGCATTGTTAATATGGATGAAGGGATGGATCTTATGAAGAGCAGAGATATCCATGCCATAATAGTTATCCCAAAAGATTTTGAAAAGAATCGCTATAACCCTACTGCTCAAACGGTTATAAGTGTATATATAAATATGGCAACAATGTTCATATACAAAAACATAGGACTTGCTGTAAACTATGTTATGTTAGAAGAGAGCAAAAAGATCAATCAAGAGAGATTATTGGCAGAAGGGGCAACTCTTCAGGAAGCTCGGGCAGGAGCGGAACCTATCAAGAGCGATATGATTGCCATTTTTAACCCGGGAAGCGGTTTTGCGAGTTACTTTGTTCCAGGTGTACTCATACTGATAATACATCAACTTCTGTTTCTTGGTATTGGAATGATGGCAGGTACCAGACGCGAGCAGCAAGAAAGCGGTAAACTATTGGAACGTGCGGATTTATCTCATAGAGGTGTATTCTGCCATGTTTTAGGAAGGGGCGGGGCTTATTATATAATTTATTCTGTTATTTCTGCCTACATTCTCCTAATCGTACCGAGGATTTTTGGGCTGCCGCATTATGGCTCTCCGTGGGATATTTACCGTTTTATGGTTCCGTTCCTTTTTGCTGTTATCTTCTTCTCGCAAACCTGGAGCGTTTTTGTCAAGAACAGAGAAACCGGAATGGTTCTCTTTCTCTTTATGAGTATTATCTTGTTGTTTATGAGCGGTTTAACGTGGCCTTGGTCAAACTTCCCAAGTTTTTGGAAATACTTTTCATATATCTTCCCTGCAACCGCCGGGGTACAAGGTTTTGTTGAAATTAATTCTATGGGGGCAGACATAGGAGAAGCTGCCCGTGAGTTTTTCACTCTTTGGACGCAAGCTATCTTCTACTTTGTAACCGCTTGTTTATCTTATAGATACGTTAACAGATAAGCAGTTTTATCTATTCAAAATTAGAACAAAAAATTGCAAAAACGTAAAAAGATATACTCTTATACTGCACTAAAAAACTAACTCTCCTAAAGAGCTTTCTATTTAATATTTAATATTTATTATCTATTATTTAATATTCCAATAAAGCTACTACACCGTCCATTGTGCTAACTAAAAGTTGAGTGGTACCTATTGGCATAATGTAGTTTATAAGAGCACCGCTCACTTTATGTCTGAAAGCAAGTGAGCCATCCAATGCGTTCAGGGCAAAGATATTACCTTTATCTGTCGCGATAAAAATCAGACCTGCATTATCTTTTCCCACACCGGCAATAGATGTTATAGGAGTTGGCCCTATCTCATAGTTATAGCCCGGCATACTTGTCCACAGCACTTTTGATGTTGGAATCGGCTTTCCATCTTTATCTTTGTTCTGAAGACGCTCGCTGCCAAAACCGTTAGGATTTGAAACATCGGATCTTGCCGCAGTGCCGGTAGGAGCTACGCCTTCAGCACTATTTCCGGTTATACCTGTTGCCGATGCCGAAACCTTAATAGTCTTACCTGCACCGCTCGCCTTAATAGGGGCCTCCTCCTGAATCACCTCTTTAGAAGAAGAAGCGGAGGGGATAGATCTTCCTGAGGCAATGGGATCTATATCAGAAACCATAGCAACCGGTAAAATGGTTGAGATACATTTGACTGTATCTTTCATAGATTTTATGTAATATGAATTACCGTCGAGAGCAAGCCCTATCGCTTCTCTGCCTCCATAATTACTGGCAACAGTCTCTCCGGTGCGTGCATCTATCTGATAACTAAACCTATCGGGACAAACCACAATAATTTTTCCATTAGATTTTATAGGCCACACCTGAGCTGCAGCAAAATTATAAAGAGAGCGAGGGGTGTGCCAGATCCACTGAACTTTACCGTTAGAGGTTGAAAATGAATAAACCCGATTTGCCCAATCTCCAATCACAACCTGCTCATTATCAACAAACGGCTTAGAGACAACCGCACCTTTTAACCCATTGTAAACCCACTTAATCTTACCGCTTTTAAGATCCAATGCTCTAAACTTTCCGTCAGATGCTCCAATGTAAACAACGCCATTATAGATAGTTGCAGAGCCAATAACAGATTTTTCACATTTTACTCTCCATTTCAGAGTTCCCTTATCGGCAGTCAGGCAATAAATATAACTATCTGTGCTGCCAACAACTACAAGCCCTTTGCTAACTGCTGGTGAAGAGAAAATTTTTCCTTCTGTAGTATATTCCCAAACAAGTGAACCATCTAACGCATTGAGAGCCCGGATCTTACCTGCCTCATCAGCAAAAATTACCAAATCTCCCCTCTTCACTTCAGAGCCCGAATAAGGGATAATGTTGGCACCTTTTTGAGTAAAATTCTTGGAATCCATTGAGATTAAATCTCCATCGCGATGGGTATAAATGGCTGCTGCACAACCTATATCTGCATTATTCTCATACCTCCACAATGGCTTAACATTTGGAAATTCTTCATTGAATTTATTTATCGGATGAGGGTAAACTATATCTTTGGAATATGCCGGTCCATTGCTCATTCTCACTCTGTACCAAGGAGATTTAGGGTTAGCATCCCCAACTGTCTTCTCACTGAATGAGATGAGAGAGCCTCGTATATCGCAGATTACATAACCGGGTTCTCTTTTAGCATCCTTTTGAGTTGAACGTACAATCACCCCCGGAATGCCCTCATACTCCATAGCTTGATTGGAGTGCCAGTGTCCGCTCTGCACCATCTGAATATTCTTCTTTTTGAGAAGCTCTATCACTTCATTATATTTAAGAAGGGAAGTATCTAAAGGATAGTGATTTACAAAGAATAATGGCTGACTGTCGCTCATAGAATTTATCTGCTCCTCCAACCAAATCCAACTTTCACGAGGAATAAGTGCCGGAGCCATTCTGATATTTGGCCCGCAAGGAGTTCCTAAAAACTTAATATCCCCTGCTTCAAATTCAAATCTCTCATAACCAAATACTTTCTGAAAAGTATTCGTACCGCTCTCACTCCAAGTTGCATCGTGATTACCGGGGATAATAAACCATGGCTTTTCTAAAGCGTCAAAAATATTCTTGGCAGAGCGTATCTCTTCATCCGATCCAAAGTTTGCAATATCTCCACTAATGATAACAAACTGAATATCAGGATTCTTATTAACATCATCAACACAAGCGGCTGTCCACTTTTCGCTGTTTGCTCCAATGGAAATATGAACATCGCTCATTATGGCAAACTTTAGACTTCCATCACTTGCAGCAGGAATTCTTGTACCAAAAGAAGAGCCGTCTAAAAGTTTTTGACCATATTTTTCATTGATACTCTGAGCATTAGCAATGTTAACAAAAATAACGGAAAGCAACAAAACGGCAACAGTATAGAAAAACTTTCTCATAAAGAATTTATTTATAATTGGTTATTTCTATACAAAAATAGCAAAGTATTTTCAACTTTGCTAAATTACCTCCAGTTCCGAATTTTTCATCCACCCCTGACGCCCATCCGAAATCTCTATCTTACTCCACCCTTCAAGAGTTTCAAGTATCTCTACCTCAGTTCCTTCATGAAGAATAAATACAGGACTGCCATCTTGTGAAGGAGAACTCTTCACGCTCCCGACAGCAGATATGACTACAGCATCGTCTCCCCCTTTTGCTTTGTTGTATGCAGAGAGAGAGAATAATAAAGAGATAATTACAGCACACAGAATAATCAGCGATAAAATAAAAGATAGTTTAGCACCCCCTCTGTTTCTTGAAAATCTGAAGAGCAAAAACAAGATTGAAAGGAGAAACAACCCTATCAAAGTAATTATTGCCCAAGAATTTGACGAGAGAGAATCCCTTATGCTCTTAATCCATGTAACTACCATAAATTCCGGCACTTGCTCTATCTTATCTACACATCTTGCCTTAGCCATGGCAAGGTTTGCTTTCGCATCGCGATTAGAAGGTTCTAACTTTAAAGCCCGCTTATAGCAAACAACCGCCATTCCCATATTCCTCACCCTGTAATATGAATTTCCGAGATTATAGTAGAGCTTTGCACTCTCAAAACCACCCTCAACTATGGCATTATAATCTTCAATTGCAGAGTTGAAATCACCCATCGCATAATTATCATTGGCACTTTGCCACAAAGAATCCTGAACTCTGCCTTGAGCTGCAACAGAGGTAGTTATAAATAAAGAAACAAGTATGTAAAATATCTTTTTCATATCTTTAATTTTCTCAGCGATACATTTTTCTATAATTTGCTTTCAAAGTATGAGATAAGCTCGCCAGCCTGCTTATAATGTTCATTCATATTTTGAGAAGTGGCATTCGGAGAGTATCTGATCATTTCACACTCATCTAACAAATGTATAAATTCATCTCTCTTTTCTTGTGCCACACCTCTTTGAGAAAGTTGAGAAACTATTGTATCTTTCTGCATATCTGCCTGAGGTATAGCAAGTTTGTCTGCAATATATCCGTGAAGAGCAGTGTGCAATTCTGCGTAGAACTCTTGTACCTTATTCTCTTTAAGATAGTTTTGAGAATTACGCAATTTAACCTTTGCGATTTTGTTTGCTCGGCGATTCTTTGTTCTCACAACATCTGCAGAGAGTTTGCGATTCCTCTTTAATATCCTATCGCAGAGGAAAGTAAATAAAATAATCAGAGCAGCAATCAGATAGAATAACTTGGAAGAGAGCAGAAAATGACCCCTCTTTTTCAAAAATGGCTTATCGCTTTTAATGTATCTGATATCTTCCCCTAAATTGCTTACTCCACGCTGGGTGGCAAAATCTGTATAATTATTCGATGTAACTCCGTCTCCTTTAGAAACTTTCAGATATAAAGTGTCTGAAGTCAAGGTAACATACCGCCTTTGCGAAATATCATAATACGAATAGGAGATTGGCTCCAATCTATACTCTCCCTCAACACGAGGAATAAACGGAAATTCAAAAGTTCTCTTTCCTTGCGCTCCATCGGCAGAGTTTGAGAAATTATTGGTAGTCACTACATCGTATGTCTCAAAATCTCCTGGAAGTCTGACAGATGGTGTCTCAATAAGATTCAAGTTTCCAGAACCGGATATCTCAACAATCAGAGAACCTGCATCATTACTCTTCAGAGAATCTTTAGATAGATGAACATTCATATTGAATCTTCCGACTCCACCTCCGTAATCTAAAGGTGCTCCTGCAGGAAGTTGCTGAACAGTAACATTTTGAACGCCGGTAGAGAGTCTCTTTTTCTGTATGGTGTAGGTGTCGGTTGCAAAGAAATCATCCAACCAGCTTCTACCTCTTTGAGCTTTCTCCATAACTTGCACCTGACAAACAAGTTCTGCCGACTCAATAGAGAGTGTTCCTGTCTGTTGCGGCATTATTACCCACTTACGAAGAACTGCACTGTTATATATTTGATTTCCCACTTTTTCTCTGGAAAAATTTATGTTTTGGGGACTCTCTGTCTCCTGACTCCAAAATCCATTGAAAACAGGGAATTTAACATCTTCAAAACCTGCAATTCCGGAACGGGTATATAATTTAAGGGTTGCAATAATTGGCTCTCCTTTAACAACTTTCCTTTTATTTAAATGCAGACGTAAAAAAAGATCTGCTTTTCCATAGGTGATGTTATCGCTCTCCTCTAAGTCTGAAAAAGAATCTGAAGTACCCGATGGATAACCCCCTCCGTAACTTTGAGAAGCTGGAGCAGATGGTGTTGAAGGGACAGAAGATGAAGAAGCAGGAGCACCGCCACTGACAACCTCTATTGTTACAGGACGAGAATTATACTGATTTCCCCCAATAGTTGCATTCGCAGGTGAAATTGCTATAACCGATTGATCTCCGGCAACTAACACATAAGTATATGTATGTTCAAAAGAGTCTGTGCGCTTTCCGTTTATTATTTGTGTATAACTACTCTGCGATGGTGCCGGACCTGCTAAAACTTGTGCTCCTGAAAATGTTGGAGGGGTAAAATTCTCGATGCGGGCATTCGCTGTAAACTTTACACTAAACTGCTCTCCCTGAGAAACCACAGATGGGGCTTGAACTTCAAAGTTTATCTGAGAATAGCCAGCTGTGGCAAAGAGCAATAAAAATAAAACTATATTAAAAATTCTCTTGAACATACTCACTTATTTCTGCTACAAAGTTACCAATTCTTATCTTTCTTTTTAGATTTCGCTTGCAGAGCTTTTGCTTTATTTACCTTTTCTTGAGTTTGATTCTCTTTATCTTGTATTGCCTGAAGCAGTTGCGCTGCCGTCTGCTGATTCATTTTTCCCTCCGACTGCCCTTGATTCTGCTCGTTATTATCCTTATTCCGGTCTTGGTTCTGATCTTTGTTTTGATCTTGATTATTCTTATTTTGGTCTTGGTTATCCTTGTTCTGGTCCTGATTATCTTTGTTCTTATCTTGGTTATCTTTATTTTGGTCCTGATTATCTTTGTTCTGGTCTTGATTGTCTTTATTTTGGTCCTGATTATCTTTATTCTGGTCTTGGTTATCTTTGTTCTGATCCTGATTATCTTTATTCTGATCTTGTTGATTATCTTGGTTCTGTTGATCTTTCATCTTCTTTTTCGCATACTCATAGCTTGCTTTGGCACTCATATCTCCAGGGTTTCTGATTAAAGATTGTTTAAACGCCTCCATAGCTTTATCGTATTGTTGAGCAGCCAAAAGAGTATTCCCAAGATTAAAGAAATAGTTTGACTCATCGCTCTGAACACCTTGATATTTTTCGTAAGGAATAGTTTTGGTCTTCTTATCCATCTGCGGAACTTGGGTAGTTACACCATTCCATGAGGGTGTAAATGGAACTTTTGCAACAGTATCTGCTACAGAAGCATACGCATTTGCCGCCCCCTGATAATCTTGCAACTTGTAAAGGGTGTTTCCTAAGTTATAATTTCCTTTTATACTCAAAGAATCTTTCAACAAACCTTTACGATACTCTACTTCTGCTTGCTTAAAGTGCTCATTCTTAAAGAATTTATTTCCTTTTCTAACCTCAGCCCTGTCTGCTTGTGCGAACGATTGAACACTGGTTACAGTGAGAAGGAGTGTTATTAAAAACAGTGTCTTTTTCAATTTTCTATTACCAATTAAAAATTCTAACAATAAGAAAAACAATGCTATACCAAAAAAGTACATATACTGCTCATCATACTCTGCAAAGGCAATGCTCTGATACGAAGTCTTTTTTAAATTTCTGATATTATCGAGTATCTCACTGAGTCCAAAACTTCCATCTGTAGCTTTAATATAAGCACCATTGCCTGCATCTGCTATCTCTTTAAGTATCTGCTCATTCAGCTTCGTAACAACAATATTTCCCTCTTTATCTCTGAGCATTTGCCCATTTTCCATCTCGATAGGTACACCCTCCGGAGTTCCAACCCCTACACAATAAACCTTGATACCTTCGGAAGCCGCATCGCGAGCTGCATCAACTGCCTCTCCCTCATGGTCTTCTCCATCCGAAATAAGAATTATGGCACGATTGTTACTCCCCTCCATAGCTTCTTGAGAGAAACTTCTTGAGCAAGTGTAAATTGCATCTGCCAAAGATGTTCCCTGAATTGGAACGGATGTATTGTCTATACTGTTCAGAAATATCTTTGCCGATACATAATCTGCTGTAATAGGGAGCTGTACGAATGCTTCTCCGGCAAAGATTACCAGCCCTATTCTGTCTGAATGGAGACGGTCAACTATTCTGGAGATATCCATCTTTGCCCTCTGCAGACGGTTAGGAGAATAATCCTTGGCAAGCATTGAGTTAGAGACATCTAATGCAATCATTATCTCGGCACCATTCTCCTTTGTCTCTTTCAGTTTTGCCCCAATCTGAGGTCGGGCAAGACCTAACATCAGAAAGAACCACGAGATAGAGAAGAGTGTGAGTTTCAGCCACCCCCTGCTTTTAGAACGCTCCGGCATAAGGGCATCAACCATATCGGGATTACCGAACTTCCTGATTCTTTTGTTTCTACCTCTTTTATACCATCCGTAAAAAAGATAAAAGAGCGGAATAGCAAATATCAAAAGTAAAAATTTGGGATATACAAAACCTAACATAATTCCCTCCTTTAATCTGGTAAATGTTTAGTAATAAAGAGTTTAAATATTATCTCCAATGCAACTGCCACAAACGCCATAAGAGCAAAAATCATAAACAACTCTTTGTATTGTGCAAATGCCTCCGTTTGAGTTATGCTCTTCTCCATCTTATTAATCTCAGAATAAATCTCAATAAGCTTTGTGTTGTCTGTTGCTCTGAAGTATTTGCCACCTGTCTTTTCTGCAATCTCTTTCAGAAGCGGTTCATCAATTTCTACCGGAACATTCTGGACACCATAACCAGGGAAAGGATATGGTGCCTCGCCCATAGCCCCTACTCCAATTGTGTAAACCCTTATACCATAGGTCTGTGCAAGGTCTGCTGCCATGCTTGGCGAGACCTCTCCGGCATTATTTACACCATCGGTTAAAAGAATGATGACTCTGCTTTTAGCATCAGAAGTTTTTAGACGGCTCACACCTGTTGCCAACCCTGTGCCAATAGCTGTACCATCATCTATAATTCCAACATCAACCTCCTTCAACATATTGATAAGCGTTGCCCTGTCTGTAGTGAGCGGACACTGCGTGTAACTCTCTCCCGCAAAAACAACTAACGCCATTCTATCCGCCGGCCTCTGAGAAATAAACTGCACAGCAATATCTTTTGCCGCATTTATTCTGTTGGGTTTAAAATCCATCGCGAGCATACTTGAAGAGACATCTATATCTAACACTATATCAATACCTTCACTCGATGTCTTTTCGAACATGGTAGTAGATTTAGGACGAGCAATGGCAAGAATCAGGGCAGTTACAGCTAAACATCTCAAAATAAAAGGAACATGTCTGAGAAGTTTTTTAAAACTATTCTTCTCACCTGCACTCCAAGGGGTTATAGAAGAGACATTCAAATAAGGATGCTTACCCCTAATCTCTCTCCAAATATAGAGAAGAACCATCGGGATTAAAATAAACAACAGATAGAGTACTTTGGGATATTGGAAAAACATCTTATTTATCCTCCTTATAGTTTAAAATTGCATCCTCTGCCCTCCTTACTTCTTCCTCCTTCTGCAATTTTTCATCAACATAAAAATCTACACTCTTATTCTCCCCCTCTTTAGATACTTCCGCCTGCTTCTCTTCATCTAACTGCCTCATATATGAGTAGTTGACAAAATTAACTGCTGTATGCATCGAGTTCTCGTTCTCTGTAATAGAAGGGGTGTGCTTTGCAAATTTTACCAAGTCTGCAAGCGACAACATATCTTTGAGCTCTCCAAAAAGTTTATTCTCGATATGCTCCTCTTCAAGTGCCTGGGTTATCTCTGCAGAAGTCATCTCAACAGCACCAAAACCATACCTTTTACCTATGTATTCTTTTAGCGTATCGGTAATACCAGAATAGTATGCTTTCTCCTTTCCTCCCTGCCAAGCCTTCTCTTTCCTTAGCTTCTCTAACTTTTTAAGAGCCACAATATGAGGAGGATCTGCAAATTTACCGGCAGCTTTGTCTTTTCTGTATTTAAGATACCACAGAAGCGCGGCAACTAAAAGGGCTATTAGTAAAAAGGCTATAATCCAAGGAATCAGCACCTTGTATGAGAAAGGATATTTTGCCTGCCCCTTAATCTCGAATGGAGTGAAGGCAGTTGTATCTATACCCAAATAATTAACATAAAGTTCGCAACTACCTAAAGATACAGTATCTACAGTACCGTCTGGGAGACGGAACATAATTATTGGAGCAGGGAGCTGATATGAGCCGCTGTCGAAACTTGTGAGTAACATCTTGGCTCTTAGGGTTTTGAGCTCATCTTTAATAGAAACCTCTTCTATCTCCAAATCTGCAACAACCTCCACTGCACCATTGATATTTGTATCTTTCTGAAGCACCTCAGCGTATGGAATTACTTGGTATTCCACAACATTCTTTAGGGTAAACTCTTTACTCCACAAAACTTGGTCGCCGATGAGTATAGAATCCTTTGAAAGGAGCGGCACTTCACTGTTTTTCCCCCTCTGCGCACCTGCGTAATTCACAGAGAGAAAGGAAAAAACAGATAACAGTATCGGGAGTAGGATTATTCTTCTTAAATATCTTTTCTTCCTCATAATATTCCTATTTCTTTTTAAAGAATGAGATTAAACTCTTTACATAATCATCTTCTGTTGAAATACTTACACTATCTACCCTATAACGGTTAAAGAGCGTTGCTGCATTTGCAAAAGCTTTATGACTCCATGATGAATAAGCATTTCTGACAGCTTTTGAAGAGGTGTCTATCCAATCTGTAGCCCCCGTTTCTGCATCTCTGACTCTCACATAACCAATATTCGGAATCTCTCTTTCCCTTGGATCATAGATATTTATAGCAGACAACTCATGACGGTTCACTGCTATCTTGAGTGCCTCTTCGTAGTTGGGATTACCTTGAGCATCTACATCCAAGAGGTCTGAAAGGAGAAATGCCGTACACTTTTTCTTTATTGCATTAGACAAAAACCTAAGTGCTTCGGATATATTTGTGCCAGACTCAACAGGCTTAAATTCAAGAAGTTCCGAGAGTATTCTGAGTAGATGAGTACGCCCTTTCTTTGGAGGTATAAACTTCTCTACTTTATTGGAGAAGAATAAAGCCCCTACCTTGTCATTATTTATTGAGGCCGAAAATGAGAGTACGGCTGCTATCTCTGCAACAAGTTCTCTTTTTGTCTTTTGTGTTGTACCAAAAATACTTGAGGAACTGACATCTACAAGAAGCATAACGGTCAACTCCCTCTCCTCTTCATAAACTTTGATGTACGGAGAACGAAGACGGGCAGTAACATTCCAATCCATATTTCGCACATCGTCTCCGTAACTATACTCCCTAACCTCGCTGAAAGCCATACCTCTCCCCTTAAACGCGGAATGGTACTCTCCTGCAAAAATCTGATGAGAGAGCCCTTTGGTTTTTATCTCAATCTTACGAACTTTTTTTAACAGTTCACTATCCATTTCTGAATAAAATTTATAAAGATTTAAACTCTGCCGGTTTCATTAAGGAACTGCCACAACATTAACAATCTCAGTAATGAGGTTCTCTGTTGTAATATTCTCTGCCTCTGCCTCGTATGTCAGACCAATACGGTGTCTTAAAACATCATACACAACTGCTCTCACATCTTCCGGAATAACATAACCCCTTCTCTTTATAAAGGCATAAGCTTTAGCCGCTTTTGCTAATGATATACTTGCTCTCGGCGATGCGCCATATTGAATAAAGTTTTTAATTTTTCCTAATCCATACTCTTCCGGAGTTCTTGTAGCATACACTATATCAACAATATAGTTCTCAACCTTTTCATCTATGTAAACCTCCTGCACAACTTCGCGCGCACGGATGATGTCTTCCGGTTTCAACATAGGATTTGCATGAGGAAACTCCTTCTGGTTATGCATCTTAACAATAAGTTTTTCCTCTAATTTTTGAGGATAGTTCACAATAACCTTTAGCATAAAACGGTCCATCTGCGCCTCTGGAAGAGGATATGTACCCTCCTGCTCTATAGGGTTTTGCGTTGCCATTACAAGGAAAGGTTTAGGGAGTGGATAAGTAGTATCTCCTATAGTTACCATCCTCTCTTGCATAGCCTCCAAAAGGGCACTCTGAACTTTGGCAGGAGAACGGTTTATCTCATCGGCAAGTACAAAGTTTGCAAAGACAGGACCTTGTTTAACTGCAAACTGCTCATTTTTTTGAGAGTAGATCATAGTACCCACAATATCTGACGGGAGCAAATCCGGAGTAAACTGAATACGGTTGAATTTGGCATCTATGATTGTTGATAGAGTACTTATTGCCAAGGTTTTAGCAAGACCTGGCATACCCTCTAAAAGCAAATGCCCGTCTGCAAGCAAACCTATCAACAAACTCTCTATGAGATTTTTCTGTCCTACAATAACTTTGTTCATTTCCATTGAGATAATATCCACAAAGGCACTCTCTTTCTGGATTTTCTCGTTCAACTGGCTAATGTTTACAATTTCCATAATGTCTTAAAAATCTATTATTTATTTACTATCTTTGTTGCTATGAATTATTTCATTCGCCTCTCATATAACGGCGCCTCATTCAGCGGCTGGCAATCGCAGTTAAATGCACAAAGTGTTCAAGCAGAACTTCAAAAAGCATTTACGCTGCTTTGCAAAGAAGAGATTAAGATTGTTGGGGCTGGTAGAACAGATAGTTTTGTTAATGCTATCAATTACATTGCTCACACTCAAATTCTCTCTCCCATACCGTTAAAAGGGGCTGCGAAGCGAGATTTTCTATACAAATTAAATGCCATTTTACCCATTTCCATAAGGGTTCACAATATTTTTTCGGTATCACAGGAGGCACACGCCAGATTTGATGCCATCAGCAGGACTTATCAATACTTTATCTCCCTCACTCCCGATCCGTTTCTCTCTGCTTTCGCATTTTATGTAAAAGCGCCTGAGATAGATTTTCAAGCTATGAATTTGGCTGCACAATATCTTATCGGGAAGAGAGATTTTAAAAGTTTGCAAAAAACAGGAAGTGATAATAAAACCACAATCTGCACAGCAACAGAGGCATACTGGAGAAAAGCCAAAACAGGAGAGCCATTTGCAGAGATAAGCAAAGGGGAGAGATGGGTATTTACTGTCTCTGCAGACAGGTTTCTTAGAAATATGGTAAGAGCAATGGTTGGCTCACTTCTTGAAGTAGGAATGCATCGCAGAGAACCGGAATGGATAGAAGAGGTGCTAAGCGAGCGTTCAAGATGTGCGGCAGGAGCAAGTGTACCAGGCAACGCCCTTTTCCTCACACGAATAGAATACCCCTATAAAACGCAGTAATAGAAGAAGAAAGAACTAAGAAAGAGAAAAAGGAAAACAGGAATAAGCAGGAATAAGATAATTAATAAAATACATAAATATGATACCAACAAACATACTATTACAAGTCCAGCCTGCATCGGAGAAAATTTCTCTCTCTCTGATTGATATGGCAGTTAAAGGA
>CADBRQ010000020.1 GCA_902797115.1 uncultured Bacteroidia bacterium
GTATAAAAATAATTGCAGATAATAGTAGTTTGGTGCAAACAAGTAGAAGAAACTAGCTGGTTTAAGCGAACCAATATTATTTATATTTAATTAACTGTAACAATATCTGATTTATGAAAAAAGTATTATTTCTTGCTATTGCATTGATTTTATATCCTCAATGAACCCTATGTCTTGTTGTTCAACAAAAGGTGATACAAATCCAGAAACAAATGCCCCGAGGTGTATGGACTATAATGGACCACTTGGTAATGGAGAAAATGATGAGACTGGTATACAGCGCCATATAAATTTTATTGGTAGTGACTGTTTTTATGCCGTCGCCAAGGGTTTATGTTTAGATGAACACAGTAATGGAAAAGGGGGGTGCTACAATACTCATGGTGGAAAATTATGTACAGAAATCATTAAAAAAAGATAAAGATGTATAGTGTTATTATATTTATATTGTTACTCCTAATTTCCATTCCTTTTATGAGGAAATTGGTTAAAAAGAACTGGCAATTTATTCCTTATGTTTTTATTTTTTACATAGTTTTAGTGAAAATATTTTTATTATATAGGATCTATTTATGGTTGGGGATAATGTAATTAACAACAGTAAGATAACAGATTTTTCAAAAAAGACATTAATCTTTTCCATTGTTCTTTTTGCAATTTCGTTTATTATAGGAATAATTCCGATGATTTGTTCATTGATAGCATTTCATTTGGAACAAAGCAGTAAAGAGCAGAAAAGAACGTTATCTGTCAGAATGAGACCACTTGTGGTAACTATTTTAATAATAGGATATTGCGCATTAATATTTTTAATGATATATTTATTTTTGCACAAACCCGATTATATTACCGCTTAGGAATTTTATCTAAACGATAAAAGAATGCATTCTCATAAAAGGAAAAGTAAATCTTTCTATTGCAGAATTGGAAAATAAAATGGATGATCTAATATCTGCGTGGGACCATTCTCATTTTTCTAAAGATTCGGAAGAAGGGATAATAAGCGCCAGTATTTTATCCATTGCGGAAGCTTCTGTTTATTGGTGGAACTATTTCTACCAACGTGTTTAAAGAAATTACGTAAGAAGAATAAGCCGTAGGGGATTTTGTTTACTGCATTATTCAAAATTAGGATTACATCATTATACATAATATTATTTTTCTAATTCTCTTTAGTGTATGAAAAAGGATATATCTTTAACACAGTTGCTTATATACTCAATTATTGCAACATTATTAACATGGTTTCCTGGCATATTTGCGCTAATATTAAGTATTATTGCATATTTTATGAATAAATCTGCTTCTGAGAAAAAGAGGCAGGTAGCTAACAGATTAAGACCTTGGATTATTGGTATATTATTAGTCTCTTTGTTAGTTATGGCAGTATTATTTGTAATACTTTGGAAACTTATACTTTTTGATAATTTATTGGGTAATTAGATTTATATTTTTGTCTTTCGTGGTTGAATTTACTATTTTTGAACCATGTTAAAGATAGATTTATCGGGAGTGAACTTTCGGGAATTAAAGTTGTTGCGAAAAAAAATCCACGCCCATCCCTGTGTTTCTGGCAATGAGGGGGAAACGGCACAATTGATTACAGAGTATCTTCAAAAACTGAATCCCATAAACATTTATACCGGCATTGGAGGGTGCGGAGTTATTGCTGAATTTGCACTACCTGTTTCCGATAGTATTGCTTTGCAAGAAACTGATAATAAGGGTAATATACTTTTACGAGCAGAACTGGATGCTTTGCCTATCGGCCACAAATGTGGTCACGATGGGCACATGATAATCTTGTGCGGTGTTGCTCAATGGCTTTCTAAGTTGCAAAAAGAGAGTGTCGCTTTTAAAGATATAAAAGCTTCAGACAAAACTGATTTCAGAAGCGTATATTTGCTGTTTCAGCCGGAAGAGGAGATTGGTACGGGGGCAAAAAAAATGGTAGAGGATATTGAAATTTTCAATAGGTTGCATCCCGAACAGAAGATTGATTATCAGTGGGCATTTGCTCTTCACAATTGGCCGGGCTTTAAAGAGAACTGCGTTATTATTTTCCCGAATTGTTATGCGTGGGGTTCTACCGGAATGAAAATCTCTTTTAAGGGTGTTCCGGCGCATGCGTCTGAACCAGAGAATAGTTCACGAATCGGTGAACTTGTTTCAAATTTTGTTTTAGCCGTCGCTTCTCTTAATAAAGAAGATGCTTTTTCTACTTGTATAGGAATTAAAGTTGGGGAAGAGAACTTTGGAACAGCACCGGCAGATGGATGTGTTTGCCTTACGGTGAGGGGAGCAAACGAAGAGGCCTTAAACTCCTTAATTGAGCAAATAAAGATTGCTGCAGAAATGGTTGTCGCAAATTTTTCAGAAACCAATCAGATGAATGCAGGGGTTGCAAAAAACAAAATAGAAACAGAAATAGTTTTCTGCGATCGTTTTCCTGTAACAATAAACCATCGGGACGCTAATATTGTTGTAGAAAAAGTTGCCAAAGATTTAAACCTTGAAATAATCAAAAATGAAATTGGAGACCGTGGAAGTGATGATTTCTCTTATCTGGCAAATGGCAAAAAGAGTAGCTTTTTCAACCTTGGAGCGGGCGAAAATCTTCCTCCAATACACTCCACGGAATTCGATTTTAACGACAATCTTCTAAAAACAGGCATAACCCTTTTCTGCGGCATTCTAAACGAGATTTTGTAATGTGCCCCTCCCTAAAATTTAGACAGTCTAAAACTTTACAACAATGTTAATAAAATTGTTTATTTTTGCTTTCCACTTTTAACCGAATACTTTTAGATTTAGATATTATGGCATACACTTTTACACAAAGACACATAGGGCCGCGCGAGGCAGATATTCAACAGATGCTCAAAGCTATTGGGGTTAATTCTATGGAAGAGCTTATTTCTCAGACAGTTCCTCAAAACATTCTGATGAATAAAGATTTAGAAATGGATGCTCCTCTTTCTGAGAATGAGTATCTTGCTCATTTAAAAGATATTGCATCTAAAAACAAAAAATTCCGTTCACTGATTGGAATGGGAAATTATGGTACAGGCGTACTTCCTGTTATTGTGAGAAATATTTTTGAAAATCCGTGCTGGTACACATCATACACCCCATATCAAGCAGAAATTTCTCAGGGCAGATTAGAGGCATTATTCATCTTCCAGACTGTTATTTGCTCTCTTACAGGCTTTTCGCTCTCTAATTGTTCTATGTTAGATGATGCTCAGGCAACGGCAGAGGCGGCTCGTGTAATGTTCAATCTTCGTTCTCGCGATGCAATCAAAGCGGGTAATAATGAGCTGTTTGTAGATTCTCAAGTATTCCCTCAGGTTAAGAGTGTCTTAAGAACCCGCGCAGAAGGTCTTGGTATTAAGATAGTTGAAGGTGATTATAAGACTATTGAACTCAGCGATTCACTCTTTGGTGCTATTATTCAATACCCTTGTGCAAATGGAGAGGTGAGAGATTATTCTCAGTTCTGCGAAAAAGTTCACGCAAAGGGGGGTCTGGTAACTGCCTATTGCGATATTTTAGCACTTGCTACTCTCAAAGAGCCTGCTGCGTGGGGAGCTGATATTGCTGTTGGAAGCACTCAAAGACTTGGACTTCCTATGGGACTTGGAGGCCCTACAGCCGGTTATCTTGCTACAAAAGAGGAATATAAGAGAAACATTCCAGGAAGAATTATCGGTCAAACTATTGACAGGTTGGGTAATAAGGCGTATAGGTTGGCACTTCAGACGCGAGAGCAACATATCAAGAGAGAAAAGGCAACATCCAATGTTTGTACTGCAACAGCTTTGATGGCTACAATGAGTGGAATGTATGCTGTTTATCATGGACCGGATGGACTAAAGCAGATTGCCCAAAATGGAGAAAAATGGGCGCACAGATTTGCTCATCACTTAGAGGAGGCAGGATATGAGCTTACAACCAAAGAATTCTATGACACCATCGAGATAAAAGGGAAGAATGGACAACCCCTTGATATAAATGGGATTAAAGAAAAAGCGCTGGCAAAAGAGATAAATTTGTTCTATTGTGACAAGTGTGGTGTTATACGAATAAGTTTTGATGAACTAAGCTGCAAAAAAGAGGCGCACACTCTATTTGAAATATTTGATGTACAGCCAAACTGTTGTTGCCATAGTGGGGCAGATCTATCACAAATGCAGCCAGTTAAAGAACATCACTGTTTTAAGAGGGAGTTTATGGCTCGTACAACTCCAATCCTTACTCAAAAAGTGTTCAATATGTACCATAGCGAGAGTGCAATGATGAGATTTATAAAAATGCTGGAGAGAAAAGATATATCTCTTGCTCACTCTATGATTCCGCTTGGTTCGTGTACAATGAAGCTTAACGCCGCAGTAGAAATGATGCCTCTCAGTTGGGCAGAATTCACTAATATTCACCCTCTTGCACCAAAAGATCAGATCGAAGGTTATTGTGAACTTATCGCTGAACTTAAAGAAGATTTGTGCAAAATTACAGGACTATACGCTTGTTCGCTTCAGCCAAACAGCGGTGCAGCAGGCGAATATGCGGGGCTTAAAACCATCAAGAGATATTTCGATGCCAATGGTCAGAGCAATAGAAAAATAATGATTATTCCAACAAGTGCTCATGGAACAAACCCTGCCTCTGCTGCAATGTCCGGCTTTGAAATAGAATTGGTAGGATGTGATGAAAACGGAAACATTAATGTGGCAGAGCTTAAAGAGAAAGCAAATGCCGCTGGCGAAAATCTTGCAGGGCTAATGATAACTTACCCAAGTACTCACGGTGTGTTTGAGGTTGAAATTAAGGCAATTATAGATGCAATTCACACTAACGGAGGAAAGGTTTATATGGATGGTGCAAATATGAATGCACAAATCGGACTTACAAGTCCGGGTATAATTGGTGCAGATATTTGTCACTTAAATCTTCATAAGTCATTTGCAATGCCTCACGGTGGCGGCGGTCCGGGGGTAGGTCCAATTTGTTCAACTGCAGAGCTTGCTCCATATTTACCAGGACATCCTTTTGAAAATAATGAAATTGATGCCGTAAGTGCCGCTCCGGAGGGAAATCCTCTCTTACTCCCTATAACTCACGCATACATAAAACTCCTTGGCGCAAAAGGACTTAAAGAGAGTTCTGAGGTTGCAATTCTTAATGCCAACTACATTGCAATAGAGTTAAAGGACTACTATCCAACTGTTTACTCCGGCGCAACAGGAAGAGTGGCTCATGAATGTTTGCTCGATTGTAGAGATTTCAAAGAGAAATTTGGAGTTGGTTCTACAGATATTGCAAAGCGCCTGATGGATTATGGATTCCATGCACCAACTCTCTCATTCCCTGTACATGAGACACTTATGGTTGAACCAACAGAAAGTGAACCAAAAGAAGAGATAGACAGATTTATAGAATCAATGAAAGCCATCAAAAGAGAGTGTGAAAAAATTTCTAATGGAGATTTTGATGCAAAAGACAATCCTGTTGTAAATGCTCCTCACACTGCTATTGAATGTTCTTCAGATAGTTGGACACACCCATATTCAAGAGAAGTGGCGGCATATCCTCTCGATTGGATTAAAGAGAACAAATTCTGGCCGGCAGTAACAAGGGTAGATGATGGATACGGAGACAGAAATCTTATCAGCTGCTATTGTGATTAAGTGTAAAAGTTGAAGAAGGAGAATAAGATAGAGATTAGGAATAAGCGCGCAGGTTTTGAATATATTTTTCTCGAAACCTATACTGCAGGCATTGTGCTTGCCGGAACAGAAATAAAATCTATCAGAAA
>CADBRQ010000021.1 GCA_902797115.1 uncultured Bacteroidia bacterium
CCTCTCTCCTTTGCCTAAACTCCTCTTCACTCATTCTTCTATCTCCGATGCGTTCCTTTATCTTTTCAATCTGTGCCATGGTTGATGAATACCCGATTGCAGAGATGGTATCTATGTTCTTCCACTCAAACAGTGAAAAATCGTAACATGGGGCATCAATCAGAATCCCCACATCTTCCGGTATGTTATAATCTGTTATAGCAGAGGATATTCCATTAACCAAACCCATCACATCATTCTCATTAATCTTCTCAGTTCCCTTAACACATTTACTTCCAATAATTACATCGGGATGATGAATTTCTATCATCTCTTTCCAAGGAAAGTTATTATAGAGTCCGCCGTCATAAAGAATCATAGAGTCCAACGGAACAGGGCTGAAAGCCAAAGGGAAAGACATTGAGCTCCTGACAGCCGTTCCCAGATCTCCATTTCTCATAAGGAGTTGCGAACGGGAATTGATATCGGAACTTATGCAAAAGAAAGGAACCATCAGTGAATCGAAGTTATAACCAGCAGCTTTATTTGCCTGTGTAAACAATTCCATGACTGCCAGGTCCATAGGGTAGCTGGTAATTAGAGCGTTTCCAAAATCTATAAGCCATGTTTTTACCGTATCTTTCGGATGCTTTTTATCTCGATGCGCTTTAACAGAGAAAAGCGTTGGCTCATAATCTCCACTGTAGTAGTATTTTGCAAATAGATTTTCCGGAACTCCAAGACTCCAGTTATTAAACTTTTCGCTTTTAAACATCTTGTACATATCATCTACACTATAACCGATGGCATATAACGCTCCAACGATTGCCCCCATAGAGGTTCCAGATATGTAATCTATTGGTATATTATTCTCTTCCAATGCTTTAAGAACACCAAGATGGCTGAATCCTCTCGCTCCTCCTCCACTCAATACAAGCCCAACTGTAGGACGATGTGGCGTAGCATGTGTTGTATCGGCAGATGTAACGGATAGTGACGAGGATGCAGATGATTGTGAAAATGCTGACGCTGGCGCAGATAATGATGTAGATGTAAGCACAGACGCAGATGCTGGTGATGGACCAGCTATTGATGTTGATCTGAATGCTGAAGCAAAAGTGAAAGAAGTACCGAAAAAAATAAGAAGAACAACAAAAGCTGCATTAAATGCAAACCTTTTAGCAAAAATTCCCTTTTGAGATATGTTATTTACAGTAAAAAACATAATGTTCCGCCCAATCAAGATTTTAATCCTCAAAGATAGTGATAAAAACTCACTTTTGAGCGTAAAATTTACGATTAAGCTTCCCGTTGAATGTACGGGCTATTTTATCCACAACCTCATATTGCATGGGAACCTTATAAGGTTCTAATTTAGAGCGCATATAGAGAGCAATTGCTCTTTTATCCAAAATCTGCCCCTCTTTAAGGACTACCAATAACTTTAGCCCCTGTCCTGTTATCTTATTCTCTACAGCAATACAAATACAGTCAGATACAGCCGAGTATCCCATAGCAACATCTTCCACCTCTAAAGGGGCAACCTTAAAACCTCCAACATTTATAACATCATCTTCCCTCCCTTTAAGATGAAGATTCCCCTCAGAATCCAATTCAGCAACATCATTAGTATAAATCACGCCATCCCTGAGAATAGTTGCTGTCCGTTCAGGATCTCCTATATAACCGGTCATAATTGTCGGACCGGAGCAAGCTATAAGTCCATTCTCGGTTATTAAAAGTTTTGCATGCTTCATCGGTTTTCCCAAACATCCGGCAATACATCTTCCATTATTGTAATTGTATGTAGCAATAATTCCTGTCTCGGTTGAGGCATACGTATTGTATAAACGGGTGTGCGGCAGCAGTTTGCAAAGCGCTTCCATATCTGCTTGAGAAATGGCAGCTGCACCTGTCTCTATAAAATCTATCTTGTTCTTCAGATTTTCCAACATTTGGGCAGAGAAGGTCAACAACATTCTTATACTTGCGGGGACAAGGAATGTTGCCATTTTATTGCTCTCATATTCAAATGCTTGGAAAAATTTATTTAAATCTTTAAGACCATCCACAAGAATAATTGTGCCCCCTAAAAGAACTATCGGATAAATCTTTGAAAGACTCCCGATGTGGTTTAACGGACCATTGATCACAAAGACAGTATCGTGATTAAAACCTTGACCATCAATAAGATTCTCCGCATCGGCGATAATGGTCCCATGGCTTATGATAACCCCCTTGGATTTTCCTGTGGTACCTGTAGTGTAAAGAATGTCCGCACTCCCCTTAGGAGCAGAGTAACTACCTAATTTATCTGCAATTGCATTGAAAGTCTCTTCCGGAAGATCTTTCTCTAACGGAGCAGCCACGCAACCCGCAAGATGAAGGGCAAAATAAGTAACTATACAATCTATAGAGGAATAGGCCCTGAAAGAAACTATCTGATTTTCAGTATATATTTTATGAAACTGTTCTGCTTTCTGTAAAACCCTATCATACAACTGTTTGTATGTAATACTCTCCTCTTCGCAGATTAGTGCAACTTTTGAGGGGTAGAGCTCGGCATCTCTCTTCAGATAATCTTCTAATGTTGTCATAACAAGGTTACTGCTTCTTTAATTTCTCCTCAACCAAAGCAACAAGATTATCCAGATTTTTAAAATTCTTTGGAGTGGCATCTGTGGCGTCTAATTTAATGCCGAACTTGTCAGAGAGTGCCATAAGAATAGTGGCTACTCCCAACGAATCCAATTCTGAAAACAGAAACTGTGAATCAACATTTACCAACGGCAAGGCCTCCTCTAAAATATCTCTGATTTTCTCCTTCATAACTCTATTTTTGGCTGTAAAGATAGCAAATTCAACGGAATAAGCGGGGAAGAAAATCTACGAGATAACTGCGCCAATTCTCCCAAGTGTGACCGCCTCCTGATTGGTGGTACTCATACTTGTAACCGCCGGCATCGAGCACAGCACGAAAATCGTCATTAATCTTGAGTACAAAATCATCCTCGCCTACCGCAATGTAGTAAAGCTTAGGAGGTTGAGAAAACTGCTCCTTGAGTTTTGCATCGAGATTATCGTACATTTCATAACCGGAACCCTCTAAAGCTTGGGCAATCTTCTGAACCCTTGTTCCAAGCTTTCCGTTCTTTAGAAAGGGGAGGTAATCCATAATATTCTTTACCCTTCCCGGTACTGTCTGAGCCGAGAAAAGTCCCACATAATCAAACATATCGGGATAATTGGCAGAAATATAAAGGGTATGAAGGCCGCCCAATGAGAGACCTGCAATAGCTCTAAGATCTTTGGAGCCGCCAACATTAGGATATGTACTCTCTATAAAATTGATTATATCTTTCTGAAAACTCTTCTCGATAACTCCTTTCATACTCTCCAAGTTGGTAGCTTTCACCTTAATGGAATCGTTAAGAGGAGCCGATGCTGCATTTGCTATTCCGTTCGGCATCACCACAACCATAGGAACGCATCGCTCCTGAAAGATCAGATTGTCCAATATCTGGGCGGCACGACCGCACTCTACCCAAGAGAGCTCATTGCCTCCGGAACCGTGCAGAAGATAGAGTACGGGATAACTGATTGATGAATTGTAAGATGGTGGGAAATAGATACTTAAACGCCTTTGCGGAAGTTTCTTTAAAGAGGATGGATACCATATCTGTTCCACTTTGCCATGAGGAACATCGTGTTGAATGTAATCTGCACCAATCCCTTCGTCAATTATAAAAAAACTGTAAAAATCATTCACCTGTCGCAATTTGTTCGGATTTTTCGGATCGGTCATCGCAACTCCGTCTGCCTCAAAGTAATAGGTGTACATCTCTCCGTTCAAAGGGGCTGTTGTATAGCTCCATAATCCATTTGATGAACGCTCCATCTCATAGCTCCCCTCTTTTCCAAAAACACCTGCAGGAGTTTTTACAGATTTTGATTGGGGAACAAAACTTCCCTTGAGCAAAACTTTAGAAGCTTTGGGAAGGTATAGATTTATGGTAACTGAATTATCTTGGTTTATGACAGGCGATTGGGCTTTCCAAGGAAGATCCTGTGCCACAGCACATTCAACTCCAAAGAGCATTATTATGGAGAAGAAAAATAGTAATATGTTTTTATCACTTTTCATCTTTATAAAACCTTATCCTTATACACCTTTATCTTTATAAATCCCTATCTAATAAAGCTTTAACTCTCTATTATAATAGGATTAAACTGCGCACAAAAACTTTTTTGCACCGCATCGGGTTCTGAAAGAACAACACTCGCCCCCATCTCTTTTATCTTTGTCGCGATGCGTCTACATTCATCTTCTGTTCCACACTCTCCGCAAATCACTTTGAGGTTAGATACTACACCCTCTGCGGCATAAGTTGCAATGAGGGTAGAGTCCGCATCGGGAAGAAATGCAATAACCTCTTTCTGAGGATAATGCAGAGCCAGAGAGAGAGAACATTCCCCATAGCCATTCTCCAAGACTACAACTTTTCCTGCAAGATTTTCTCCCACCTCTTTATCTGAAAACCATTCAGAATAATTATCATATTTTTTTACCCTCTTTTTGACTGCCGAAAAGATATCTCTTCCTCTGTAGCGATATCGGTCAACAACTAAAGTTTTTAAATAAAATTCATCTTTAACTTTGAAAGAGTTAGGGTGCAATATCTTGTTGATTAGAAGGTTGACAGAGAGAGGCCTCTGCCTGAATTCTCCCTTGCGGCTAACCATCCATTTGAACACAAGAGGAGGAAGGAGGTAAGCCATCAGCACAACCGAGAACATACCTATAATAGTTACCTCCGCCAAAGAGCGAAGCGCAGGATGACGTGCAAAAATAAGAGTGCCTATTCCTATGAACATAATTAAGGCAGAGATAGTTATACCGTTCTTATAAGAGGCTATCATCTTTTTGCGATAAGCATACTCATACTGACACCCTTCGGTCATAAAGATTGTATAATCGTCTCCTTGTCCAAAAATGAATGTTGCAAGAATTATGTTCACCACATTAAATTGCACCCCTGTTATTCCCATTATTCCAAGAATCCAAATCCAACTCACTGCCATAGGAAGAAACGAAATTATTGCAAGTTCCAAACTTCCCAAGGAGAACCATAAGAAGAAGAAAACAATGAGCGAACATGCCCAGCCGATATAGTCAAAATCCTCTGCAAGACTCCCTGCCACCGCCGTGGTCATCCCTTTAACATCAAACCAATAACTGTTTTCCAAATTCTCCCCAAGTTCAGATTCAACTCTCTGTAAATCTTTATCTTTCACATATATATGCTCCACAGCACTATAAATGCCATCTGACGGATTGCACACTAAATTAGTTGCAAATGCATCTTTGAGTGGTGCAAAATATTCAAAATCTTTCGGAGTATATTCTCTGTTTAGTATCTCAAAGAATTCATCGAACGAATCTGAAGCAAACCCCTCCTTTAATCCCTCTTCTCTTATTTTGAGATTGAGATGCTGAGCATATTTTTCTTTAAACTCACGCCATAAAGAGAGTCTTCTCTCCTGCTCTTTTTTAGAAGAAAAAAATGGATAAAAACTATTTACACTCTCAATAACACCCTCTTTTTTAAGGCGTTCAACTATAGGCGTATTCGCTTCCGCTTTTTCCAATGCCTCCATAGGAGAAGAGGCAGACCCAACTCTGTAAATTATTTGAGAAGAAGATGGATTGATTATAGTGTTCTGTAAATACTCCAATGTACTCTTTTGGGTAGAGTTCATATAGTTTATGTTGGAGATATCTGCATCGAACGAAGTGTAGCGTCCGCACCACCAGAAAACTACAGTAAGCACTGCTACACAAATAATTATCCAGCGTTTATTCTCTAAATTTACCTCACCAAAACGGCTGAATAGATTCTTTGTTGAGTACTCTACCCCATCCTTCACCACATGAGGCAGGTAGAGGAGAACAAATATGATTGTTCCAAGAAGAAGGAATGCTGCAAAAAGTCCCAGATCGCTAAGGGCTGTACTCTTGAGCGGCACAAGAGCAAGAAATGCTCCGACTGTTGTAACGTTCCCTACAAGAAGTGGAATTGTAACCTCTTTCAAAGCTTCCCTCACATTTGGAACATAGTTGAGGTGTGCCACAAGATGAAGAGGGTAATTCACTGCTATACCGAGAATTACAGATGATATTCCTACCACTATGACAGATATGCTATCGTGAACAAGGGCAAGAGCTCCCATTGCAAACAACCACCCCCAGAGAATAGAGAGCGCTATAAGAAGGAGATTCCTTTTGCTCTTGAAACAAACGAACAGCAAGAGAAGAATCAGCACAACTGCAAGTGTGACGGAGATAAAGCTATCTTTTTTTATCTGGTGAGAGTTTCCAAGAGCAATGACAGGACCACCGGTGGCGACTATCTTCACCTGAGGATTAACTTTTTGAGTGTAGGCAATCTCCTCATTTATTGCTTTAATCAAAGAGCCATTGTTCTGAGTTTCACTACTGCCAAAAGGTGAAGTAAGGGTTACTATGGCAACGCGCGAATCGGGAGAGAAAATGTAACCATCTATAAGTTGGTAATTTACACCTGCCACTCTCTGCTGTAAAAGTTCCACAACGGGTGAGAAAAGATTGAGCGGATCTTTTGATATGTTCTGAGAAAGAAAACCTCCCACAGGAAAAAGGAGAGCCTGCTTGTCCTCTTTCAGCTTTTGGGAAATATAATTTTCTGAAGAGAGCAACGAGTCTGCCCTCATGTAATCCTTTTCTGTTAAGAAATATGGAATGTTATTGTAAACAAATTGAGGAACAGATAAAACCTTTTCAAAATCTACGCTGGCGGAGAGGCTCTCTATACTCTTTTGTATAAGAGGGTTGGAGCTTTGCAAAAGGCGTTCTTCCAAATTCTCCACAGCTGCAATAATGGCATCGGGATTATCCGTAGAGTCTTTATCGGAAAGAGTTATAATAATTTTATCTGCCCCTGTAATTTGCTGATACACACCCATTGCCTTTGTATAGTGAGTGCCCAGCGGCAAAAAATCGGATATATCTTCTTTGTGAGAAAGAGAGAACATGCTCAGCAGCAGCAAAATTGTTAAAGCAACAAAAGAGAGGTGCCGCAGAGTGCTATGCTCTTTAAGAAAATCGAATATTTTCAGAACGACCTTTATCATTGGTGGTTATCTATTATCTACAGGGTTGGCATATATGCCCATAAATATCTCTTTAAGTGTATCTACATCGGAACAGTCGTAACGCTCTAACTCTTTCATGTGCTCAATAAAAGCTTTTTTCTCCTCCGGAGTGTACATCCCTTGATAGCGGGTATTGCCAAAGAGCATATCGTGAGCAATGTAATTATTTGGATACAAGCGGTATGAAGGATTTATTCTCCTATCCAGAAGTTTTGCAACCGCTTTGTGATACTCATTCCTTGTAGTGTTCTCCAAAGCCATAAGTTCCGCCACGGTTATAGGTGTGCAAACTTCGAAATGAACCTTACCTTTTTGCTGGAGAATTCCTGTAAGTATGCTGTTCAGATCTTCCCCGGGTTTCTTCGTATATTTTTTACTCTGCGATTCGTACAATTCAATGGCTTTGAGCACATCGCAAGGTTCCCATTCATACGACACACTCACAGGAACAATGTTGAGTTCTGCAACAGCTTTTATTTTATCTGTCTGTTCGCTCATACAGAGCATCTTTATAATCCCCTGGTCTGTAGCATCTATCCCATTCTTAGTGCGTCCATTGCGCTGTGCAATCCAGACAGATTCTTCTCTTTTAGTAATTACAAAGCGTATGTATTCGGAGAGGTGGAGCGAACCGGCATAGAATTCTTTCATATTTCCGCCAGGGCGCTCAACTTTAAACATTCTGTTTGCTTTTCCTATATCTATTACCAAAGGATTGATCATAAGATTTGCTCCGAATGTAATCTGAGTTGTAGGAAGGTTATGCTCTACAAAAGAGTATTGCAACAGACAAGAATCGAGCACAATATCTCTGTGGTTTGAGATAAAAAGATAGCTCTTTTTTGAATCGAGTTTATCTAATCCTGAACACGAAAAATCTGTGATGCTTCTTTTAATTATCTGCTCATTCACTTTCCTCATGGTATCTGTCTGAAACTCATAAACCGTTTTGAATGAGGAGATTTTAGCCCTTGCCTCTTCTATTGAGAGTTCCGGATAGACAAACGAGGCCAAAAGAGGAAATGCCTCCGACGAAGCTATTCTCTGCATTGCTTGTGGAATCTCTTCCTCATAGTAAGGACGAACGTCTTCAAACTGTGGATTTTTAATTTCCATATCTAATAAATTTCTTTAAGCCAAGATAAAAATTCGCTCATCCATCCTCTGCTCTCAGATGTTCCCCTGTTCTGAGAGGTCCCAAATCCGTGCCCTCCTGTTGAGTACAAAATATATCTATGAGGTATATTTTTCTGAGTAAGAGCACTGTCCAATATCAGAGAATGTCTGAAATCTACAACATGGTCATCTTTACAGTTCACCAAAAAGACTGGAGGACAATCTTCGGGAACATGCAACTCAAGAGAGAGAGAATCTCTGAGTTTTTTATTGTACATTCTGCTCTCTCCAAGCAAAGCCCGTCTGGAACGCGCATGTGCAAACTTCTCTCTCATAGTAACTACGGGATATATGGCAGCAACAAAAAACGGTTTATCCCCCTTCTCAAAAAATTCCGCTGCGCTCATTACAAGGTGACCTCCGGCAGAGAACCCCAAAGCCCCTATTTTAGTTGTATCTACCTCATACTCTTTACTATGCGCTTTTATATATCTGATTGCCTGCAAAAGATCATTTTGCGCATCGGGATAACGAACACCTCGGAATATAACTCTGTATCTGAATATATAAGCAGGTGCCGATGCAGTTCTGTACTCTAAAACAAAAGCTGATATACCATTACTGTTGAGCCATTTAGCAACTTCCTCCCCCTCAACTTTAAAATCATGCCAGAAATAACTTCCTCCCGGACAGACAATTACGACAGGCTTCTTCTTATCCTTAAAATCTTCATTTTCAGATTTTACAATAAACGGAGTTAGTGTGACTCTCTTTTTTACATTAGTTTCACTCCAAATATTTATTTGAGCAAATATCTGAAAACCAGAGAACAACAACAATATCAATATTAATGCTTTTCTTAAAAACATCTTACTTTGCAATCAATAAACAACCTATGATTATAAGAACAAGCCCAAACCATCTGACAGCCGATACGCTTTCGTGAAAAAAGATAATTGCAGCAACCATTCCCATTGCAAAACTTAAACTGGTAAGAGGATATGCAACACTGAATGGAAACTTTTTCAAAATCCAAATCCACAAAAGAGAACCAGCGCCAAAGAAGAGACCGCAAAGTGCAAAGTGCCAATTGGTAAGGAGCCCGAGCCAAAACTCTTTTGTCCATCCGAATTTAGGCATTCTGACAAGCGCAAATTTCAGAAACACTTGTCCCAAAGTTAAAAGTGCACATTGTATGAGCGAATAAATTATAATCCTCAACATAGATTTACTCTTTATTATTAATCTTTAAAATCGAAAGTTCTGCCTCAAAATCAGAGGGATTCGCGTAATCTATCCAACCTGCCACCATGCTTTTTGTAGTTCTGTCCAACAGAGAGGCTTCCAAGATCATATCCATGAGCTGCTTATCTTTTTGAGGAAGAATGTAAAACGAACTCTCACCTTTGTAATTGTTTCTTAAAGCAATCTCACCCGCTGCAATGTTAGGAAGAGTATAAACAAACAAAGCGGGACTCGGATAGTAGTTATCTTCTGCAATTGTCTCAGTATAAGCAGCATCTGTTACTTGAGAAGAAGTCTGATTAAATAAAATAATGGCTCTGTCTTCTCTCGGAACAAATCTCTCTCCCCCCTCTTTTTGTAAAAGAAGTTCAGATGCAACAAACCCTAATTTTGCAAGAGGGTCCATTTTATAAAACTTAGGATAATCGCCTATACGTTGCTTGTAAATAGATGTAAGCAGAGTGTTTCCATCAGAGGAGTCTCTCTCTAAGGCAATATTCTCACCATCTACCACCGCACCTCTCGGAGTAATTTTCACAGTATGAAGTTGTTCCAATCTTAATGAGTTTCCGGAAAAATCATTTTTCTTCTCTGATGCAGGTGAGTGCTTAGTTGCAAAAATTGCCGCATTGCCTCCACCAAAGCCCGATATCATCTTGATAAAACTTCTCTTTTCAGTGGTGTGTGTCTCAGAGGTTATATGAAGTGGAGCAGAAACCCCAATCTCCTCAAATCCTTTAGTAGCCAAGCATTTGCCATCATCCAACGAACGCATCGAGATTATGGTCTCTACAATTCCGGCAGCCCCCATTGTATGGCCAAAATAACCTTTAAGGGCATTCACCTCAACACCACACAATCCGGCTCTCTCAATAGCCACCCCCTCCATCTGGTCATTAAACATTGTTGCGGTTCCGTGGGCATTTACAAAAGCCAATTCATCAATATCAACATCTTGCAGAGCATATTTTAGGGCATTCAAAGCACCATCTCCTGTTTTAGAAGGTGTTGTTATATGTGAAGCATCGTTTCTGATTGCACCATTGCAAATACCCCAATTCTCTCTCTCTGAAGGATTGCGAGAAAGAACCATAGTAGCAGCCGCCTCTCCTAAATTAAGACCGAGCCGCTCTATATCAAATGGTTTACAAGCCATTGGCGAGAGTGCTTTGAGAGTTTCGAATCCTGAAATTATAAACTTTCCAATAATATCTCCACCGCAAACAACAGCAAAGTCGTACTTTGCACTCTCCAACAATCTCTCTGCAAGAATTATAGCATTCACTCCCGATATGCACGCGTTGCAAACTGTAATCGGAGTACTCTTGATTCCCAAAAACTCGGAAATTTTAGCGGCACAAGCACCCGGAGCTTCTCTTTTCCCTTCAAGATTACCCTTGGTTGTTGCAAAAATCAACACCACTCTCTCCGATGAAATATCTAAATCCAACCCATCGAGAGCACTTTGTACACTCTGTACAACCAACTTTTCCAAACGGGTTAAATCTTCAGTGTCGGCACTAAGGGATAATTCAGCCTTAGGATTCACCGAATGAGAGAGTAAAGAGCCACAGAAGCCATCGGGAATACCGAGATAACCTTTTGGATATTGTTCAATAGAACTCCGCCCCTCAAGCAAAGCTTTATAATTTTGCCGGGAGGTAAGCCCTAAAGGGGATATTATATTGTCTGCAATACAATAAACCATATACCAAAAGAACAAAATTACTATTAATTTTTCACTTTTACAATCAAAGGGGTGTTTCATCTATTTACGGGACATTGTATGGTATTTTTTTGTATATTTGCAATATAAACTTATGAGCACATTGTCTAATGTGAAAACCTCAGAAGGAGAGGAGATTCCTTCCTGCACAAACACCCCGTTTGATGCCATCCCCCGAGCAGAAAGTTCGCGTACGGGGGTGTCGGTAGATTATGTCCGCAACCCAAACAAGAATTGGTATGTTTTCAGGGGCTCTTATGGGAGAGAAAATCTGGCTCACGATTTTCTGATAGAGGATGGAACATATTGCTACATTCCAAAACGCTATGAACTGAAAAACATAGGTGGAAAAAGAAAAAGGGTTCTTGTGAATCTTATACCGAATCTGCTATTTGTCTATACTACACCGGAAATGGCAGAAGAGTACATTAAAAACAGATCTGCTCTCTCATTCCTTTCGTACTACTATGACCACTTCGAGGAGAACGGAGAGCATAAAAATCCCCCTCTGAAAATTCCACTGGAGCAGATGGAGAATTTTATTTTTGCAACCAGCAGTCATAATGAACATATACAGCTTGTAGAACCCTCCAAATGTCGCTACAAATCGGGAGAAAGAGTAAGAGTCATAGACGGATTGTTTAAGGGTGTTGAAGGAAGGGTTGCAAGAGTATCCGGGCAGCAGAGAGTTATTGTAGTACTCTCCAAGATTGGTTTAATCTCTACTGCCTACATTCCTACCGCCTTTATAGAGCGGATAGAAGAGAAATAATACAATATTTGACAAGAATAAAATGAGTAAAAGGGTAGTAATTACAGGTATGGGTATCTGGTCATGCCTTGGAACGAGTGTGGACGAAGTTAAAAATTCTTTGTTCACCGGTAAAAGTGGAATAGGAATAGACAATGAAAGATTAGAGTACGGATTCCGCTCCGGTCTCACCGGAATTGTTAAACGACCGCAGCTCAAAGGAATACTCGACCGACGCACAAGAATGGGACTCTCCGAAGAGGCAGAATATGCTTTTATGGCAAGTAGAGATGCTTTTGCAGGAGCCAACATAGATGAACAGTATCTTCTTGAAAATGAGGTGGGTGTAATATTCGGGAACGATTCTTCTTCGAGCGCTGTAGTGGAGTCATCTAAAATTATGGATGAGAAGCACGACACTGCAATGATTGGTTCCGGACTTATTTTCCAAGGGATGAACTCTACAGTAAATATGAATATGAACACCATATTCCATTTGAGAGGGGTAAACTTTTCTGTAAGTTCAGCTTGTGCAAGTGGCTCACACTCAATAGGATTAGGGTACTTACTCATAAAATACGGACTACAGAATGTTATTCTTTGTGGAGGCGCGCAAGAGGTGAACAAATACGCAATGAGTTCCTTTGACGCCCTTAATGCTTTCTCTGTCAGGATGAATGATCCGGAAAAGGCCTCAAGACCTTTCGATATAAACAGAGATGGATTGGTTCCAAGCGGAGGTGCTGCAGCTCTTGTCCTTGAAGAGTATGAACATGCTCTTAAAAGGGGAGCTGTAATTCTTGCAGAGGTGTGCGGTTACGGATTCTCCAGCAACGGAGGTGGTATTAGCGAACCGAGCGATGTCGGAAGCGTTGTTGCCATGACACGTGCAATGAACGATGCAGGGGTGAATAGCGACGATATAGATTATATCAACGCTCATGCCACCTCAACTCAGCAAGGAGATATGTATGAAGCAATTGCGCTTGACCGCCTATTTAAAGGGAAACGTGCTTTAATCTCCAGCACCAAATCTATGACAGGACATGAATGTTGGATGGCGGGAGCGAGCGAAATTGTATACTCACTCATAATGATGCATAATAACTTTGTAGCCCCTAACATAAATTTTGAGACACCGGATGAATACTCAAAAAATTTGAATATTGCGGCTCACACTCAAGAGAGGGAACTTAACACTATTCTGAGCAACTCATTCGGCTTTGGCGGAACAAATTCCGCATTGGTAATTAAAAAAGTAAAATAATCTAATTTGTTACATGTAAGTTAGATATGAGCGGCCATCGTAGAAAAGAAGGGACAACATACGGTAACGCCCGAATGTATAAATGGCTGATCTTTGCATTAAAGAGGATTAATGTAAAGGTTTTTCATATCTTCATGAACATATTCGTTATACCAGGCTCCCTTATATTCAGCAAAGGGGCGCACCTTACAAGGCAATATTACTATTACAAAAGAGGTTACAGCCGATGGAAAGCTCTTGTTTCCACATATCGGAACCACTGCATATTCGGAGAGACGGTTGTAGATAAGTTTGCTATGTATGCCGGTAAAAAGTTCAAGATAAACTTCAACGGTTTAGAGCTTTATAAGCAAAAAAGCGAAGAAGAGAAACCTCTCCTCCTCCTTAACGCCCATATCGGGTGCAGCGAGATTCTAGGTTACTCTCTCTACCTCGACAAACCATGCAACGTCCTTGTATATGGAGGTGAAAAACAGTCTCTTATGGCATACCGTGCATCTTCGTTCGGCACTATGAACATCAATATGATTCCTGTAGGAACAGAAGATTCTAAGAGCCAGGAGATAATAGATGCATTGGAGAGAGGGGAGAACATAAGCGCTTTTGCAGACCGCTTCATGAATAGAAACAAAGTAATTCTCTCCACCATACACTCCTGCGGAGTCATGCTCGCACGGGGACCATTCTCCCTCGCTGTAAACAGAGAGATAGATGTAATTATGGTGAGTGCAATGAAAGAAAAAGATGGATCTTATTCTGCCTTCCTGACTCCATTGCTATACGATAAATCCCTTTCTCACAAAGAGCAAAGAGAACAACTCGCAAATGCCTATACTACAGAAATAAACAGATTATTAGATATGTATCCTCTTCAATGGTTCAACTATTCCGATATTTGGGTGAATCTTAAAAAAAGAGGTGTTTAAAAATATTGGATTTTTATGAATTTGAGTTCTGATTTAAAGAAACGCTATTGTTCCGATAACTCTCTCTCTTCCCGCGAAGCTCAGCGTATGGCAGAGTTCATTGCTTGGGGACCTGTTCTCTTCCAAGCTACACGCCTTATGGTTAAGTTTGGAATTCTTGACCTTATACGAGATTCTGAGAATGGACTCACACAAAAAGAGATAGTAGACAAGACCTCTCTCAGTCAATATGCAGTAAAATGTCTGATGGAGGCATCTCTTAGTATTGGAACTGTTCTTATAGACACAGACACAGAGCGTTACACAATATCCAAAATAGGTTGGTTTGTGCTCAACGACCCTGCAACAAGGGTGAACATGAACTTTAATCACGATGTGAATTATTTAGGCATGTTCAATTTGGAGGAGGCATTGCTTAAAGGAACTCCGGAAGGGCTCAAGTTCTTGGGAGAGTGGCCAACTATTTACCAAGGTTTAAGTTCGCTTTCTCCGGCAGCAAAGGAGAGTTGGTTTGCATTCGACCACTTTTACAGCGACTCCTCTTTCCCCGAAGCATTAAAGATACTTTTTGATACTCACAAAGTTAAAACCCTCTATGACATAGGGGGAAATACGGGTAAATGGGCTCTCCAATGTGTGGAGTATTCTCCCGATGCGCAAGTTACAATTTTTGACTTGCCGGGGCAGATTAAAATGATGCAGAAAAACATTGAAGGGAAAAAAGGGGCGGAGAGAATAAGCGGAAAAGAGATAGATATGCTTGATCCATCATCTGTCATTCCTAAAAAAGAGGGAGGAGTTGATGCTATATGGATGAGCCAGTTCTTGGACTGTTTCAGCATGCCGCAGATTGTCAATATTCTCAGAAAAATTAAGGATGTAATGGATTCCAATTCCCGTATCTTCATTATGGAAACCTTATGGGACAGACAGAAATACGAGCCTGCAGCTTTTTGTCTTACAATGACTTCTCTCTACTTTACCGCCATGGCAAACGGCAATTCAAAAATGTACAACACAGAGGATCTTACCTCTTGCATTCATGAAGCGGGGTTTGAAATTGAGAAGATTTATGACAATCTGGGACAAGCCCACTCTGTTGTGTGCGTAAAGAAAAGAGATTAAAAGCAGAGAGAAAATCTGAAACATAGTGATTAGTTATGGCTGCTAACAAAAACTGGAACGGTACAACATACGGCTCATCATTTATGCACAGATGGCTTATATGGCTACTCAAGAAAGTAGATACTCGCATCATATACTTTATTGTCTACATTTTCATTCTCCCGTTCCTATTGTTCAAACCGGGTTTCTGGCACATATACAGATATTTGCATCAAAGAATAGGAAAATCTTCACTATCTTCTTTACGATACGCCTACAGAAACCACTTCCTCTTTGCACAAGCAGTTATAGATAAGTTTGCTATGTATGCCGGAAGAGAGTTCGATATTGAATTGGAGGGAGAGGAAAATTTTGCTCATCTTGCTCAACTTCCCGATGGTTTTGTTCAGTTGAGTTCCCATGTCGGAAACTACGAAATTGCAGGATACTCTCTCAAAGCAGATAAAAAAAGATTTAACGCTTTGGTATATTTCGGTGAGAAAGAGGAGGTTATGCATAACAGAGAAAAACTTTTTACCAACTCTAACATCAGAATGATTCCCCTTAAAGCAGATTTGAGCCACCTCTTTCTTATCAATTCCGCCCTTGCAGAGGGAGAGACGGTGAGCATTCCTGCAGACAGAATCTGGGGATCAAAAAGATGTATCGAGATGGAGTTTTTAGGGAAAATAGCAAAATTTCCTTTAGGTCCTTTTCAAACCATTACGACAAGAGAGGTAGAAGCACTTGTTGTTCATGTTGTTAAAACCTCATTTAAAAAATACAGAATAATCGTTACACCGCTTCCTTATGATCACAACGCATCTAAGAGAGAGCAGGTAGAATTGTTAGCAAAAGGGTATATTGCAGAACTTGAGAAGGTTGTGAAGAAATATCCTTGTCAGTGGTTTAACTTTTTTGACTTCTGGCAGCAGTAACGCAGCAATAAAACTACCGTAGCAAACCAGAATAATTTAACCAATTAAATATGAAAATTATGACAAGAAATGCAATTGAAGAAAAAGTTAAAGCTTTTCTGATTGATGATTTAGAAATTGATGAGGATAAGATTTATCCCGATGCCCGCCTTAAAGAAGATATGGGTATAGATAGTTTAGACTACGTGGACATCGTGGTCATAGTAGAGAAAAATTTTGGTTTTAAGATTAAACCTCAGGAGATGGTTCCTATCAAGACCCTCTCGCAATTCTACGACTATATAGAATCTAAACTCTCCTAACCATCCGCCATGGATTGGCAAAACATCCCTATCACATCTCTTATACCTCAGCGCCACCCGTTCGTAATGGTAGATAAGGTGCTCAGCTGCGACAATACAGAAGCAGTAACTTCTCTATTGGTTAGGGAAGATAATATTTTCTTGGACAACGGCAAACTCTCCCCTGCAGGAATAATAGAGAACATGGCACAATCTTGCGCTGCGAGAATGGGGTGTATAAACACCATGCGAAAAGAGAGGATAAAGATTGGATTTATAGGAGATATCAGGGAGTGTAAAATTTTAAGACAACCTCTTTGCGGAGAGGAGATTACAACTTTCGTTCATATAATAGAAGATGTTTTTTACCTCACTCTTGCAAGTGTAACTTGTAACATTGGAGATGAGATTATTTCTACAGCAAGAATGAAGATTGCGCTCACCGATGTAGAGGCAATGAATCAGTAAACAGTGATTAACAATAGAATTATGGAAGAATTAATACAACAGCTCAAAGAAGAAATTATAAAAGCTCTCAATTTGGAAGATGTTAAGCCGGAAGATATAGACCCTGCCGCACCTCTTTTCGGAAGCGGACTCGGCCTCGACTCCATAGATGCTCTGGAGCTTATTGTTCTTATGGAGAGAAAATACGGCATAAAGCTCAAAGATCCTTCTAAAGGAAAAGAAGTATTTGAGAGTGTGAATGTTATGGCAGATTACATAATGAAAAACAGAACCAAGTAGGTGAAACCCATTTACATAACAGGGGCAGGAATTATCTCTGCTGTCGGATGCGGAGTGATGGAGAATATTGAATCTCTCAAAAAAGGAGAGACCGGTATAGGACCAATGCACTATCTGCGTTCACGCCACACCGACATTCCGGTTGGAGAGGTAAAACAGACAAACGACGAACTTGCTGAGCGTTTGAATATTACGCTTCCGACAACTTTTGGGAGAGGTGCCCTTTTAGGGATGGTTGCACTCAAAGAGGCATTAGAGAGTGCATCTATTTTACCAGGACAAATTCCAAAAAGAACTCATTTTGTCTCTGCAACCACTGTTGGAGGGATGGACAGAAGAGAACTGAATTACTCCAACGAAAAAAAATGTGGAAAATGGGGAGCTGAGATTGCTACATACAACTGCGGAGATTTCACCTCAGACATAGCAGAACGTTTTGGAACATTCTCCTCTGTACAAACGGTTTCCACAGCTTGTTCAGCAGCAACGAATGCAATCATCACGGGTGCCAATATGATAAATTGCGCCATTGCAGATATTGTTGTTGCAGGGGGAGTTGAATCGCTCTCCATGTTTCACTTGAACGGATTCAATACTCTGATGATTTTAGACCGTGAGCAGTGCAAACCTTTTGATGCAAACAGAGCAGGTCTGAATCTTGGGGAAGGTGCTGCATATCTGATTTTAGAATCTGCAGAGAGTGTCAGAAAAAGAGGTGTCACCCCTATCGCTATTCTAAGTGGCTGGGGCAATGCCTGTGACGCTCATCACCAAACTGCCTCTTCTCCAAATGGAGAGGGAGCCTACAGGGCTATGAAAGAGGCACTTGAAGCGGCTGGTTTGCAACCGTGTGATATCGATTACATAAACGCTCACGGCACCGGAACCCCCAATAACGACCAAAGCGAAAGCGAGGCAGTAAAGAGATTGTTCGGCGAAAATATTCCCCCACTCTCATCTACAAAATCTTTCACAGGACATACAACCAGCGCATCGGGAAGTATAGAGGCTGTATTATCTATTTATGCAGCTCTTAAAGAGCAATTCCTTCCCGTCAATTTAAATTGGAACACACCAATGGAGGAGGGTATAATTCCTGTAACTTCTTCAAAATCAAAAAGGGAGATTGCACATATTATGACTAATGCCTTTGGGTTTGGTGGAAATGACTCTTGTCTGATATTATCTCGGAGCAACTTGTAGAGTATGAACAAGTCGGTTTTTATACGCAGCGCACAGCAAATTTCGTTTCAGCAGCCGCTGAGCAACGAGTGGATGAGTTCCCCTATTTTTACGACTCAGAGCTTGGTAAAATCTCTTAATCCGCAGTTCAAAGATTATCTTTCTCCGCTGGAGGCAAGAAGAATGGGAGGTTTGCAAAAAAGAGCTCTCGTTGCTACTCTTAAAGTACTTAAAGAGTGTAATTTGGAGCATCCCGATGCAATTATCACAGGTACAGCATTAGGGAATCTGATTTGCACCGAACAATTTCTTGAGAGCATGATAGAGAATGGTGAGCAGATGCTCTCCCCTACCCACTTCATGCAATCAACCCACAACACTATCGGCTCTGCTTTAGCAATCTACACTCACAATCACGGATACAATACTACCTACTGCCACTCTCAGATGAGTTTCGATCTGGCACTGCAAGATGCACTTATGCAGATGGATTTGGGAAAAATTTCCAATGCTTTAGTGGGTGCTTTTGAAGAGATTGAGGATGGTTACTTTGGACTTCTCCAAAAAAGTGGGTACATTGGAGTTCATGGAATGGATCCTTGCTCGGAAGTTACTGTAAGTATGCTTCTTACCTCTATTGCTGAAAAGGAGAATTTGTGTCGTATTGCCGGAATGTGCATCTGCCGTCCGCAAGGGATTGACGACCTTGTTGAACAATTAGATGCAATGTTGCAGAAAGCCGGGGCAAACAGAACAACTATAAGTGCAATATTGAGTGGAAAAAATTCTAACCCATCCTGCGACAACTATTACAATGAATTGCTGGACACTCTGTTTCCTAAAGTTCCAACCCTTAAATACAAACAGATTTTCGGAGAGAACTTTACAGCTTCCGCCTTTGGGCTGTACTGCGCTGCCAACTGCTTAAAAGAGAACTATATACCCGAATTCCTCTACGATCCGTGCAGGAATTTGAGATGCAACGAAATCTCCAATATCCTTCTCGTAAACCAAGAGAGGGGGAAAGATTATTCATTTATACTTGTTCAGAAAATATGAAAACAGGAAAAATTTTAATTTGCTTTTTGTCTGCTCTTCTGATATGTAATTTCTCTAAAGGCCAGACAGCCCTTGGGAGCGTTGAGCAAAATAAAGTTATGGAGAGAATAGAAGAGGCATCCAAGAAGATGGAGAACATGCAATGCGAATTTTCTCAGACAAAAACTCTGAAACTCCTGAAGGAACAAATGGTATCCAAAGGAAAGATGTATTTTGTCCAACCCAATAAACTCCGCTGGCAATATACTCATCCTTACGAATATACATTCATTCTCAATAATGACAAAGTTTATATAAACTCTGCTGCCGGTGTTCAGAATATAGATGTGAAGGAGAACAGAATTTTCAGAGAGATTACAGATGTAATTCTTAAAAGCATAACCGGTGGAAATCTAAAGAATACAACCGACTTTAGTGTTGAACTCTTTAAGCAAGCCAGTTCATACTATGTGAGACTGACTCCTAAGAAGAGACAGATTAAGCAGATATACAATTATATAGAGGTCTATTTCAATCCCTCTCTTACTGAAGTATCTGAAGTAAAGATGGAAGAGAAGACAGGAGATATAACTCTTGTGAAACTTTTCAATACAAAAGTCAATACCCGAATCGATGAGAAACTTTTTAGTGCCAATTAATCTGGCGATACTCTTGATTTTTCCTCTCCTTCTCTCTGCACAAACCAAAGAGTATAATCTTCTGATGCAAATCAGAGAGAATAGAGTAACTTCCGTTTGCTATATCAAGCAGAGGGACTCATTATCAATAGCCGGAACTGTTGTAAATCAGATGGGAGTTAAAGCTTTCGACTTTGTGCAGGAAGATGGTAAAGTAAAGGTTCTCAATGTAGTAGGACCTCTTAATAAATGGTACATCAGAAAAGTTTTACGAAAAGATTTTGAATTCATTCTTAAACATATCGGAGAAAAAAGAGATACTGTCGAGAGAAAAAGAAGTATTGAATTCTTGGAGAACGGAGAGATAAAAATACGTAATATAAAACATAGAATAGATTACATATTTTCACCAATGCAAAAAGAAGAAGATGAAACTGATTAATGACTTTTTTTTCATTGTGGAGTCCTTGGAAAAAGATGGAGAATACCGATGTAAGGTGAGGCTTAACAAAGAGCACCCGCTGTATATGGTTCATTTTCCGCAAAATCCTGTAACTCCGGGTGTTTGTCTTGTGCAGATCTCTTCAGAAATTTTAGAAGAACATTTTGGCAAAGAGTTCATTCTCAAAGGTGCAGGGAGCATTAAATTCAAAAAGATTGTAAAGAGAGAGGATACCCCTACTTTTATCTTTTCTAATTACAAGGAGCAAGAGGGAGAGGCAAGCGTATTTGTGAGCGTAGAGGACGAGAGGACGCAATACATTAAGATGTCTTTGCATTATCAAGTAATATAGCAAGTTATGGCTCCATCGGCTGTAGAGATAAATTTATGCGTAATAATTCCTACCTACAACAATGCCAATACTGTTGGGAATGTTGTTGAGGGAGTTCTGCATAAATGCAGCAATGTAATAGTAGTAAATGACGGCTGTACAGACTCTACAGAAAAAATTTTATCGGAGTTTGGCTCGGCGATACATATTGTTTCATATTCAAGAAACAGAGGGAAAGGTTATGCACTGGTGCAAGGATTCAAAAAGGCAAAAGAGCTGGGCTTTACCCACGCAATTACAATAGATGCAGACGGGCAGCACTTTACAGAGGATATTGATTTGTTCATAGAGAAAATCAAAAGCTCTCCCGAGAGTATAATTGTTGGAGGGAGAAATCTCAAAGAGAAGAATATGCCGAGCAAAAACAGTTTTGCAAACAAGTTCTCAAACTTTTGGTTTACACTTCAGACAGGGAGAAAACTTTCAGATACTCAGAGTGGTTACAGATGCTATCCCATCGCAAGACTCAAAGGGCTTAATCTCATCACAAGCAGATATGAAGCAGAGTTGGAACTTTTAGTTTACGCGCATTGGTGCGGAGTTAAAATAGAGGAGATTCCGGTGAGAGTTTACTATCCGCCGGAGGGAGAGAGGGTTAGCCACTTCCGACCGGGAGCAGATTTTGCGCGCATCAGTATTCTCAATACTTTTCTTTGTCTTGGGGCACTGTTATTCGGCTATCCGGCAAAACTTTTAAGGGGTTTAAAACGAGCAGCTTACACAATATTCTCTTTTCTCTGCTTTATTGTTATGTCAATAGAGCTGACAATAAGGGGATTCTTCATATTAACAATAGGCGGAGCAACCCAAAAGAACAAATTGAGATATCATCAAATACTCTGCAGAAGAGCAAAATTTGTTGTGAACCACATACCGGGAACCACTTATGAATTCACTAACGAATCGGGAGAAAAATTTGAAACCCCTTGCGTCATAATATCTAATCACCAGTCTCACCTAGATCTCATGGCCATTATGATGCTCACTCCAAAACTCATAATACTGACCAAAAAGTGGGTATGGAGAAATCCATTTTACGGAGCCATCATCAGATATGCAGACTATTTTCCTGTAACAGAGTCTGATACCATGAATGAACATATTAAACGCAAAGTAGAGAATGGGTACAGCGTAGTGATCTTTCCGGAGGGGACCAGGTCTCCCGACTGCCGTATTCAGAGGTTTCATAGAGGTGCTTTCTATATGGCAAAAGAGTTTGGTTTGGATATTACACCTGTATTCATAAATGGATTCGGACAAGTTCTGCCAAAAAAATCTTTCTATCTGAGAAAAGGAAAGCTCAGTATGGAAGTTATGCAAAGAGTTAAGAGAGAGAATCTTGAGGAAGATTGGAGAGAAACCTGCCGCAGTTTTCACTTACTCTATAAAAACAAAATGAATGAAAAAGTGCGTTGTAATAGGTAGCGGATTAGGTGGACTCTCTTGCGGAATCATTCTTGCCAAAAACGGCTATAAAGTTACTGTTTTAGAGCAAGGAGATCAGATTGGAGGATGCTTGCAATGCTTTAGGAGAGGAGATACATTATTTGAGACCGGAATGCACTATATAGGAAGTGCCAACAAAGGGGAAACTCTCTATCAGATATTGAATTACCTTGGAGTTTATAATAAGATAACCCTTTCTGAATTAAATCCTTGCGGATATGATGTTGTAAGCTTTAAAGGAAGGCATTACAGATTCGCCAATTCAAAGGAGGCATTTATAAACTCTTTTGCCGAGATGTTTCCGCAAAACCGCAAAGAACTTGAAGAGTATTACAATTTAATTCAAAAAGTTACAGCTGCACAGGCAATGCACTCGCTGAGCAATTCAGTAGATATAGATATTAATACAAAATATCGGCTCACAAGTATAGAGGATGTAATGAAACAGAGAATAAGCAATCCGCTTCTGAGAGAGGTACTGTGCGCTGTAAATCCCTTGTATGCAGGAGAAAAGGATAAAACACCATTCTCTCTCCATTCACTTATCTTTGATTTTTACAACAAGAGTGCATTTCGTATTGTTGGAGGAAGTTCCACCCTCGCCGATGCGTTGTCGAATAAAATAAAAGAGTTGGGAGGTGAGGTCTTAACCCGTCACAAAGTGGCAAAGATTGAGTGTTCGGGAAACATCGCAAAATCGGTGCAAACAACAGAGGGAGAGAGGTTTGAAGCCGATCTTGTAATATGTGCCATTCACCCTTCGCTGTTTGTAGATATGGTAGATTCCACCGCTGTGCGGTCTGTCTATAAGAATAGAATAAGATGTACGAAAAATACCATCGGCGCATTTACAGTCTATCTGAAATTCAAAAAAGAGAGGGTTAAATATATGAACAACAACCTTTTCTATTATAGAGGAGATTCTGTATGGAACACCTCCTACTCAAAAGAAGAGTGGCCGCCACACATTCTCTATATGCACATGTGCCACAAAGAGAACCCGGAGTGGGCAGAGAGCGGACAAATTCTCACATATATGAATTTCAACGAGATGCTCCCTTGGGAAAATACAAAAATCGGACAGAGAGGAGAAGAGTACAAGGTGTTTAAAAAGAAAAGAGCGGAAGCGGCAATTCTCGCTCTCGATGAAGAAGTTGGAGGAATTGCAGAAAACATTGAGAGCTATTACACCTCCACCCCTTTGACATACAGAGACTATACAGGAATTCCGGAGGGAAGCATGTATGGAGCGGCAAAAGATGTAACCGCTGCTGCAGGTGGAGAAATCTCATCCAAAACACCTATCGAGAATATTCTACTTACAGGAGAGAGTATTACCTGCCACGGAATGCTTGGAGTTCTTGCAGGAAGTTTAGTCACGTGCTCATATATAATTCCCAAAGAAAAACTATTGGAAGAGATTAAAAACTGCAGTTAAATGAAAACCGCACTGTTTTATTACTCGCAAACATCGCAAGCATTAAGAGTTGCCCAAAGTATTTGCTCTCCTCTCTCGGAAGGAGAGGGAAACAGCGTGATTATAAAGCAGATAGAACCAACTACAGATTATCCTTTTCCATGGAATTCATACCGTTTCTTCGATACATTTGCAGAGACGCGGTTGGGGGTAGATGTAGGAAAAATCAAACCTTTGGATTTTTCAGATATTCTCGATGCGGATCTTGTTGTAATTGCCGGACAATCTTGGTTCCTCTCCCCTTCCCTCCCTTTGCAAGCTTTTTTCTCAGATAAAGCTGTACAGGAATATCTTAACGGAAAGCAGGTAATTTTTATAAACGCTTGCCGAAATATGTGGCTTATGACAAGCCGGAAGATAAAAAGTATTCTTAAAGATATCAGAGCAATTCTTGTTGGACAGATAATTTTGCAAGATAAAGCTTTCAACCTTATAAGTGCCTTAACTGTAGTAAGATGGCTTCTCTATGGCAAAAAGGAGAAGGGCTGGCTTCTCCCCGCATCGGGAGTGAGAGAGAAAGAGATAAAAGAAGCAGAACGTTTTGGAGTAATTATAAAAGAGAGTTTTGAGAGAAAAAGGGTGTCGGATTTACAAAATGAACTCCTCTCCAATGGAGCTATAAAATATAAACCGTCTTTGCTCCACATTGAGAAAACAGGGTATAAAATGTTTGGATTTTGGGCAAAGTTCATAAGAAAAAAAGGAGGTATGGGAGATCCCGAAAGAGCAGGGAGGGTAAAGCTATTCAAGTTTTATCTTATTTTCGTTCTCTTTTTTCTCTCTCCCGTTGTCCAGATTCTTTTTAACATATCTATTCCGTTCAGAAATATAAAAGAAGAGAAAAGAAAAGAGTGCAGTGTAAATTAAAAGAAGATTATACGATATAATAAAGTTTATATATATGAATGCGTATATCACCAAAATTTCAAAATTCCTTCCAGGAGATCCGGTTGAGAACGAACAAATGGAGAACTACTTAGGGAAGATAGGCAATACTCCTTCTAAAGCACGGAGGATTATTCTTGCCAAAAACGGAATAAAGCGGCGTTATTATGCAATTGGAAATGATGGTAAATTAACTTATACAAATCATGCCATGGCAGCCAAAGCAGTTAAAGGGCTGTTCGACGATAAGATTGGGGCAAAAGATATTGATCTTCTCTCTTGCGGAACCGGATCGCCTGAGCAAATTATACCTTCTCATGGAGTGATGGTTCATGGGGAGTTGCCGGAGAGTAAAAATATAGAGGTTGTCTCTTTTGCAGGGAGTTGCTGCACCGGAATGGATGCACTCAAATATGCCTCTCTCTCAGTAGAAACGGGACAATCAAAAAATGCGGCAGTTACCGCCAGTGAGAGGGTTTCGGCGTGGATAAGAGCCCCTTACTTTGAGAAAGAGGGAGAATACTTGTCTCAATTGGAAAAACAGCCGATGCTTGCCTTTCAAAAAGAGTTTCTCAGATGGATGCTTTCAGATGGAGCTTATGCCCTTCTTGTTCAGCCACATCCTAATAAAGAGACCTTATCGCTGAGGATAGATTGGATAGAAATTTGCTCATTTGCCTCAAAATACAAAACCTGTATGTACGCAGGTGGAGAGTTAGATGAGATGGGAGAACTTAAAGGATGGAGCCAATTCTCCGAGCAAGAGTGGCTCACAAAATCTCTGTTTGCCATAAAACAAGATACCAGAATGCTTGGGGAAAACATTGTCAAACTTGGTATTGAATTTTTGCTTGAACTTGGAGAAAAATATAACTTTAAACCTGATGATATTGATTGGTTCCTTCCGCATCTTTCCTCAATGTATTTTAAAGATATAATACTTCAGGAGTGTCAGAAGTGTAATTTCTATTTCCCTGAGGACAAGTGGTTTATAAATCTTCCATATATAGGTAACATTGCTTCTGCTTCTGGATTTGCAATGTTGGAAGAGCTTTTGTACAGCGGGCGGCTCAAAAAGGGAGAAAAGATTCTTCTTATGATACCGGAGAGCGCACGATTCTCTTATTGTTACTGTATGCTGACAGTGTGTTAAAACCGAATGCTGAAACTGCATACGAAAACTGTTTACTAAACTGCATGTAAGACTGTGTACTGAAGCCGCATACTAAACTGCATGCAAAGCCATGTACTGAAGCCGCATACGAAACTGCATACGAAACTATACGCTAAAATTTCATTCTGAACTATTAGCAAAAAGTGCCTTTAAAATATATTGCCATATAAAATGAAAGTGAAGGAAGTACCGCAAGATTTAAAATACCTAAAAGGGGCAATAGTGCGCCATATAGATTATGCTGTTGATGAAGATGGTAAGTATCAAGGAGTTGTAAGTGACGGATGGACTCCTAAAAATGAAGCTCTTGAGGTAACTTTAGATGCAGTAAATGATGAATGTGAAAAAATCTTACAAAGAATTCGCAATAAAGAGACCTCTCCTCTTGAATACCATCTGGTCAAGAATCTGATGGATGTAAAATTACTCTCCAAATATACAGGTATTTCCAAACGCACTATCAGAAAGCATTTTACTCCCGATGCTTTCTCTGAATTAGATGACGAGATTCTCTCAAAATACGCATCGGCACTTAGAATAACTGTAGAGCAACTTAAAAGTATTCCATAATGGATTTGAACATTGCACATTCACCTGCTGCCCATTGCGAGAACGGAACAATTTCTTCTCTCTTGAGATACTACAATATAAACCTCTCAGAACCAATGATTTTTGGACTTGCAAGCGGCATTTTCTTTGTTCATCTTCCATTCTTAAAAATGAGCGGCATGCCTGTCACCTCGTTCCGAACCTTTCCGGGAGTTCTGTTCAAAAGGGTTACAAAAATGCTGGAAATAAAAACTCATACACGCAGGTTTTTCAATCCTCAAAAAGCAATGATGGAACTCGATAATCTGTTGATGGTTAAGAAAATACCTGTAGGATGTGTTGTAGGCATGTATTATCTTCCATATATGCCCATTGAATACAGGTTCCATTTTAATGGTCATAATATTTGCGTTGCGGGGAAAGATGAAAAGAGCGGAGATTATATAGTTCTCGATTCCAATGCTTTACAAAAGGTTACAATCTCTCCGGAAGATTTACAGAAAGTGCGGTTTGCCAAAGGGGGAACCTATCCCCTTTTAGGACAAATGTATTGGATTGAATCGGTTCCAAAAGATCTGCCACCTTTAAAACCACTGATCTTAAACTCTATTAAGAAAACTTGCAAGAACATGGTCTGCAATCCCTCTTTTATAAAATTTGTAGGGACACGCGGCATAAGATATATGGGAGAAAGGATTTGTAACTGGGAGAAAAGTATGGGGGCAAGGCGCGCACAACTTAATCTGGCTCAGGTTATTAGAATGTTAGAAGAAATAGGCACGGGAGGAGCAGGTTTCCGTTTCATTTATGGCGCATTTTTGCAAGAGGCCTCATCTGTTGAAAATCTTGACTGGCTCAACTCATTCTCTGAGCGAATCACTCAGATAGGAGATATGTGGAGAGAGTTCGCCTACAAAAGTTCAAGAATCTATAAAAGAAGAGAGGGAGAAAATTATTCATACAACGATTTGGGAGAGTTGCTCTTCCAAATATCGGAAAAAGAAGACTCCTTCTTTAAAGATTTGTACGCAAGGGTAAAAGAGATATCTTAGGCAAAATAGGCTCTAAGTATTAAAGTACTAAGTATAGAGCCCTCCATTAATATTTATCACTTCGCCGGTTATATAGCCGGCATTTTCACTTGCTAAAAATGCCACTAAATCTGCAACTTCCTCCACCTTTCCAAACCTTCCTGCCGGTATCTGCATTTTTAATTCCTCCTCCGGAAGCCCTTTTGTCATATCTGTCTCTATAAAACCCGGAGCAACAGCATTAACGGTAACTCCCCTTGGAGCCACCTCTTGCGCCAAAGCTTTTGTTGCACCTATAAGCGCCGCCTTTGCCGCACTATAATTTGCTTGTCCAGGCAAACCTTTCACTCCGCTCAAAGAACTGATGTTAATAATCCTTCCTCCCCTTTTTCTTGGCATCATGTGTTTCAGAATCTTGCGAGTGATATAGAAAAAACCATTGAGCGTTGTGTCCAACACTTTTTGCCATTGCTCATCTCCCATCATAAACATCACATTATCATCCCTGATGCCGGCATTGTTTACCAACACTCCGATATAATCTTCCGGATGACTCTCTTCCCATTCTTCTATACTCTTCTCAATTTGAGTTTTATCTGCAACATCAAATTGCATTAGTTCAGCCTTTCCACCCAACTGCTCAATTGCCTGTTTTGTCTCCAAAGCTGCATCGCGATTAGATTTATAATTGATAATAACGGGCAAGCCTGCTTGAGACAACTTAATGCAAATTGCCTTCCCTATACCTCTTGACCCCCCTGTAACAAAAGCATATTTCATAATATTCAAATGTACAAAAAATAATTATTTCTGATTCTTTCTATCGAGATAGCTTTGCAGAATAAGGGCAGCACTCACTTTATCGGCTGAGCCTTTCTGGGCCCTCTGGCTCTTTTTCATCCCCCCTTCAATTAGGGCACGCTGAGCAAGAAGTGTAGTAAGCCGCTCATCTTCAAGAACTACAGGAATATCGGGAAAATGTTTCTTTAAAATCTCAACAAACTTATCTACCCTTTCTGTAGTTTCGGAACAAGTATTGTCCAACCTCTTGGGATAACCCACAACAAAAAGTTTAATAGGTTCGTTGTTTGCATAATTTTTGAGATATTCCACTATCTTTGCACTTGGCACAAACTCCAGCGGAGATGCAAAAACAGATAAGGGATCGCTTACTGCAATACCTGTCCGCTTGAGTCCGTAATCGATTCCAATGATGCGTGCCATAGTGGGGCAAAGATAACAATTAATTGAAAGGGAAGATATGAAAGATAATGTAAAAAAGTTGACAAACTACAGAATCAGTTTTCAAAAAAACGGCAACACCCTTTGGGAGTGGGGAGCGGCAAAGAGAAAATTTATATTCTGGACATGTGGAGCTGCAATAATTCTGTTGGCCCTTTTCTTCTGCATTTTTGCATTTACCCCTCTTAAGAAACTAATGCCGGGATATCCCACTCATGCAGAGTTGAGAGAGGCCGCAAGAAAGGATGCAAAACTCGACTCTTTAGACAACCAGATAAATTTATGGAGGCAGCAACTTCGTAACATTCAGCTTATTACATCTGGGCAAGAGCCGGTGGTAATCAGAAGCGATTCTGCATACATAGAACAGATAGATGCTGCCAACGCAGAGCTTTGGGAACAGAGTGAGAGACAGCTTAAAGAAATTGTTGAAAATGGAGAAATGGAAAATGAAGAGTAATTCGCTTAATAAAAGACACATAGCAATACTTGGTTCTACCGGCTCCATCGGCAAACAGACTTTAGATGTAATCTCTTATCATCGCGATGCGTTTGAGGTTGAGCTGCTTACAGCAAATAACAATGCCGACCTTCTGATTGAACAAGCCCTAAAATTTACCCCAAATTCAGTAGTAATCTGCAACACTGAGCTTTATGAAAAAGTTAAAAATGCTCTTGCGCATACAGATATAAAAGTGTTTGCCGGAGTAGAGAGTGCAGGAGAACTTGCCGGAGCAGAAGATGTACAGATTGTAGTTGCTGCGATGGTTGGCTTCAGCGGACTTAAACCCACCATTGCTGCAATGAAGAGGGGAAAAATTATTGCATTGGCAAATAAAGAGACATTAGTTGCGGCAGGAAGTATAATATCCTCATTATCACAACAATATAATGCACCTATTATACCTGTAGATTCTGAACATTCCGCAATTTTTCAATGCCTGCAAGGAGAACGGACACGCATCGAGAAAATTATACTGACAGCCAGCGGAGGTCCTTTCAGAAATTGGGATATTTCTGATTTTGAAAAAATTACCCCTAAAAATGCACTCGCACATCCAAATTGGGATATGGGGGCAAAAGTTACAATAGACTCTGCTACAATGATGAACAAAGGATTGGAAGTGATAGAGGCAGCATGGCTTTTCAATCTTCCTGTAGACCAGATAGAAGTGATTGTTCATCCTCAGTCTGTTGTTCACTCCATGGTTCAGTTTACAGATGGATCTCTTAAAGCTCAGCTCGGTTATCCCGATATGAGGGTTCCTATTCAGTTTGCCCTCTCTTACCCAGATAGAATTGAGCTTAACACTCAAAGATTAGACTTTGTTCAATTGAAAGAACTCACTTTCTTTGCTCCCGATATGAAAAAATTCCCTTGTCTCAGAATAGCTTACGACGCTTTCAGAAAGGGAGGAAATGCCCCTTGCGCCATCAGCGGAGCAAACGAAATTGCGGTAAACGCTTTTTTAAACGGAAAAATTAAATTCATTCAGATACCGCAAGTGATAGAAAATACAATTCAAAAGTGTACATTTGTCTCCGCTCCAACGCTCGATGACATTTTTGAGACAAATTCACAAGCGCAAAGGATAGCCGCCGAAATTGTTGGAGCAATGTAGCCATTTATAAATTTAAAATTACGATCAGATAGATTATGGAGATATTTTTAAAAGTTGTTCAAGTAATTTTAGCCCTCAGCATTTTAGTGCTGGTTCACGAATTTGGACATTTCTTTTTTGCCCGGCTCTTCAAAATTCGGGTTGAGAAGTTCTACCTCTTCTTTGACGCCGGCTTCTCTCTTTTTAAATTCAAGCCAAAAAATTCCGATACAGAATATGGTATTGGATGGCTCCCTTTTGGGGGTTACTGCAAAATTGCAGGAATGGTAGATGAGAGTCTGAACGAAGAACAAAAAGAACAGCTAAAACAAGAGCCAAAACCGTACGAATTTAGAGCACACCCCGCTTGGCAACGTTTCTTTGTTCTGTTTGGTGGAGTTTTCTTTAATGTAATTTTGGCAATAATCATTTACAGCGCCATTTTGTTTACAAACGGAGAGGAATATGTTAAGAATTCCGACATAACCACCGGTGTAGTTGTGAACGATTTAGGAAGAGAAATCGGCTTTAAGAACGGCGATAAAATCCTCTCATTGGACGGAAAAGAACCAGAGACACTCAACGACCTCAGAATTGCAATCATTACAGACAAAGTCAAAACAGCTCAAATTGAGAGAGACGGGAAAAAAATGAACATAGATATTGATGAAACGTATTTTCCTGCCATTTTGAACTCTTCAGACCTGTTCGATTATGGTATCCCATTCGTTGTCGATTCCATTCCGCAGCAAAGCAGAAACTTTAACAGCGGGCTCAAAAAAGGAGACAAGATTGTTGCTATTTATGTCTCTGAAAATAACGGAGATACAACCATTACAAAGAGATGTATTAAAACAAATTTCTTTACCGAAGTCAAAGAGGTTTTTGCATCACATAAAGGGGAGGTTTTGGAACTGTGCATAGAGAGAAATTCTCCAAATGAAACAGATGTTCAGATTCCTGTTCAGATAGATACTGCCGGTTTGTTAGGATGCTTTATGGATGGCAACCTCAGCCACTTTTATAAAATTACAAAAAAGGAGTATGGTCTTTTAAGTGCCATTCCTGCCGGACTAAAACGGACAGGCGAGCAAATTTCGAGTTATTGGAAACAGCTTAAACTTATCGTAAGCCCTAAAACAAAGGCATATAAGAGTGTTGGAAGTTTCATCTCGATAGGTTCGATTTTCCCAAGCAGTTGGAATTGGCTGGCATTCTGGAGCATAACAGCATTTCTCTCGATTATGCTTGCAGTGGTCAACATTCTTCCAATCCCCGCATTAGATGGAGGACACCTCTTATTCACTCTTTATGAAATGATTACAGGGAGAAAAGTAAACGAGAAAGTGTTGATAGTTGCCCAATATATAGGGTTAGTTCTGCTTATTGGCCTAATGGCATACGCTCTCGGAAACGATATTTTCAGATTTTTATAGTTAAATCTTTAATTACAATAAATATATGAAACTAAAAGTATTATCTCTAATAACACTGTTTGCGGCAACCGTTTCTATACTTTTGTCATCTTGCACAAGCAATGGAAATGATGGCTACAAAAAGAATGTAACAGGCAAAGCCGGAGAGGTTATAGTTGTGATAGCAAAAGAGAATTGGGACGGCGCATCGGGAGAGGCATTAAGAAAGATTCTTGCTGTAGGTTATCCGGCTCTTCCACAGGAAGAACCCTCTTTCAACCTAATAAATATCCCTCCAACTGCATTCAATAATCTTTTCCAAACTCACAGAAATATTGTAATTGTAGCTTTAAATGCCTCTGAACCAGAGGGAAAATTTGTAGTTAACAAAGACATTTGGGCATTTCCTCAAATAGTGGTGAACATCAAAGCACCTTCAGATAGTGCCGCTGCAAAGCTGATTAATGAGAACTCGGAGATGCTTTTCAATGCTATAGACCAAATCGAGAAAGATAGAATTATAAGAAACTCTAAACGTTACGAGGAGAGTAACATCAGACCGCAAGTTGCAGAAATGTTTGGAGGAAGCCCGTATTTCTCAAACGGTTACAAGATTAAAAAGAAAACTAACGACTTTGTATGGGTAGCGTACGAAACCTCATACACCCTTCAAGGGATTCTAATCTACACAATCCCATACAACGGAGAATCCTTCCCTACCAAAGAAGAGATTTTAGAAGCTCAGGGAGAAGTTCTAAAGAATAATGTACCGGGAATGCTCGACAATACCTATATGATAACCTCTAAAGCTCCGGAAAAAGAGCCAATAATGAAGACATATAAATATAGAGGAGAGAGTTTTGTTGAAATTAGGGGATTATGGGACGTAGAAGGGGATTTTATGGGAGGACCTTTCGTAGAGCATATCAGATATGCCAAAGAAGAGGGGAAACTACTTGTTGTTCAGGGTTTTGTATATGCTCCAAGATACAAAAAACGGAACTATCTCAGACAAGTGGAGGCAATAGTTTATTCATTTGATTGGCAAGAAAATTTTTCTAATAAATAAATATTTTATATATTTGCGCCCCCGATGGTCGGTTCGTCTAACGGTTAGGACACAAGATTTTCATTCTTGTAATAGGAGTTCGATTCTCCTACCGACTACACAAAATACTAAAAATTAATTAATTATGGCAAATCATAAAAGTGCGGAAAAGCGTACCCGTCAGACTAAAACACGTACAGAGCACAACCATTATTATGCAAAGACCACTCGCAATGCGGTAAAGGATTTAAGAAATACTACAGATAAAGAGGAGGCGCAGAAGAAATTATCAAAGGTTAGCTCTATGTTAGATAAGCTTGCAAAGGGTAATGTCATTCACAAGAATAAAGCTTCTAACCTCAAGAGCGGACTTGCTTGTCACGTGAATAAACTAGGCGCAGAGAAAGCAGAAAAGTAAAATTTTATCTAAAAGGTTAATTAACTCATTTTTAATGAGATAAATTTACCGATTGATTTTGATAGTTATCAGAACTTCTCCAATTTTGGGGAAGTTTTTTTTATTTGAAGATTTGTGTTTATGGAGAAAAAATTAACTATCAAACAGTGGGAAAAGAGCGAGCGTCCAAGGGAGAAATTTATAGAAAAGGGGGCAGAGGGGCTCACAAATACAGAACTTATCGCCATAATAATAGGTTCTGGGAGAAAAAATCGAAATGCAATTGATATAGCCCGAGAACTGTTAGGCTGCTGCGGCAATTCTTTAAGGTCTTTATGGCAAAAGTCATACGAAGATCACATGTGGGAACACGGGATTGGAGAGACTAAAGCAATTTCGCTCGCTGCTATAGGAGAATTGATAAAAAGAACAAATAGCGAAACTCCCGATCGCAAAGAGAGAATTTTCTCTGCCACGCAAGCTGTAGAGATAATGGAGCCATTGTTGAAAGATTTGAAACATGAGGAGTGTTGGATTCTTCATCTCAATAGCGGCAATAAAGTGCTTGCAAAAGAGAAGATTACAAGCGGAGGGGTAAATTCAACCATCCTCGATGCCAAATTAATTGTAAAGAGTGCCATGTCCAAACTTGCCTGCGCAATTATACTCTTTCACAACCACCCGGGAGGAGACGCATCGCCGAGTACAGCAGATATGACTCAAACTAAAAAACTCCATGAAGCTCTGAGAAGTTGTGATATAAAGCTTTTAGACCATATTATTATTACTCCCGATTCATATTATTCTTTTGCAAATATGGGGCATTTGTAGTATATTTGCCCCTCGGCAAAAGAACTATTATATGAAAACCATTATTCTTACCGAACAAAACTCTGTTGTGAGCCAATATCTTAGCGAGCTCCGAGACATAGTAATTCAAAAAGACAGTATGCGATTCAGAAAAAATATGGCAAGAATTGCCTCTGTAGCTTCTGTTGAGATTAGCAAAACTTTAAATTACGAACAAAAAGATGTTCAAACACCGCTTGGCATTGCAAAATGTAATGTGATTGCCGACAAGTTGGTTATAGCATCTATTCTCAGAGCCGGACTTACTCTTCATAACGGAATTTTAGAGGTTTTTGACCACGCAGAGAGCGGCTTTGTTGCGGCATATCGCAAGTATGGTTCAGACAACAAGTTCCTTATTCAAATGGAGTATGCATCGCACCCTAAATTAGAGGGCAAAGTGCTTATCATTGGAGACTGTATGGTTGCAACAGGTGCCTCTTTATTGCTTGCATACAACAAGTTGATAGAAGATGGAGAACCTCTGCATACCCATATCATCGCACCTATCGTAAGCCAGGCAGCTCTTGCCTATTTGTCTAAACAACTTCCTCACAAAAATGTTACAATCTGGATAGGTGCTGTAGATGAAGAACTTACAAATAAGGCATACATTGTCCCTGGTCTTGGAGATGCCGGCGATTTAGCGTACGGAAGTAAATTGTAAGAGATTAAAGACTCTTTCTGAGTCTGGCAACCGGTATTTGAAGCTGCTCACGATATTTGGCAACTGTTCGGCGAGCAATTATATATCCTTTTTCTTTTAACAGATTAACAAGCTGCTCATCGGTGAGCGGCTTTGTTTTATCCTCCATCTCAACATTTTCTTTTAATATCTTCTTTATTTCACGAGAACTCACCTCTTCACCGCTTTCGGTAGACATTGCTTCAGAGAAGAAATATTTTAATGGATAGATTGCTAATGGGGTTTGAATATACTTGCTGTTTACAACCCTCGAAACCGTTGAGATATCTAAACCGGTTATTTCTGCTATATTCTTTAGAATCATTGGTTTAAGAAGAGTCTCATCTCCCTCCAAAAAGAACTCTTTCTGAAACTCTACAATTGCCTCCATTGTGCTTTGGAGAGTATTCTGTCTCTGTTTTATCGCTTCCAAAAACCAACGCGCATTATCGTAATTCTTTTTAACAAAGGAAGATGCCTCTTTACTCTCGATAGATGCGGATGAATTTTTATCGAGATAAGGCTCATACTCTTTTTTAACTCTAATCTTCGGAATCTTAACCTTCGGCATTGTTACGATGAGTTTCCCCCCTTCGTTTTCTAATACAAAGTCCGGAGAAATCTGTTGAGTTTGAGCCGCATAAGAGTCATCCACTATTCCACCTGGTTTAGGATTGAGTTTTACAATCTCCTCTATTGCCCCCTTTAACACCTCTTGAGAGATATTCAACCGTTGCGTTATCTTCTCAAAATGTTTCTTTGTAAACTCATCAAAATATTTTTCCAAAATAATACGGGCAAGTTCAACTTGAGGTGTCCTTTCTTGTCTTGCCTTTATCTGAAGCAGCAGACACTCCCGTAGATCTCTCGCCCCAACACCAACAGGGTCTAAATGTTGAATGTGCTCTATGAGGATATTTGTAACCTCTTCATTAGTAGTTTTAATATTCAAACGGAAATCGATGTCATCTGCAATGCTCTCCGTCTCTCTTCTCAAATAACCATCTGTATCTAAACTTCCAATGATATATTTTGCAACTATCTCCTGATGCGGAGTTAATTTCCTGTACCCCAGCTGATTAATCAAAGACTGCGTAAGACTCTCCTTTACAGAAAATGTCTCTCTCCTGGGCTCTTCATCTTTGCCCCTATTGTTTACATATAGTTTATATGCAGGAATATCATCGTTGGAATACTCTGAAATAGAGACTTTTTTAGGTTCCTCTTTCTCCTCCACTCCGTCGTCTGCATTCTCCTCATTGACAGAGTCGTCTAAAACAGGATTCTCCTCCAACTCCTTTCTAATTTTCTGCTCAAGTTCCAAAGAAGGAACCTCCAACAACTTGATAGTCTGGATTTGAAGCGGAGAGAGCTTCTGCTGCAATTTTAAACCCTGTGTAAGCCCCTGTTTTAACATATAGACAAAGATACGACTTTTTCTGGAAATAGAATGATGACCATTTAATAAAGGATAAGTCTCCAAGAGTCAGATGTGATTGCAAAAGTCCTCCCATAGCCACATAGTATTATACTGAGCACCAACGAGTTGGTTGTTTTTTTAATGATATAGAAAATATCTTCCATGAAGATTAAATGCAAAAAAAAGTAATCGTACACGCCTTTATTTCTAACATTAGAACTTTCAAGTCTCCTTGTTATGTTGTTAAGGTCATACTCCAACGTTATACCCTCCAGAGCGTCATAAAACTCAAATTAATTTAAGAAGTATTACAAAGTTTTATGATTTTTTTTATATTTGCAATAACTACAATTACAAATGATTTATGAAAACTTTTCTCTCTTGTGTATTGACTCTCTTATTGAATATTAGTATTTTCGCACAATCGGATTTTAAGTTCTACGACGATGTTTCTGTTCCTCAGACCGATGCCTACAATTTTGTTCAGCATGGTAAAATCTCCCCATCCCTTTATACCGGTACAATGAATTTCTCCATTCCATTATATACCTATCAAGACAATGATTTCACAATACCAATAATTATTTCATACTCTTCTAACGGCAACAAGCCCAATCAACGTGCCGGCATCCTTGGTCCTGGGTGGAAC
>CADBRQ010000022.1 GCA_902797115.1 uncultured Bacteroidia bacterium
ACCATTTTCAGATATTATCGGGATTAGCAGACAAGCTACAATTGTTGCATTTCAGCTCGGCGATGGGTTTACCAATATGATTACCCCAACATCCGGAGTTCTTCTCGGTGCCCTTGGAGCTGCACGGATTCCTTACTCCCTATGGATTAAGTGGTTCTGGAAAATATTGTTGGCTTTCATCCTTATTGGTCTGCTATTGCTTATTCCAACGGTACTGCTCAACTTACCAGGGTTTTAGTACTTTGCGGTTGAAAGTTTTATCCGTCTGCGCCCTATTTTTGCTAGAATTATGAGCCATAAGGGTAATTTTTGCGCTATTGCTACAAAAAATTGCGCTATTGCTACATCTCTTTTGTTTTTTATCATAAAATTTGCACCATGAAAATTGAAAGAACGATGATTTTATTGAATAATTATTAGTTTAACCATTATCAATGTACTTATGAAAAGAAAATATTTATTTTTATTGATCGCATGCTCTACACTTATTGCATGCTCAAAAGATTATGATTCCTTACAAAAGGAATATGTATTTACTGAAGAAAATACGAAGTATAAGATTACTCAAACCCAAGCACTTAAAGAACTTGAGGATTTTTTAACTTCAATGCCTGCAACTAAATCTGACGCTTCATTGAAATACAAAAAAGTAAGGGCTATTAGAAGCGTTAAAACTTCTTTAAAAGCCCAAGAAATTATTACCAAAAGGTTTTTAAGAACCAAATATTCTGACACAGACCTCATGATCCCTGACACTTTATTGTATATAGCCGATTTTGAAACAGGGGGATATGCTGTCTTATCTGCAGATAGTAGAATTCCATCTATAATTTTAGCTATAACAGAATCTGGATCTATATCACTTGATAGTTTTAATATTAGCTCCGAATTATTGGATATTTCCGCTGAAGAACTTGAAGATATAGAAGAATTTAACATTGATGATGATGGGGAAGAGTGGGCAGATGAAGAAGAAGAAAATGAATTTGATGATGAAAATTCTTTGATTCAAACATTATATACAGACACGACAACTGTACAACATGGAAGTGATGAAGATTTTATAGGGGAAATGATTTACCAATATGCTTTAGACGAAATTGGTTCTTATGATCCGATTAACGAGAATTTGTGGCTTCAACCAGTAGATACAACCACAGATTGTCCAAATATTAATAGTTATCATTGGTTTACTATGATGGGAAGTTGCAATTCAACCACCACTTGTGAATGGAGAACAGTGGCAGAAGTTCCTATTATGCTAACAACTAAATGGGAGCAAAATGACACCTTTAATAAATATTGTCCTAATCCTCCATTTTCAAATAAGAGAGGAGATGTGGGATGCGTTCCTATTGCTGTTGGGCAAATAATTACATATAATATGGAGGACACACACCCCGGGGCAATAATGAAGAGTGTTTATCCTGCACAAAACTATTCAGGAAATTATATTGCTGGCGATTTTGAAACAGATTATACAGCGAAATTTTTACGATACCTTGGAGTAAAATGTAATGCAATGTATTTATGGGGCGGTACATTTGCATGGCCTGTAAAAGCAAAAAAATGTTTTCAGGCGTATGGATATACAAAGGTTTATAGACATACAAGTTACAAACTTCGTGGAGTTATTACTATGCTTGAAACCGACAGACCTATTTTCGTTGCAGCAATTCCTAAATTAAAACTAACAAAATGTCATGCGTGGGTTATAGATGGATATAAAAAACAAGTGTTATACCATATTGAAACAAATAAGGCTGTACAAGAAAGAACTTTGGTTCATTGTAATTGGGGGTGGCGTGGACGGTGTGATGGATATTATTATAGTAAATTATTTGATTTGAACAAGGGTGCAGTAATAGATGATGAATACACTTCAACACCAGGTAAAGAAAATCTAAAGTTTACATGGTGGTTTAGAACAATTACATACGATAAACCTAAAAAACACAATATTATATATTTTTAAAAGAGATTAAAAATGAAAAAAATTACAATTCTTATAATATTAGGGCTATGTCTCATCTCGTGCGATTGGATAGAACATGAAAAATTAAATTCATTCGTATGTTCGTATCATGGAGTTTCTAAATTAGAATTAAATCAAGTTGAAAACAGAGTCATAAAGGTTGACTATTCCGTCTATTTTGCTATATATTACCATTATAAAAAACAATATGTCTATAATTTTGAAAAGTTAGCTGCTAAACATGGAGATATTGGTTTCAATAAAAAAATATCTTGGGTAGGACCGGAACCTGGTGTGATTTCATATCAGAATATTGATTTTACTGCTATTCGTGTTTTTACTGAAAATGATTATAACTCATCACATTTAGCCGGAAGTTCTGTTAATGATATTGTTCGTTTTTTAGGAAGAAGTTCTTATCCATTTATAAAATCTAAATATAAATTAAATCGTAAAGAAGATGTAAAATCAAAAGCGAGTGATGTGTGGAATAAATATGTTGATCTTTCTTTGGATCCTAGTAATTATGGTTTTAACTCCGAGGAGACTCCATTTAGTGCAGTAGAAAAGATGGTAAATCAACTAACTGCTGAAGATTTGATTTTAATTGGTGGAACTTCTTTTGTGGGGCCTAATACTAAATATCCAAATCTTGGTTTTCTCTATCTTACAGAACTTCCAAATACATCCGGTATATATAACTTTAGAGTTGATTTTGTAGCTGATGATGGAAAAACGTACACAGAGAATATTTCCATGGAGATAAAAACAGATTAAGAGATTTAAAGGAGGAGTTTGAGGAGGAGTACCTCCTCAATAGACAACAGCGCCCCACGCTGGGTACGAAAAACGCGGAGGACAAATCCTCCGCTTTTTTCGTGCCCAGGACAAGAGTCGAACCTGCACACCGTAATCGGCACTACCCCCTCAAAGTAGCGTGTCTACCATTCCACCACCTGGGCATTCGGACTGCAAATATACAAAAAAAATGTGAGTGTGTGAAGGATATTTTAAATATCCTCTTTGAGTCTCTTTAGATGAACCACAGCCGAACAATACTGAACAACCCTGTCCCTATGAGTAACAAATATCATTGTCTTATGGCGGAAATTTTCTATAAGACGCTGAATAAGAACTTTTTCCGTTTCCGAATCGAGAGAAGAGGAAAATTCATCCAAAATAAGAATACCTCCCGGACGCAAAAGACCCCTTGCTATTGCAATCCTCTGAGCCTGCCCTTCAGATAATCCGGACCCACCCTCGCGGGTCGGTGTCTCCAAACCATCTGGAAGATCATAGACAAATTCAGCTGCCGCAGTATAAAGAGCTTCCCTAATTTGCTCCTCCGTAGCAGACGGATTTCCAAGCCGTAAATTCTCCCTTATTGTTCCGCTCAGAAGTGAATTACCCTGCGGAACGTACGCTATATTACAACGGGTAGAGTTGCTTACTTTAACGCTGCGATGTTCGTTATACATCTCAACTTCACCACTTTGCGCCTCTAACAACGCTAACATCAGACGAACCGTTGTACTCTTTCCGCTTCCGGTTTCCCCCATAATTGAACAGCGGCTGCCTGGGGTAAAATCGAAAGAAAAGTTTTGGAGTATGTAGCGTCTTCCACCTGAATATCTGAAACTTACATCTTTAAGTCTGACACCTACTGCCCCCTCAAGCATATCTTCGTTTTTATCTTCATCTACCGGGAGTTGTTCGAGTTCTTTCAGGCGGTCTATTGCAGTAGAGGCATGAACAAGTTCCGGAATCTGACGTGTAAGATCTACTGTGGGGCGCTGAATCTGTCCTACAAGCTGCAAAAATGCAGTCATTGTTCCGAATGTTATTATTCCATATTTTATCTGCCAAACACTATAGATAAATACAGCAACGTAAGTACCGGCAAATCCGACATTTACAAGTGTTCTGGAGAGTGCGGAAAAGCGGGTGCGCTTCATTGTCTGATTGTATAACTCTCCTTGCGATACGGCTAAACTATCCCCAACAAGTTCTTCTTTTTCAAGACTCTGAATAAGCACTCTATGTTGCAGACTCTCCTGAATGGTACTTTGTATTTTACTGTCGTAGGCACGAATCTCCTTTGTTATCCCCCTAACCTTTTTAACATAAAACCTGCTGAGTATAAGGAAGAACGGCATTATACAAACAATTGCCCATGCAAGAGTAGAATTCATTGTGCATAAAAATATGAACGCAGCCGTAAGATTTATCAGGGCAACCAATAGATTTGGTACAGACGAGCACAATGTTGAGGTTATAAGTCTGCTATCCTCCTCTAAACGGTTTATAATATCTCCACTGTGATACCCTTCCATACCAATCCATCTTGCTCTTATAAGATGTTCAAACAGACGGTGTTGCAAGGAGTTCTTCATTCTTATTTGAGTTTGGTTGCTCAAAAATCCTCCAAGCACTCCGCTTCCAACCTGGAGTGCCATAAGAACCGCAAGCGCAACTGCATAAGCCCACATTGGAGCCTTAGGGGTGTAACCCAGCAAAGAGGACACATCTCCCCCTTGAGCAGAGACCGTGGCCATATCTATAAGAGTTTTGCTCAGAAAGATAAAACCAAGTCCTGCCACTACGCGAAAAACTCCTAAAAAGCAACTGAAAGCAAGACGCCCACGAATTCCCTTAGACGATTTCCATAGCCACTTTAAACTCCTGCGTATGAGCTTTTTATCGTTCATATATTTTTATTCAGCGATGCAATTGTTTAATCCTCTAAAATCTTTGCATCTTTAAATTGTTTGAATAAGAGCTCCACATCTTCGCGAGCCTTTTCTGCAGTTACATCGTACTCATTTGTAAGAAGCTCTACTGCATCTTCTATCGTAAAATCTTTACCATTAAGATTTTCCCAAAGAAACTTTGCGGTAGAATTAAGTACTATCATCTTATCAAAATCTATATTCTCAACTCCCTCTGCCACAAGCACATTCTCACCAACAATCTCTCTTAATGTAAAACCTTTTCTTAATTTCATAACTGATTTATTTATGGTTATTGTTTCTTTCTATTGTTACTGTTTTCTGCCACTAACTTTGTATATTTCTTATAGTAGGGCGTCCTTCTATAAAATCCCAGCCAGATCCTTCTGAACGGGAGAAGTATCTCCCAAACTTTGTATTTGAATTTTTGCCAAGGAGCGTCCGTAAGTTTCTTCTTACCGTTAAAATAGATAGCAATAGCTTTTGCAACTATGTCTTTTACAGGAAGTTTCTCCTTCTTACTCAATTTATTGCCATCGCCGTGCAAAATTACATAATCACCCTCAAACTTCCATATTCTATGTAGAACAAATCTATCTTCATAGCGCGCCAACACTATATCTCCAACTTTATAGACCTTCTCTTTTTTAAGTTCAACCTGATCTCTTCCATTAAAAATAAACGGCAGCATACTATTTCCTCTCACCGTCAGTTTAACGGTTTTATCTTCATCAACCAAATTCGCAATTGCATCAAAAATTTCATATCCTTTTGCTACAGTTCTATTCTCTTGAAGATCATTGCTTTTATCTAATGTGTCCTCTTTTTCGCCGGAAGCTTCATTTCCATCGCCGAATCTCTCTTTTTCAGTAGAAACTGATGGATTTTCAGACGCTATCTCTTTACCGGTTAGGGCATTATAGGAAGTGAACGCCGCTTCCGCATCGGGAAGACACTCAAGATGAAATACTTGTACTTTTTTAATTAGTGTGGCAATTGTCTCATTTACTCCATCTGCCACAACTTTTTCCCACTTCAGATTTGAAAATGTTGGAAGTAAAGCTGCGTATGCTCCTATTACTGAAAGCTTTCTAATTTTATTATAAGGGGCTTGTTCAAGATCTACAAAACCGCCCAATGGGGCAAAATCATTTTTATAACAAGGAGTTTTTCCACTCCACGGGGTTCCGTAAGTACAAGGTGTTCCGTCTTGCTCAATTTTAATAGCCGGATTGTCATCATTTAAAAGTTCTGTATCTGCTATATTCTTGAGCCACAAGCTACTATGAGTACTCTTTCCTGTGCCGCTTTTCCCCAAAAAGCAATAGCTCCTGTTGTGAAGTTTTATCACCGATGCGTGCTGTAATAAAACCCCTTTATCTGCAGCGGCAAACGCAAACATCATCATCAGAGAATTATTAAAAGCAAAGTGACGCGCCCACATGCTTCCCTTCGCCCACAAAACCCCCTTTCTAAAATTATCTGTAACCTTCAAAAAACCAAGGTTTTCATGCTTAGATACCTTTGAGAAAAAGTGAAAATCGTATGGGGAGATTTTATTCTCAGACGAGAGTGACGGATCCTCTTCCGATTTAAGCTTATAGAGTGTTATTATTTTATCTTCTTCATCAAAACGGGCAAAATGTTCTCCCGAAATATCTCTCTGCGATAAGGCCTCTGCCTGCTCATCCCAAGGAAGTACATCGAGATGAAAAAGGAGATTCTTATTCTCTTCAACTTCAAATGGGGCGTAATTGGATATGTGCTGCTCTATCCCATCTCCTGTCGGAAGGGTAAAAGAGAAAAATAATCCTGCAACTTTATAATAATGGGTTTGCATCGGTAATGGTTATTCTACATAAACAATATTTGAAAGATCGCTGTAATTTTTTCCTTTAATGGCAATAACAGCATAGTTCTTCCCCGGTGTTGCAGGGTAATGAATATTTTGCCATTTTCCATCTTTATGCCATGTGTGAACTATTTCCAAAAGATTTGCCCTCCAAACTGCTTTTGACGTTCCGTTGCGCCTATCTCTTGTATAATTTACCACCTCCAATTCATAAACTGCATATTTCTCTATATTTCTGTGAGTTGCCCAACTTATAGTTCCATCATTTGCTTTTAAGACAGGGGGTTCTACTTTTGTTGTTTGGCTGTTATCTGCTCTAAAGTTTGGAGTTAAGGATGGATACTTGTAAAATGTCTCCCTCATGTGTTCGTGAAACTCCGGTTTTAAAATACTTCCTGTTGTAAACCAAATATTTCCCCAAACATAATCTTTTGCCTCTCTACACTCTTTTATCTGAAGGTCATACTCCTCAAGCGATTCGAATGCCCCTTTTTCTCCCCATCTGTAAGCAGCCAGCCCTGGCACACAAGGGATATCTTTCATAATATCTTTCCAACTATCTAAAACCTGCTTAAAATCTGCTATTTTATGCCCGTGCTGCCAATAAATTTGAGGAGAAAGGAAATCTATCGTCCCTTCAGAAATCCAATACTGAGGGTCTGCATAAAGAGCTTGTGTATTTACCAATCTTCCCCCTGGCGAAACAGAGAAAATGGCATCGGGCGAACCTTTATGCACAGCATCAAACATTACCCGTATAACTTTATTCACATTCTCTTCCCGCCATCTTTCCAAAGACATATTGCCTCCTTGCTTAACATACTGTTCATAATATTTTGCATCGTCCCAATCTTTTACAGAACCATCTCTTAATCCGCTTGGATAAAAATAATCATCAATATGAATACCATCCAAATCGTAATTTGAAATCAATTCTGTACACAGATCTTCTAAGTAATTAATTACCTCGGGGTGAGCAGGGTTCCAATACATTGACGGCCTTTTATCTCCAATGGTCTGAACTCTATCGGGATATAAAAAACAAGGATGATTTGCCGCCCTCTCTACATCTGTAAAACCTATGCGGAAAGGATTAAGCCACGCATGAATTTCCAAATCTAAATTATGAGCTGTCTCAACCGCAAATTTTAGCGGGTCATATCCGGGGTCTTCGCCCTGTTTTCCTGTTAAATACATGCACCATGGGAGAAGCTTACTTGGGTACATTGCATCTGAATTGGAAACGGTGTGAAACATTACTGCATTAATTCCACACTCTTTCAAGCGTGTAAATATCTCTACTATTGCTGTTTTCTGAGAGTCTATCTGGCGCTCTATTCTCTTTCTCATAGCTCGTTTGCTCTCATTGGGAGATATCTTTTCTTTAATAACCTTTGTCTTTGGCCAATCGGTAGCATTAACTGTTGTAACCCACGCCCCCCTGAATTCATGTTCAAGAATTATCTCATCGAACTTTGGATTATACTTCAATCCTTCTTGATGCGCTGGATTATCTTGTGCAACAGCTGGATACATGCTGAATAAAGAAACCGCCAGTACTATCCACAGATATTTAAAACTTTTCATATTATAAACTTAAAACTATTATTCTGAACAAGTTGTGTTTTTATTCTACATAAACAACATTGCTGATTTTAGATATCTTTTTACCACTATATGCTACAACTACATAATTTTTATCACTTTTCCCTTTGTAACTATTTAGTCCTGCATTCATTAAAAGGTTGGCAACCCAATCTACCGCTCCCGATGTATAAGTAGTCTTCTTTGCTAACTCATACACCGCATAACCCTCTGCTCCGGAAACACTCTCCCATTTGATTGTCTTTCCGTCTACCGTAACTTTAGGAGCACTTATAGCCGATGTCTCAAACAAAGAACCCGGTGCAAGGTTCGGAATAAGAGATGGATATGGATAAACCGTATTCTTTATATAGTTATACATTGTTGTTGCACTCACATGCTGAGCTCTAAACCAGATATTTCCACGTGTATAATAATTAGCTTTGCGTGTATCTTCCACTTGATCCAAAAACTCAGAAATTTTCTCAAAACCTGTCTCTTGATAACGGTAAGGAGCAAGCCCTATTACCATTGCAACAGACTTTGCTTCACCTTCACAAAGAGCAACGCTGCGCCAGTCATTAAGAACTTTATTAAAGGCAGCAAATGAGTGAGAATGAGGCCAATATATTTGTGGAGCAAGATAATCTATACTTCCTTCTGCAATCCATTGCTCGGGATCTGCATAGAGATATTTTGTAAGTTCCATCCTCCCAGCAGGAGATACCCCAAAGATAGCAGACGGCTTTACACTATGAGTTGTAGTGTGAAGAGTTTTTACTACTCGGTTTATGTTACTTTCTCTCCACTCTGTAATACTTTTTCCACCACCATACAATGCGTACATACCAGAATCATCCCATGTTTTTTCGTCGCTTTTGAGACCATCGGGATAGAAGAAATCATCTATGTGAAGACCATCAAGGTCGTAGTTATTAAAGAGTTCCGTTACTATACTTGCCAGAAAATCTGAAACTTCCTGATACGCAGGATCCCAATAGTATGTACTCCCATAAACCTGTGTCCATTCCGGATGAATGTTATATGGGTGGTTTGCAGCGCGTACCGTGCTAACCCCGCTGCATCTTAGAGGGTTAATCCATGCGTGTATTTCAAGTCCTAATTTATGACACTCTTCTATTGCAATTGCCAGGGGATCGTAACCAGGGTCTTTGCCTTGAGTTCCTGTTAATTGCGCCGCCCATGGAAGAATGGAAGAGTTCCAATATGCCTCCATATTACAGCACACCTGCATAATGACCGCATTCATATTCAGGTTCTTGGCATTCTGAATATATTGTTTTAATGCTGCAATCTGGTAAGATGCACTCTGATTTTTGTTGGGCCAATCCAAACCGCTTACAGTAGTCAGCCACACAGCCCTAAATTCGTGATTAATAATAACCTTGTCTTTGGAAGTGTTAAACTTATTTGTTGTTGGAGCGGGAGTTGGAGGGGTTGGCTTATTACCTTCTTCTCCTATACTTCCAGACGATTTTGAACAGCTTACCACAAAAGAAACTGCAATGCTCAATGCCACCAAATAGAAAATTTTAAGTATTCTCATAAAGTTAAATTTTACACTTCACAAATATACGAATTTATAAAAAAAGAAGGTGACTTACAGTCGAAAGACTTTTAGTCACCATCTTGTTCTAAGTAGTACAATAATTAGATTGCGTTAGATCTCTTAAAGTAGTTAGCCTGTCCGCTACGAACAAGAGGACCGCTAAAACGCTTAACTGTAACAGTTTGTGTTCCAGGAGTAAAAGTAACATCTGCCTTGTTGCCGTCATGACGGATACGAACAAGATAAGAACCTCTCACCTTTCTTCCAAGTACATTGAACATAAGAGTAATGTCACCTTTTTTATTGTACTTCACTTTGTAATCTTTTACCTCTACAATGTTGGTATCTGAATTACCGCAAATACTCCAACCCTGCAAGTACATCTCACCGGTCTTTTCATATACGATAAAAATACTTGCATCGTTATTGTCTGTAACAGCTCCCTCGGCATTAGTTATCTCCGTTGGAATAATAATCCAATCCTTGCTCTCGACAGCTTCTTTAGCTAACTCATAAAGAGCTTTTTCTTGTGCTTCCTTCTCTTCTTTTGTTTGTGCAAACAGAGGAAGAACCATAAGTGTTGCAACTAATAATACAAATAATTTTTTCATGTCAAAATAAGTTTATAATAAAAAAGTTGCCACTCAAAGCACAAAAACCGTGCAAAAGTGGCAACCTTTAAATTAATCAACTACAAAGCGTAGAATTGATAGCACAAAACTTCATTTGCTGGAATATCCTTAGCGTAGCAAGTGTGGATTAAGAATCTGCCCAATCTGATTGAAGCCCAGTAATCCTCTCCAACAATCTCTGCCCCTGTGTCTGCATCAAGAATTCTTGTATAAACAGTTACTTGATAGTAATCCATTAAACTTGAAACACCACCGGTAAAACCAATACCGAAGTTAGGAACTACTATAGGACAATAACCTGTCATCTCGCCAAAAGCTACAGGTTCTCCAATGTCTTGCCAAGGAGTTTTGCCGGTAGGCATTCCATCATAACTAACATTATTCAATCTCATTTGATACTGAAGTCTCTTGTTAGTTGGATGCATTGCAGTATAGTCTGTTGTTGAACCCTCTTGCCATACATTGATGAAATTAAAATAGACAAACTCTACAGAGTTTGGTCTATCTGCGCGGATGAAAGGATAATCATAGTCCATAACTAAAGCATCTTGATACCAGTTATAGATGTGAATCATCTGTTTTCCGGTTGTAAGAACAATAGTTGTTTCATAATCCGGATCAAGACCGGCAACCGCATCTTCATATTTTTTCCACCCTCTAAGTTGATATGAACCTGGTTTTCTTACAAAGAAACGTGTAGTACCACCACTTGGAATAACATTTCTGGCATTTAGAGGATAGGCCTTAAACGCAAGGGTGTCATTAGTTCCTAAAACAACACAATTCATTGTTGTATTGGCAGCTGCTTCACCTGAACGAATAGCCAAATCGTTGAAAATCTGGAATTCTGCAACATCATTAGCAATATACTCGGTTTCATAGTAAATCTTGTGTTTACTACAAGCAGACAAAGCTAATACAGATAGAAGTGTCAGTACAAAATATTTAATATTTTTCATATCTTTTCTTTTTTAGCTTATTAATAGTTCAAAGTTTCAGGAACATCGCCAGGGAACTGGAACCACATAGGAGAACACATATAGTTGACAACCTCTGTGCCATCCTCATTGATTGCAGGAATTGGTTTCAGTTTCTTGAGAGCCTCTTTGTTCCACATATACTCAGAGTTGTAACGTCCTCTGATTCTGAATGCAGGAGCACTATTGTTTTGACGATAGTTAATAGATAATTGTCTTGTATCAACTTTTGAAGATACAAAATAGTATCCTTTGTAAACTTTAGTTGCATCATCATCAAGTTTCTGCTCTACTCTTTCATCTGCCCAACCATTACCATAGTAAGGATAATCTCCTGTATAGGCAATATCATACCAAACTTTTCTTTGGTCAACCCATGTTTCCAAAGCTCCCCAAGGGAACAATGCCACATATTTTTGAAGCATAATATGAGAAAGGGTAAGATCACCTGTAGAAAGACCTCCAACGTATGGACCGGCAAGATATTCATTTGCAAGTTCGCGGAATAATGCTTTACTTATCTTATCACCACCTTCGTTTGCTTTACCAGCAGAACCAGGTTTTAAATATTTCTCAGTAAAGTCCATATCCAAGCTAACTGCTTTCTTGAACGCTGCCAATGCATTAGCCTTATCGCCTTTACGGAAATATGCCTCTGCCATACAGAAATGAATCTCTGCAGCTGTCATCAAGATATAAGGAGCTTCATCTCTGAAAAGCCATCTTCCACTTCCTGAATTATTGTTGTTAACTGCAACCTGTAAACCGAACAAGTTTGGAGCATTTGTATATGGAGCCGCTCCACCAGTATTGTAAGCACCTTTACCTGTAAAGTTTCCACCAAGGTAATAATGGCTTTGTACTGCAGCACGATCATTAATTTCGTTGAAATTAGGGTCATCCTGTGTTGCAAGTTTTGCATTTACACGAGGGTCATAAGTACCAACTGCTAATGTTGTATCTGCAATATATTGAGTACCAAACTCATATCTCCACCTACTGGTTTTATAATTTGGCATTTCTTGACGCTCGGTAGGATTTGCTGTTGTGTACTCAACAACTGTACCGCTCAACAAAGCTGTGATATAGTCGTGTTGCCAATATGTATTGGTTAGGTTTCCACGATACGCTCCGAAGAAATTGTTATAAGCACTCTTTGTTGCATCTGCTCCACCTCCGCCAACTTCAACAGCAGCATCATCGTCTGCAGAAGCAAGAGAGAGTTTTGCACAAGCAATAAGTTCATCTGCATACTTTGAAGTAAAATCAGATTTGTTTGTAAGAGAACTCAAGTTTCTTACAATAACACCGTATGCAAATTTTTTCCATTTATCAATGTCGCCATGGTACATAACATCATAATCCCACTGAGAACCATAACTGGTCTTATCATCCATCTCTAAATATTCGATAGCTTTATAAGCCCACTCTCTTACGGCTGTATAGATATCCTCTTGAGTGTCATAGTCAAATTTAAGACGACCTGGTTCAAATGCTTGAGTCATAGGAGCATCTCCATACTCTTTTGTTAACATGTCCCAAGAGTTAGCTTTAATAGCATAACCGATACCGGCCATGTGCCATTGCTCTGCCTCTATCGCCTTGTTAATAAGGTTCTCTGTATTCTTACCTTGAGTCCAAAATGTCATTTTCCAAATCTCACCCATATAGTCAGAAGCTGCAATATAAGTGTGATAACGACCCCAGTAGTAACCATTACCGGATGTACCTGTATATTGAACTAAAGGCATAAGACCTCTACAATCCCAATATTGAGCTGTAAAATATCCAAGAACGCCCGCTAAATATAGGTACGCAGGAACTACTTGCTCATCTGGAGAGTCAACGTTCTTGTTAACATCTAAATATTTATCGCAACTTGTGCTGGTGAAAGCAACAAGAGCAATCATTAATATAGTAAATAACTTTTTCATATTCTTTTCTCTTTTTAGAAGGTTAGGGCGATACCAAATGAAACAGTTCTAGGATTTGGAATACTCCAAGTGTCGTATCCCTCTCCACCGGTTCCACCAAGAGCAGCAGATGTTGTATTACCTACAGCATCAATACCTGAATAATTAGTAAGAACGAACATGTCGTTAGCTGCTACCCATACATTTGCTTGAGAAATTAGATTACGAGAAACATTCTTTAGCCATGAAGAAGGAACATTGTAGTTCAATCTGATTTCTTGACATCTGAGATAATTAACATGTTTCTCAATCCAATCTGGGTCTTGACCTCCATAAATACCTGTTGCATAGTTATAAGCAATCGTATTTACTGTAGGATGATCTGTATTTTCTTTACCATCTTGAAGAACACCCTTGAAGATTACAGAAGGACCTTCTCTCATAGTTACAGACTCCCAGCTAGTTCCGCTTGATAACATAGTACGTTTTGTACCATTCACAACAGTTGCATGATATCTTCCTGCAAACACTGCAGATAGACGGAAATTCTTATAAGACAAACTTGTAGTGATACCAAATCTCAATTTAGGGTTACGGTCTCCCATAACTGTCCAAGTTGCATTAGTTCCTGCAGGTTGTCCGCTACCTGGGTTAATAAGAATATCACCTTTGTCGTTTCTTAGATAATCACGACCAGTCAATGTTGTAATAGGATGACCTACAGATATACCGGTTCTGATATTACCTGAGTTCCAGTAGTATGCGTTATAGTACTCATCTACAGGAAGAGAGGTAACTTTAGAATCAGAAGCATCCATATTGATACCCATATTCCATCTCCAGTCTTTAGTCTTTATAATGTCTCCATCGATATGGAACTCCCATCCATGAGTTGTAAATGTACCAACGTTCATATTATTTAATACGAAACCGGTTGCATAAGATAGACGGAATGCAGTTACATACTGATCTTTACATTTTGTCCAATAGTGAGTGAAGTCAATATTTACTCGATCTCTGAATAAACGTGCCTCAAAACCAATCTCAGCAGATGTTGTCATCTCTGGTTTCAGACTCTCGTTAGGACCATAGTAGCCATAGTCGAAACCTTCCATATAAAGACCGGTTTGCTCAAGAGCAGGATAGATTGCAAGAGGAGAAGCGTCTTTACCTACTTGTGCAATAGCACCTCTTATCTTTAAGTAGTTCAAGAAATCTTTTCCTTTAAGGAATCCTAATTCAGTAGCAATGAACGACGCCTCAACTGCAGGATAGAAATAATTATTATTCTTCTTAGGAAGAGTAGATGACCAGTCATTTCTACCTCTTACTGTCAAGTAAGCCATATTGTTGTAACCTAACTCAATTTGAGCAGAAAGACCTTGAATTCTTCTCTTTGTATTTGTAGTAGAAGCACCAACCTGTGTAGGGTCGCAGTTAAGAATTGAGAAGAAATCTGGGAACATGAAGTTTGTACCGATAACATTCATAAGGTCTTTAACGTTCTCTGTCTGGTGATAACCAACTTGAGCACTCAAAGAGAATTTGCCGAACTCATTGTTGTAACCTGCCAAAACAGTGAGGTTAGGATCTTTATAGTTATTTTTAGTTAACGCATAGTAACCAGTAGATTTGATATAACCGCTACCACTTCTGTTTGCATAGTAAGGACTCTGAGCTGTTAAATATCTCATGTTTGCGATATCCCAACCAAAACGAGCACTTACAAATGTATGAGTTGTAGGAGTTATGTTAACACCAAAACTCATCAAGAAACGATCTGATTTATCTTGATATTTGTTTTTATACAAAGCATACAATGGGTTCATCAAATCTGTATCTACATAAGGTAGAGGCAATTTCATTTGAACTCCATCATCATCCATATACTTGCTCATATCGTCAACCATAGGCCAACGCATTGCAAGATAAAGAGGACCTGAAGTACCCTTCAAGGCTTTGTTATTTTCTTGGTTAGTGTACTGGAATGATGCGTCAAATTTTAACCATTTTGTAATCTCAGCTTTGCCAGAAAGGGTGAGATTTAATCTGTCGTTAGATGTAGTCTTAACAACACCCTTATTTCTTTGCCAAGTAGCTTGAGCCATCATTGTAACTTTGTCTGAACCACCCTCTACAGATACTGAATGTCTCTGTGAGAAACCTGTCTGAAGAACAGCAGCAATGTTATCATAAATCTTAGTACCTGCCTCGTATGGAGCTCCCATGCGTGAAGAATAGTACCAGTTAGTTGCTCCATAAGTACCGTTAGCATACTTATCTTGCATCTTTGGATAACCATAAGCTTTACTCCAGCCAAATGAGTTAGAATATTTCACTCTACCTCTACCTTGACTACCTTTTTTAGTTGTAATGATGATCGCACCGTTAGAAGCCTCTGAACCATAAAGAGCGGCTGCGGCAGCTCCTTTAAGAATGGTCATACTCTCAATGATATCTGGATCCAAGTCATTACCTCTTGAAGAGAAGTCGATTGTACGAGTAGAAAGTCCTGAAGTATTCTCCATATCGGTAGAAATTGTTGTAGGGTCCATAGAAGAGTTATTCATTGGCACACCATCAATAATGTATAGAGGTTGGTTACTTCCAGAGATAGATGTCATACTTCTGATGACAACGTTTGTAGAAGCACCAGGCACACCTCCTGATGAAACAACGTTCAAACCAGAAACACGACCTTGAAGAGCTGTTACGAAACTCTCACGGCCTGCCTCAGCAACGTCTGAAGCTTTAATGTTCTGAACTGAAGAACCTACGGCTCTTGCAACACGCTTTTGACCGAACTCTGCGGTAATGTAAGCAGTTGAAAGAACATCAGCCTCTTCTTTCATAACAACATTAATAATTGAACGACCATTAACGGCTTGAGTTTGTTTCTCAAATCCCACACACTGATACTCCAATGTTGCGTTTGAAGGACAAGTGATTGTGTAACGACCGTCAACATTTGTGCTAGTTCCATTCTTAGTTCCAACAACGAGAACAGAAGCACCAATAACAGGTTCACCGTTATTATCGGTAACCCTACCAGAAACCTTTACATTCTGAGCGTAGATATCTACAACAGAAAACATAACTGCTGCAAGCATAACAACGCCCCAACGTAAAAATCTCATTGCTTTTTGTTTAATGGACATAAGTTAATGTTTTAGGTTAAAAAAAATGTTTAAGTTAAAAAATATTTATCAATATATAATTATCTCATTTATAATCTATTACATCACAAAACAAAATACCCGCATCCGATAATAAGCTATCTGAAGCGGGCATACAATTACACAATAGAGAGACGGTACCACATACAATAAGTCCTACCCTTTGGGCACCAAACTATATATTCTCTATGTGCGTTTTGCCTCATTTTTTAATTCTTATAAGGTAACAATACACCACAAATATATAAAAAAAATATCATTAAAACAAACATCTAAATATTTTTTGTTAATAACTTTGTTAATAACCACGCAAACAAATTACAAATATTTGACTAAAATTTTACCTGTAAATTCTATGGATTAAAAAATATTTTGTGAATCGGAAAATTTTATATACCTTTGCAGTCCCCTTTACGGGACCGTTCATTATAGTTATGCAAGCCGAACGCAGAGAAATTTATTTCTATGCTGAGGCGCAGCCAACAAATGCACATAGTTCTTTGTAAGTTTGCGGAATTGTTGTGCAAGCCGAACGCAGAGAAACCCGTTTCTATGCTGAGGCGTAGCCAACAAATGCAAAAAATGAAATTTTTTGCGGAAATAGCTCAGTTGGTAGAGCACAACCTTGCCAAGGTTGGGGTCGCGAGTTCGAGTCTCGTTTTCCGCTCAAAACAAAACAGGACAGCCTTTAGGTTGTCCTGTTTTGTTTTATACCACAGAGTGGAATTGCCAGAGGAACCGCGTGTCGTTCTCAAAATAGTGCCGCAGGTCATTCACTAACCACTTCAGCATCGCGATGCGTTCTATTCCCATTCCGAATGCAAAACCAGAGTACTCTTTACTATCTATTCCACTTGCTTCCAAAACATTAGGATCTACCATGCCGGCACCCATGATCTCAAGCCATCCGGTTCCTTTACAAATATTGCAACCTTTTCCGCCGCAGATATTGCAGCTGATATCGACTTCTGTACTTGGCTCTGTGAAAGGAAAATAGGAAGGACGCATTCTTATTTTCGTATCGGGACCAAACATTTGTTGAACAAATAAAAGGATAGCTTGCTTTAGGTCTGCAAAAGAGACATTCTTATCTATATATAGCCCCTCCACTTGGTGAAATATGCAGTGCGCTCTTGCAGAAATAGCCTCATTTCTGAAAACCCTTCCCGGACAAACAACCCTGATCGGTGGTTTTTGCCTCTCCATTGTCCTTACCTGAACACTCGAAGTGTGAGTTCTTAAAATGATAGGGTCGGACGCATCGGGATTAATAAAGAATGTATCTTGCATATCTCTTGCAGGATGCTCAGGTGGAAAATTAAGCGCCGTAAAAACATGCCAATCATCCTCTATTTCAGGACCTTCAGCTACAGCATAACCGAATTTTGAGAATATATCAAGAATCTCCTCCCTAACAATTGATATCGGATGACGTGTGCCAAGATTATGAAAATCACCGGGGAGGGTAAGGTCTGTTTTATCTCCCCCCTCTACAAAATCTACAAGTTCACCTCTGAGTTGCTCAATTTTTTCTGCAGCAATTGTTTTAAGTTCATTCAAATGTTTGCCAAACTCTCTTTTTTGCTCTGGAAGAATCTCTCTAAACTCTTCAAATAATTTTGTAATCTCACCTTTCTTGCCAAGTAATTTTACCCTAAGCTCTTCTACATCAGCAAGTTTTTCGGCTTTATATTCTTCAATCTTTTTACGCAGATTTTCAATATCAATTTTATTCATCGTAAAAAATCTTTAGTGTTCTATACTAATTTTAACCTCTCTGCTCATACAAAGCAAGAGTAACTCTAAATCAAGCCAATATCGTCTCTGACAACCGGCATTGTCATACAGCGCGCCCCGCCTCCGCCACGAGGAAGTTCACTTCCTTCAATGGTAACAACACATCTCTTTTCTCTCTCTAAATCAACCTTTCCAGAAATAACATCTTCAGAAGAGACAATATTGAAACCGTTATTATTTAAATCTTCGAGAGTATTTGTGTTGCGCTTGTATGCTAAAATTTTTCCAGGAGCTATTGCAAAACTGTTTGCCCCGCTGTGCCACTGCTCTCTATCTGCATTCCATTCATCTTCAGTACCTCCGCAATATACCGGCTTTAAATCTATTCCCAATTTCCTCAGCGATACGAGAATGTTCTGCTCATCTCTGATTTTCTTAACCCTTCCATTGTCTATTGTAATATGAACTGTTCTGTATTGATTGTCTCCCAGAACAATAGGATCATAAACCAAACAAGCATCTTTGTCCAGCATGGTGAAAACCATATCGAGATGAATATAAGATTCTATATCATCCGGAAGTTGCTGAACAATAATATGTTGTTCGCCAGCTATATTGCGTTTGCAGAAGTTCTGAATGAGCATGTCTATTCCTTTTGTTGTAGTTCTAAGACCATTCCCCACAAGAAGGACGTTATTGCTAATAACCTCTATATCACCACCTTCTATACTAACTCCATTTTTGTTATTAGCCCCTGGAACTCCCCCTTCTCCACTCACATCCTTGGAGAAGTCATTTGCATCTATTATACTGCACTCAAAATGCTTGTTGAAGATTGTCTCCATTATCAAACTCTCCCTTACCCTCACGCGATTAGCCATTTTACAAATCAAAACATCTGAACCAATTGAGGCAGACGCATCGCGAGTAAAATAGAAATTATAGAGTGGGTGAAGGGCGTAGTATTCATCTTTTAAAAACGCTGTAAGTGTGTCTATCTTAGCAGGTAAGCCCTCCATTAAAAGAGTGGTGAGTTTTTTAGGAGAGAGTGCCATGAGTATTTCATAATAATCTGGGACTCCCTCTATGTTGCATATTCTCCTTGCCAAAAACTCTTTTTCATTGGAATCTTCCAACACTTTCTGAAGCAAATCATCTACATGGTAAGTTGTTGTCCATTTGCTTAATACACCCTCGAGTTGAGCATACTCTTTCTGCGCAATAGACAAGTTCAGAATATCGCTGTACAGAGCGCGCTGAGCAATTCTTGGAGTCATATTTTCTACCTCATTTCCAGGTGTATGCAAAATAACTCCTCTCAACCTTCCTATTTCACTATTAACATTTACTTTTACTTTATTCATAAAAATCTTATTATTCCTTCTACTTTATTTCTATTATAAAATACCATTACATTGAGCTACAACTTTACTGATACTGTATCAGATTATTTGCACCTAAATCTGCAAGGGCTGCTTTCACATCTTTTTCGTTACGCGGACATATCAGCAGCACATCCTTCGTAGAAATGACCATATATTTCTTTAATCCCTTAACTACTACCAGCTTGTCTTTTTCATTACTCATCACGATACTATCTTTCACACTCTCTAACATAGAATTTGAAACCCTGATTAAATTGTTGTCAGAATCTTTAACTGCGTGAAAATAAAGACTTTCCCATGTTCCAAGATCACTCCAGCCGAATGTAGCTTCAAAAACCCAACTTTTTGAGGTCTTTTCCATTACCCCATAATCAATTGATATAGAGTTAACTATCTCATACACATCATTAACTTTTTGTTGCTCCTCCGGTGTATAATAATACGGCATTAGATCTTTGAAAGAAGCAGCAATCTCTGGAAGATGCTCCTCTAATTCTCCTTTAATGCTTTTTAGGTTCCAAACAAAAATACCTGAGTTCCAAAGAAATTCTCCACTCTCAAAAAGAATCTTCGCCATCTCTGCATTCGGTTTCTCCGTAAATGTTTTTACCTTGAATGCCGTCTGCCCCTCTATCTCCGTTTTTGTTGAAACATTCGCTTGAATGTATCCGTACTGAGTCTCCGGACGTGTGGGTTTAATTCCAAGCGTGTAGAGGTCGGAGGTCGTACTTGCGTGAGACAGAACTGTCTGAACTGTTTGTAAAAACAGCTCTTCGTTCTTTATAAAATGATCGGATGGGGAGACAACCACACAGGCATTGGGATCTCTTTTGTAAAGTTTATAAGTGGCGTATGCTATACAAGGGGCTGTATTTCTCTTGAAACTCTCTAACAAAATGTTCTCTTTAGGAATCTCCGGAAGCTGTTCCTCTAAAAGATCTTTATACTGTAGAGAGGATACTACCAAAATATTTTCAACCGGAATTATCTTTTTAAATCTATCTACCGTACTCTGTAGGAAAGAGCGTCCTGTTCCTAAAAAATCCAAAAATTGTTTAGGATAGTTTTTTCTGCTGATAGGCCAGAAGCGGCTGCCAACTCCTCCGGCCATTATTATACAATATTTATTTGATGCCATATATTTATTCAAAAGTGGTACAATATACGATATTTTTCTGGTTTACCATAAAGGAGTAAAGGCATTTTTTATAAACGAAATCTCATAACCCTTTGTTTTAAAAAGGATTGTACAAATATCAAAAACAACCTCATTAGAAACTTTTTTCTTTTTTAAATACCCCCCTGCCGCCCGAATAAGGTTCTTTTGTTTACTTGGACCAACTTGTTCTGCCGGATCTATGAAAGCAGGAGCAACTCTCCCTTTTACCTCTATAAAATGAATTAAAGGGGGATGAGATTTATCTAACGCAATAATATCAACCTCCAAGTGATGGTATCTCCAATTTCTCTCTATGATTGTAAAACCGTTTGCCTCTAAATACTCACACGCTATATCCTCAGCACTCTTCCCCACACTATTCATTCTTTCTATTTCTTATCTGGTTTTTTAAAGGTTACAAGGAGTGCCCCCTTTGGAAGATGCTCTCCCAATTTCGCATTCACCTCTTTTATTATCCCGTCAAAAGGTGCCGTAACAATATTTTTCATCTTCATTGCCTCATATATCATCAACTTATCACCTTTTTTCACCTTTTGTTTGGGCTTTACACATATCTCAACAACAGAACCTGGTATATGAGACAAAACCAACAGTGGATTAGGGGCTTTATAAGGAACTCTCTCCGCAAACTTCTTGGTATAAAGAGTCTTATACACCCTGCCCTCCTGAAAAATAGAGAAACGCTTGGTCTGTTTTACTATAAGATCCTCTGCAACCGTATCTTGAATTGCAACCGGTATCTCGTGTAATTTCTCTTTCTCTTCCATAACTCATTTCTCTGTTAAAACGGTGGAATACCATGTTTCTTTTTAGGGCCTCCGGATCTCTTCTGGGTAGAAATATCTAAAGACTGGATTATATACTCTCTTGTCTCGCTCGGTTTAATCACAGAGTCTATATATCCCTTAGATGCCGCAACATATGGATTTGCAAATTTTTCTTTATACTCTTCTACTTTCTTTCTGCGCATTGCCTCCGGATCTTCCGCCTCCATTATCTCCTTTCTGAATATAATATTGGCAGCTCCCTGAGGGCCCATAACTGCAATCTCCGCTGTTGGCCATGCAAATACAAAATCGGCTCTCAGATGACGAGAATTCATCGCGATATAACCTCCTCCGTAAGCCTTTCTAAGTATGATAGTTATAGTTGGTACCGTTGCCTCTGAATAAGCATATAGAAGTTTTGCTCCGTGGCGGATAACACCTGCGTGTTCTTGATCAACTCCAGGGAGATAACCAGGCATATCCTCTAATGTCACGATAGGAATATTGAACGCATCGCAGAAGCGGATAAACCTTGCAGCTTTGTCTGAAGAGTCACAATCCAATACACCTGCCAAATATAGCGGCTGATTAGCTACAAAGCCAACACTTTTTCCTCCGATTCTTCCATATCCCACAACTATATTTTTTGCCCAAAGTTCCTGCACTTCAAAGAATTCAGAGTCGTCTGTAATAGATTTTATTACATCCCTTACATCATAAGGGGCAGTAGGATCTACGGGAACAACCTTCTCTATATTAAACTTCTTCAGAGGAGCAGAACTCTTTTTCTCCACAGGCTTAGCTTCAAAATTAGCAGGCAGATAGGATAAAAGAGCTTTTATTTGCTCAAAACATTCATCCTCGCTCTCAGCAAAGAAGTGAGCATTTCCTGTGGTTTCGCAATGGACTTTTGCTCCACCTAAACTCTCCATGTCTATCTCCTCGCCCAGAACAGACTTAATCACCTCCGGACCGGTTATGAACATTTTAGAGATTTTATCTACCACAAACACATAATCTGTAAGTGCAGGAGAATAGACAGCCCCTCCGGCACAAGGTCCCAGAATTACAGAGATTTGCGGAATCACACCACTTGCCAGGGTATTACGGAAAAATATCTCTCCATAACCGGCCAGTGAATTAACACCCTCCTGAATACGAGCGCCTCCCGAATCGTTGATACCAATAAGAGGTATTCTCATTCTTAAGGCATAATCCATAATCTTGGTAATCTTTCTAGCGTGCATACTGCCGAGAGAGCCTCCGGCAACAGTAAAGTCTTGAGCAAAAATAGCAACCGGATTTCCATTAATTTTTCCGGTTCCAATTACCACACCGTCACCCGCCAAATCTTTCTTCTCCATTCCAAACTCTCGGGCGTCGTGTTGGATAAACAGGTCATACTCATAAAAAGTTCCCTCGTCTAAAAGCTTTCCAATGCGCTCTCTTGCAGGAAGTTTCCCCAACGCCTTCTGTTTGGCGATGGCTTTGTCTCCTCCCCCCATTATCGCATGTTCGGTGCGTTGCTGGAGTTCAGAGATCTTTTTACTAAGTAAACTCATACGTACTGAATAATTAGGTTTTAGTTCGGCAAAGATACTAAATTTCAAAAATATCATTTCAATTTTTACTACATTTGTTTCTCTAACAGAATTTGAAATATGAAAAGAATAATAATATCACATTTTATCATCGCGATAGGTTTGTTTTTTATCTCTCCTTCGGTATGTATAGCCCAAGATGTAAATGTACTTCCCAATGATCCTCGCGTAAAAACAGGAACCACTGCTAATGGGTTGAGTTACATTGTTATATCAAATTCTGCACAAAAAGAGAGGGCGCATTTCTGCATTGCGCAGAAAGTTGGAACATCATTGGAAGGAAAATCAAATCTCGGCTCATTTCTTCTGTTAGAACAACTTGCAACTCGCGGAACAAGAAATTTTAAGGGAAATTCCATTACAGATTATCTTAAAAAATTGGGAGTAGGGGCAGATAAAATCATTTTTTCTACTCAAAGCGACAAACTTATCTATACAATAAAAGATGTTCCGGTGACAAGAGGAAACACGATAGATTCTTCTCTGCTTATTCTATACAACTGGATGAGTGCCATCAATATAGATGAAGACGATTTGGCAGCAGAGCGCACCGCACTAAGAAACAGAATTTTAGTCTCTCAAAGACGGGCAGAAACACGCCTTGAACAAGAGCAAATAAGAGCATTATATCCCAAAAGTCCATATACCTTATCTTTAGATGCCGACAACATTAATTCTATCAACTCTTTAAATTCCAGAGATTTAAGAAACTTTTATTACACTTGGTGCAGACCCGATCTACAGTGTGTCATAGTGGTGGGAGATGTTGATGCTGCAAAAGTGGAGACTCAAATAAAATCTATATTTGCCACAATACCAAAGCCATTAACCTCCCCTAAAAGAGAGTATTACAAAATTCCAAAATTTGACGGAGTAAAATCTGTCATCCTAAAAGATAAGGAGTTTAATAAGACAACTGTAGAGATTGCAATGCTTAAAACACCTCTTAAAGCCGAATATAGAAAAACAAATTTGCCTTATATTCAAGACTATACAGACGATGCAGTGTTTTTCCTTCTCAAAAATAGAATCGGCGATGGAATTGTTGAGCAAGGGCTGCCTATTTACGATGTTGAAATCAAGAAGGGGAACTATCTTAACATCGCTTCTACCGAAGCCTACAGCATCTCCTTTCAGACTCTGCCCGGGAGCGTTTATTCAAGCATTTCATTTATTTCCAAAGAGATAAGAAATATTATCAATAACGGGTTCAATAAACAGGAATTCAATTCTACTATCGATTTATACTGGAAACGATTAGAAAACGGATACGACAATCGCTCTGCCTTTTCCAATGACATCTACCTTCAAAGGGGGCTGAATTCGTACTTTGAGGGTTACTCGCTCGCCAGTACAGAAATGAATTTTGAGATAATGAAAGAGATACTTTATTCACTGAGTCTCAAAGATTTAAATAGTTATGCAAAGGCTCTCTTTACTCAACAAGATAATATTGTTGTATGTTGTAAAATGCCGGATGCGCCGGGAGTTTCTAACCTCTCCGAATCGAGATTGGTAAGTTCTCTTGTAGAGCCACTCGCAACCAATATTAACTCCGGAGAACAAAGAGTTGCAAAATGGCCTATAATAAATCTTGCCAAAGAGCCGCAAATTGTTGAGCAAAATGAAGATGAACAAAGTGGCGAAAAGATTTTCAAACTCTCCAATGGAGCCACAATTGTACTGAAAGAGGCATACGGAGGTGGAGATACCATTAGTTTTAAAGCAATCAGCAAGGGGGGCTTTTCTCTTTTGAAAGGAATTAATATCGGAAATCAAGATTTCTTCAACGATGTGCTTAATATAAGTCAGATAGGTGGTGTCAGCATTGCCGAAATGAAACGCTTATATGCTTACAATCATTTAGATATAGAGAGCAGAATTAATGCCTCTACCGAAGAGGTCTATGGCTGGGGAACAGCTAACAATATAGAGAGATTATTAGAGGGGATTTATTTGAACTTTACAAGCAGAGGAGAAGATAAAACTGCATACGAAGTTTATAAACAACGGGCTATCTACTATACACAATATAATTCAATTTCGCCCGAAGGAATTTTCACAGACAGCGTTAATTACTACAATAACAGCAACAAAAAATTTGTAGAAACAATAACACCTTCTCAAATAGAGAGTTATAATTATCATACCCTTCACTCCTCACTTACTAAAAGGTTTGCAAACAGCGCCGATTTTGTATTCATTTTTGTGGGAGACAACATTGAACAATATACTCCTCAAATAGTAAAATATATTGGAAACATTCCTGGTAACTCGGCAGAAAGAGAGAGCCAGCTCATACTTCCAAACTATAGAAGCAAAGGGAAAATTGAGAAAAGATTTTTTGCTAAAATGAGGGTTCCAAGTTCATTTGCAAATCTGACATATTCAGAAAGTTGCATTCCTAACGCAAATACATTTATTATATCGCAGATAACAGAAAAATACCTCAACAACTATATCAAGGAGAATTTTCCAAAGAGTGTAACAAAAGCAAGTGTGAAAGGGAACATCGAGATGTATCCCGAGAATATTTTCACACTAACATTTAAACTTGAAAGCGACAGCGTAAATATAACAAAAGCACTCTCACAGATAGATTTACAACTAAAAGAGATCGCATCGGGAAAGATAGATAACAAAGAGTGGAACAACGTTATCTATGACATTGCAAAATTGTTCAAAGGAGAGAGAGAGAATAGAGAAGAGTTGCTTAATTACCTTAGCAACAAATATATAAATGGATACGACTTTTTCTTCGAACTATCAGATTTACAAAGCATTACCAAAGGAGATTTCTCTGCATTCATTAAAGAACTTGTAAACAGCGGAAACAAAATAAGCATTGTAATGGATGGAACAACAGCAGATATTGAGACGCTGAGACTCCTCAGGGAGAATGAATTTATACGCCAATATTTTGATATTCAATAGCTTTGGCATTTTACAACAATGTGTCAGAAGATCTGCTATATATAACGGATTATGATTATTGAGATAGATAGTAAATACCTTGTAAGCACAGAAATATTCACAGAATTTTTTGCTTGCGATTATCCTGTGTGCAAGGGTTCGTGCTGTATCGTAGGAGATTCGGGGGCACCGCTTTTAGAATCGGAGTGTTCTGCTATTAAGAATCAATTTTGTCAATATAAAGAATTCCTCAGCCATGAAGGATTGCAGGCAATTAAAGAGCAGGGATTCAGTGTTATAGATATTGATGGGGATCTTGTAACTCCTCTCATAAAAAACCTGACAGGAAAATATAATGAAAGGCATGGGGCATGTGCCTATTCCTTCACCACCCCAGATGGCTTTACGCTTTGTGCTATTGAGAAAGGATATAAGAAAAATTCTATGCGAAAACCTATTTCTTGCTGGCTCTATCCTATTCGCACCGGAGTTCTTAGTAACGGATATATCTCTCTGATGCTCAGCAGAGAGCACCTATGCAAAGAAGCATTTGCAAAAGGACGCAAAGAGGGAATAAGGGTATATGAATTTCTTCGTGAACCGCTAATATATAAATTCGGGGAAAAATTCTATGAGCAGTTGCAAGAGGCGGCAAAAGAGATTATAGCAACATCAAAAACTGTTAAGGGAGAAGAGAAAGGATAATAGAGTCTGAAACAAAGAGTTTGTTTTGCGGAATCTTTATATGAATATCTTCATTTCCATATTTAACAATATTTCCTGCTTTAATTTGCTTTAACATAGAGTGTTCAAAAATTTTCCAATCTATCTCCGCATCACCTGCACAACAATGAAGTTTTGCCACACTCACTCCGGAACAGAGCCTAAGACCAAGCATAAGTGTCTCTGTAAAAATATCTTTTGGAGTAAGAACCTCCCGTGTGAGAGAATTGTCAGATTTACCGAGAGCACAATACTTTTCTATATCTTCATCATTCCACTCGCGATAAGTTCCTGAAAAAGAATGAGCTCCAGGCCCCAAGCCAAGATAGGGAGTGCGGTCCCAGTAAGCAGAATTGTGGCGCGAAAAGAAACCATCGCGAGCAAAATTGGATACCTCATACTGATGATAACCAAATTCCTCTAACTGTCTCTGAATGAGTGTATATTGAGCAGCACAATCCTCATCGGCAAGAAGAAAAGTCTTATCGCTCTGAGATAATTTTTCAAGCACACTTCCGGCATCTACACTTAACTGATAGGTAGAAACATGCTCCGGCCTTAAATTTTTCAACTCCTCTAAATTTCTATCTAACAACTCCATAGAGAGAGAGCTAAACCCAAAGATTAAATCTATAGAGATATTTAAAAAGCCTGCTTCTCTTAAAATGTTAAATGCATCAACAGATTGAGAAGCACTATGGCGGCGCCGCATCCATTTAAGATGTTCATCTGTAAAAGATTGCACTCCCATACTGATACGGTTCACCCCTATTTCCCTTAACCCTTTGGCATAGAGTGGAGTAATATCATCAGGATTTACCTCAATGGTAAATTCCGCATCGGGAGAGATATGAAAATTTTTGTAAAGAGATTCCTGAATGGTTCTTAACTCATTAATACTCAAGAGAGATGGAGTTCCGCCCCCAAAATAAAGAGTATTAATAATCTGGTCTTTACCGCAACTGTCATTTCCCTTGAAAAAATCTTTTCTCTGCTCTATCTCGTTTTTAATTGCATCTGTCAGTTTTACGAGCGGGGAAGTGGAGTCTGGAGAAGAGAACAAAGAAAGCGGCTTTGAATAAAAGCCGCAATAAATACACTTGGATTTACAAAATGGAATATGTATGTAAATACCTGCCACTTAACTCTCTTGGAAAATGCCTGCTATTTCAGATAAACCTCTGTTATGCCGATTTTCCCTTTCTCTGTAAAAGCCTCAACAGTATATACTCCTTTTGTAAACTCTGCTCCTGGCGAGAAATAGATGCAGACCTGTAGCTCTTGCCCTTGATAATCTACCTCTCTCACAGCAGAATAGATTAGCTGCTCCCCTTCACAAATAAATGTTTCCTGGGTACCGTCTGTTAGTAAAATACCATCCGGTCCCAAAACTCTGATATAAACATTCATCGGACCCGTTTTTGCTATCGCATTCTCCACCAGCGAGAAACAAGTTTTAAGCTGACGCGCGCGAGAACTTCTTGGAGTATCTTTCCCATTTGAATTTAAAGCAACAACAGATAAACCGCGCCCCTTTACAACACTTCCTTTATCTAACTGTTTATTCAGCTCTTGTGTTGTGTTTTCAAGTTGCTCAACTTTTGCAGACTTTTCCTCGTAATCCCTTTTAACCTGCTCGTTTTCCTGCTTTAACGCAATATTCAATGAGTTTAGGGAATCTATCTGGCGTACATATCCACGCATTGCGTTTCTGAGAGAAGCCATTTCGTTTTCGTATTGCTTAAGTTTTTTTGCGTTTGAGGCCTCTGTGTTTTTTATTTTCTCTATTAACTCTGCAACTTTTTCTCTCTCAACAGCAAGTTGTAAGTTTATGGTATCGTTGGTGGTAGATAAAGAGGCATAATCCTGTTGCAGCTGGGCAACATTGTTCATAAGCACATCTTTATCGTTATTAACCTCTATAAGAGTCTCTTTTAGAGAAGTTTTCTTTGCAAGCAATGCAATTAGGGCAACGCCGAGAATTACACATAATGTTGCAAGAACCGCAATAATAGTTTTTAATTTTTTCTCCATAATGTTTTTAATTATATTTGTTGCGTTATTTAATCTTTAAAATATGAATGCAAGATACATAAAAAGAGCTATCAAACAACTCGTTTACTTTACAATAATTGTGCTAATAATTACGCTGTTGGTATATAATTTATCTGACCACAGCCAAGTAGCTTCATATAAAGATCTCTTTGCCAACGGAAGCGGAATTAAAATTCTATTTTTTCTTCTTCTTTTCTCGCTCATATATCCGATGTTCGGATACGCTAAAAAAGAAGTGGGTATAAAAGGTTCATTATCAGATAATTATAATTCAATTATCTCGGCGATGCGTAACTGTCATTTTGAAGTGGCAAACGATGATGCCCGCAAAAATACCCTCAATAAACAGGGAGAGGAAGTTATGGTATTCCGTCACAAAAACAGTTTCACACGACTGATGAGACTATACGAAGATACTATCACCATCGTAGATAAGGGGAATGGATTCATAGAGATAGAAGGTCTTAGAAAGGAGATTGTCAGGGTTGCCGGCTCAATAGAGCGTACCCTGTTCCCTAATGAAGATTAGCCCCGGCGTTGTTGCGCGGAGCTAATCACAAAACTTTAGCTGAGTCTGTATTATTCGCGTATCGCCTTAATACCAGGAAGTTCTTTTCCTTCTAAGTATTCGAGCATGGCTCCACCGCCGGTGCTGACATAGCTTACTTTAGAAGCATAGCCCATCTGATTTACGGCCGCAACAGAATCGCCACCCCCAACAAGGGTAAACACTCCAGCCTCTGTAGCCTCTGCCAATGTTGTTGCAATAAACAATGTTCCATGCGCAAAATTAGGCATCTCAAATACCCCTACAGGACCGTTCCAAAGAACTGTCTTAGAGTTAAGTATAACATCTTTCCATGTTTTCAGAGACTCTTCCCCGGAGTCCATGCCCATCCAGCCATCTGCAATATTACCAATCGGGCAAACCATTTTATTAGCATTGTTATCAAAATTATCAGATACAACAGAATCTTTTGGTAAAAATATTTTGGTTCCCGATTTTTCTGCTTCTGCAATTATATTGAGAGCTGTCTCCAACTGATCATCCTCACAAATAGAATCTCCTATCTTTCCACCTTGAGCTTTGATAAAAGTGAAAGCCATGCCACCTCCTATAATAAGGTTATCTACCTTTGTCATAAGATTTTGTATAATTCCTATTTTAGAAGAGATCTTGCTTCCTCCAACAATCGCAGTTACCGGATGAGAAGGATTTTTCACTACCTTGTCTATAGCTTTAATTTCTCCCTCCATTATATAACCAAACATTTTGTCATTAGGAAAATATTTGGCAATCAAGGCTGTAGAAGCATGGGCGCGATGAGCTGTACCAAACGCATCGTTGATGTAACAATCTGCATAAGAAGCTAACTTTTTCACAAACTGCTTTTGGCTCTCTTTGATAACTGCCTTTGCCTCCGCCTTTTGTTCATCTGTTGCATCTTCCGGAAGACCGCGTGGCTTGCCCTCCTCTTCTGCATAAAATCTCAAATTTTCCAAAAGCAACACCTCTCCGCCTTTCAATTTTTCAACATCTTCAGAGGCGTTCATGCAATCGGGAGAGAATTTTATTTGAGAACCCAACAACTCTTCTATTTTGTAAATTATATGTTTGAGGCTGAATTTATCCGACACCCCTTTAGGTCTCCCTAAATGGCTCATGAGAATCATTGCACCACCATTATCAATCACTTTTCTGATAGTTGGGATTGCTGCCCTTATCCTTGTGTCGTCTGTAACTTTAAACTCTGCATTCAGAGGGACATTAAAATCTACTCTGGCAATTACTTTTTTCCCTTTAAAATCGTAATTATCAATAAATTGTTGCATTTTACCTCCTAATTAAACTGTCATTATCTCTTTTTCCTTTGCAGCAACAATCTCATCTATCTTTTTAGTAAATGCCTCTGTATGCTTTTGAATCTCATCCTCAGCATCTTTACAAACATCTTCCTGAAGACCATCCTTTTTATATTTTTTGTGCGCCTCTACAACATCTCTACGGGCATTTCTGACACTTAGTTTTGCATTCTCGCCAGCAGCACGCGCCTGTTTGCACAGCTCTTTACGCCTCTCCTCTGTTAAAGGTGGTATATTAATTCTGATATTCTCTCCGTTGTTGATTGGAGTGAACCCGAGATTTGCATCCATAATAGCCTTAACAATAGCTGGAACCAACTTTTTATCCCATGGCTGAATAATCATGCTTTTGTTATCGGGAACAGAAACAGATGCACATTTTGGAATTGCAGTTGGTGTTCCATAATAGTCTACCATTACCGCATTAAAAATAGAAGGGTTTGCCTTTCCGGCTCTGTAACTCTTTAAATCTTCCTCTAAATGGGAAATTGCATTCTCCATTTTTACTTTTCCCTGAGCAATGCAATCTTTTGAAACTTGAATCTCCATAATATTTTGTTTTTAATAATTATTTCTCAGCGATGCGTCCTCTCCCTCTCAGCACCTGTTAATTACTTACTAAAGTTCCAAGAGTTTCTCCCTCAAGTACTTTTGAGAGATTCTCCGGAGTGTTCATATCAAATACAATTATCGGCAAATTGTTGTCTTTACACATTGCAAATGCGGTTTGGTCCATAACTTTAAGGTCCTCAACAATAGCAGTTTTAAAGGTTAGCGTGTCATATTTTACCGCATCTGGATGCTTTGCCGGATCTTTATCATATACACCATCAACTTTTGTCCCTTTAAGAATAACATCTGCACCTATCTCGCATCCTCTTAAACTTGCAGCAGAGTCCGTTGTAAAGAATGGATTCCCTGTGCCACCGGTAAATATAGCAACCCCCCCTTTCTCTAAGACTTTTACCGCCTTCTCTTTTGAATAATACTTTGCAAACGGCTCCATCTTAACAGATGTAAACACCTCTGCTTTAATTCCTTGTTCTTTTAGAAAGATTTGAAGTGCAAGGCCGTTTATCACAGTTGCAAGCATTCCCATCTGATCTCCTTTAACTCTGTCGAACCCGGCTTGAACGCCCTTCAGACCTCTGAAAATATTGCCGCCACCAACAACCACGCCAATTTC
>CADBRQ010000023.1 GCA_902797115.1 uncultured Bacteroidia bacterium
TAGTGCCATCCTTTTTTTTTTTTTTTTAACGCATCGCTGAGCATTATGCAATTATTAGATTATACCTTGCTCTAACATTGCAGTAGCAACTTTCATAAAGCCGGCAATGTTTGCACCTTTAACATAATCTATTGTACCATCTGGTTGTGTACCAAATTTAACGCATTGCTCGTGGATGCTCTCCATAATGAAATGGAGTTTATCATCTACCTCTTTAGCTGCCCAAGAGATATGGCTTGCATTCTGAGTCATCTCAAGACCTGAAGTTGCAACACCACCTGCATTTACTGCCTTACCCGGAGCAAACAACATTCCGTTATGCTGGAAGAAGTGAATAGCTTCTGGTTGGCAACCCATGTTAGAAACCTCGCAGCAGCACCAGCAACCGTTAGCTTTAAGCTCTTTAGCATCCTCTTCAGAAAGCTCGTTCTGGAATGCACATGGAAGAGCTATGTCGCAAGGAACGCTCCAAGCTTTTTTACCTGCAGTAAATTTAGCTTTACCAGGGAACTTAGTAGCCATATCCTCAACTTTATTACGGTTACTTGCTCTCATATCGAGCATATAATCTATCATCTCAGGAGTGATACCATCTGGAATTTCGCAAACACCATCGGGACCTGAGATTGCAACAACCTTAGCACCTAATTCCAATGCTTTTGTTGCAGCTCCCCAAGCTACGTTACCAAAACCTGAGAGGGCAAGTTTTTTACCTTTAATATCCTTGCCGGCTTTGTGAAGAAGGTGCTCAGTAAAGTAGAGTGCTCCAAAACCTGTTGCCTCTGGACGAAGAATACTTCCACCCCAAGTAGAACCTTTACCTGTCAATACGCCGGTATTATACTCACGAGCGAGTTTTTTGTACATTCCATAAAGGAAACCGATCTCGCGTCCACCAACTCCAACATCACCTGCAGGAACATCTTGATCCGGACCTATGCATTGCCAAAGCTCTGTCATAAATGCTTGGCAGAAACGCATAATCTCATCGTTAGATTTTCCAACAGGGTCAAAATCTGAACCACCTTTTGCACCACCCATAGGAAGTGTTGTAAGAGCATTCTTGAAAGTCTGCTCAAAACCTAAGAATTTAAGCATTGAAGGGGTAACAGCTTTATGGAATCTTAAACCGCCTTTGTAAGGACCTATAGCACTGTTAAACTGTACTCTGTAACCAAGGTTTGTCTGAACATCACCTTTATCATCCACCCAAGTAACTCTGAATGTGAAGATACGATCTGGCTCAACCAATCTTTCAACGATTTTTGCCTTTTCGAATTCAGGATGTTGATTATAAACCTCCTCGATAGATTCCAGTACCTCTTGTACTGCTTGAAGATACTCTTTTTCTCCAGGATATTTAACCTGGAGTTTAGCCATAATATCAGCTGTTTTCATTTTTATAAATTATTAAATAAGTATTTGTGTTAAAAATAATGTTTCCATTTAACTATTTAACCTCCCATGTTGCTCCGCTGTTGAGGAGTTCATCCATGGAGTGTATTTTTGAGTTTTCCTTAACTTGTTCAATTTGTTCTGCAACATTTTGGTCATAGCTTTTCTCTTCCACATCGCGAATAACTCCCAATGCTACAGGAAAATCGGGTCCTTTCATATTCACAAGCATACTATGAATGCCGTAGTTGTCTTCTTTGGAATTATGCACCAACAAATCTTTCTCAGTTATTCCATTCTCACCGATGCGTACAACTTTGAGTTTAAGAGAGTCGAGGATAATACCCATATTTCTCTCTTTGCCAAAAATCATAGGCTCTCCATCGCGAAGAATAATTGTCCTGTCTGCTCTGAATTGTCTATCTGAAATTTCGGCATGAGCACCATTATTAAAGATCATACAATTTACAAGCATCTCCATAACGGAACAGCCGGAGTGCATAGCTGCTCTAACTATAATCTCTTGATTCAGAGCCATCTCCACATCGAGACCTCTAGCAAAGAAAGAACCTCTTGCTCCAAGAACAATATCTCCCGGTGTAAACGGCTGCTCAACAGAACCGTAAGGAGAAGTCTTTGTCACCATTCCAAATTTTGAGGTAGGAGAATACTGCCCTTTTGTAAGACCATAGATTTTATTGTTGAACAAAATTATATTTACATCAACATTTCTCCTTATCTCGTGTATAAAGTGATTTCCTCCTATTGCCAAAGCGTCACCATCTCCGGTCATCTGCCAAACACTCAAATTCGGATTTGCCACCTTCACCCCTGTTGCCAAAGCTCCTGCCCTGCCGTGAATGCCATGAAATCCATAAGTGTTCACATAATAAGGAAAGCGGCTCGAGCAACCTATACCGGAAACAAAAACAAATTGCTCTCTCTTTATATTCTGCTTTTCACAAATCTCAGGCATTGCTCTCAGAACTGCCGCTAAAATTGCGTGGTCTCCACATCCCGGACACCATTTTACTACCTGGTCGCTTTTAAAATCTTGTTGAGTATATGTTGCCATGATTATTCTCCTATAAAAGCTCCTTTACGGCACTCACTATTTCATGTACCATAAATGGTTGTCCTTGAATTTTATTTAATTGATTATAAGTATATTGCGGATGCTTAGCTCTCAAATAGTCCGCAAACTGACCACTGTTCAATTCACAAACGAGTATCTTTTTGAACCTCTTAAAGATCTCGGCACTGTTTTTAGGCAACGGATTTATATAATCGAAGTGAGCCAAACCAACTTTAATCCCCTCACCCAATAATCTTTGAACTGCGGCAAAAAGATGTCCATAGGTTCCGCCCCAACCAACTAAAAGAATATCGCCCTCATTCTCTCCAAAGAGCTCAAGTTCCGGAATAAACTCGGCAAGAGCATCAATTTTAGCCTGACGGTTAGCAACCATAAGTGCATGATTCTCAGGGTCTGCACTAACTGCGCCCTCCGGTGTCTTTTCCAATCCGCCTACTCTGTGTTCCAAACCCTCTGTCCCTGGAATAGCCCATTTTCTGACAAAAGTTTTAGGATCTCTGACAAAAGGTTTAAATTTTTCTTCCCCTTTCTCCGCGATAGGTGGATTTATACTTGGAAACTCACTCATTTTAGGAATCCGCCATGGTTCGCTCCCATTTCCCAAATACCCTTCTGAGAGAAAGATAACAGGCATCATGTGCTCCAATGCAAATTTTGCAGCAGTATAAGCTGCTCTGAAACAATCACTTGGAGTTCTTGCTGCAATTACCATTATAGGACACTCGCCATTTCTTCCATAGAGAGCTTGCGCCAAATCTGTCTGTTCAGTCTTTGTAGGTATTCCGGTAGAAGGTCCACCCCTTTGAACATCAACAATTACAAGCGGAAGTTCCGTAATGCATGCCAATCCCAATGCCTCACTTTTTAAAGAGAGGCCCGGTCCTGATGTGGTAGTAACTGCAAGATTTCCCGCATACGCCGCACCAATGGAGGTACATATTCCGCTTATCTCATCTTCACACTGCATACTTTTGACACCAAGATTCTTACGCAAAGCAAGTTCCTCCAAAATCACAGTTGCCGGAGTTATAGGGTAAGAGCCAACAAATAGTGGTCTTCCAGATTTTTCGCTTGCAGCAATCAACCCCCATGCAGTTGCCTGATTGCCGTTAATGCTTCTGTAAGTCCCTTTTTCCAAATTTGCAGGAGCAATATTGTAAGTATTCCCTATAGCGTGGGTGTTTGCAGCATAATTATAACCATCGTTAAGAACCTTGATATTCGGCTCTATAAGTTCCGTTTTTTTTGCAAACTTCTTTCTTAAATAATCCTCTGTAAAGTTTAACGGACGGTTAAACATAAAATAGCACATACCAAGTGTAAAGATATTTTTACACCTGATTATGCTTTTCAAATCCATTCCACTATCCTTTAAACTCTCTTTGGTTAAAGAGGTTATTGGTGCCCAAATAATATTGTAATCTTCCAATTTCAACTCAGCAATCGGGTCTTCTGTTTTAAATCCCGCTTTCTGAATAGCCGGAAGATCAAATGTATCAGAATCTAAAATAATGCTTCCTCCCACCTTTACACACTTTGCATTTACGAAAAGTGCCGCAGGATTCATTGCAACCAACACATCGGCAAGATCCCCGGGAGTTTTGATTTTTTTATGACCTACATGTACCTGAAATCCAGATACAGCAGAAACCAACCCTTGAGGGGGACGAATTTCTGCAGGATAATCAGGGAAAGTAGAAATTTCATTTCCAAACAACGCAGACGCATCGGCGAACATAGTTCCCGTCAGTTGCATTCCATCGCCGGAGTCGCCGGCAAATTTTACAACAACATCCTGAGCGTCAATAACTTTGCGTTCCATAGCCACTTAAAAGTATTGTTCAGGCAGGCAAGTAATCTCGGCTATTCTATTGCTGATTAAATTGTGTAGGTTGAGTTTTAGAAGCAGGAATACCCAACTCCTTCTTAACATCGTCTATGAGGTTTATGGCATTTGGTCCAACATAAACCAAGGAATTTCTCTCAAGAACGTATGTAAATCCCTTTGATTTAGCCACTTTATCAATAGCATTACGAAGCTTTTCTGTAATAGGAGCCATCAAAGTCTCTTGACGCTCAGCAAAATCTTGTTGAGCCTGATTGTAATAATTCTGGATTCTTTGCTGGAGCTCGCTTATCTCTTTCTCTTTAGACTCAACCACAGCCGGTGCCCAATTCTTAGCTTTATCCTGATACTCTTTAACTTTTGCGTTAAAATCGTTCTCCATACTCTGACCTGTCTCAGCTAATTCAGCTTGAAATTTCTGTAACTTAACAATCGCAGAATCTCTCTCCGGCATAAGAGAAAATACCTCCTCTGTGTTGATGTAAGCTAATTTAGAATTCTCCTGAGCCATAGCTTTTTGTGAGAAAGAGAAAGTTGCCATCATAAGAAGTGCAACACCCAATAAAATTGTAATTTTTTTCATTTCTATAAATGTTTAATTATTTATTATTCTATTTCTTATCGCGATGCGATTAATTTAAAATATCAATTAAAACTGCTGTCCGATGACAAAGTGGAACTGACTGCCTCCCCTCTTCTTACCCTCTGACGGCACTGGATCGAAACCATACCCCCAATCTACACCAAGCATACCAATCATAGGCAAAAATACTCTCACACCCAAACCGGCAGAACGCTTAATCTCAAATGGTTTAAACTCACTCAAATCTTTCCAGCAATTACCACCCTCCAAGAAAGCCAGAACATAGATAGAACTAGATGGCTGCAATATTACAGGATACCTGAACTCAATAGTGAACTTATCATACACATGGCCATGATAAGCTCCGTTTTCGTAAGGAGTCAAAGAGTAGTTAGGATAACCTCTGAGGGCAATGATATCAGAGCCATAAGTATCATAACCGCTCATTCCGTCGCCACCAACCTGATAACATTCAAATGGAGAATACCCCAATCTCTTGCTATAGTAACCAAGATAACCGAACTCACCAGAAGCCTTCAGAATCAAATCTCCAATAATTCTCTGATACACATCACCTTTGAATGTCCACTTATGATACTCTATCCATTTGTACTTCTTATTGGCAGTCATATTCTCATAATCTCTTTTTCCTTTAAAGGCAGAATATGGCGGGGTCAGTTGGAGAGAGAATAAGAAATCGGAACCGCTGCGAGGAAAAATCTGCTGATCGGTAGAATTTCTGTTCAAAGCAATCGTATAGCTGAAGTTATGGGAATGTCCTGTTTTGAACAAGAAGTTATAATTCCAATTCTTGAGCATATATGTTTGCCAGCTAATTGTGTGAAACAGAGTGAAATAGTTATCTGGCCATTCTAACCTCGAACCAATTCCTGCTGCCAATCCGAACACCTCAAAATACTCGTTTGTCCTTTGGAAATAGTAGTTGGAGTTAGTCTGTTTAGAGAAATATGTACTCACATTCAGCGATACAGGTTTTGTTCCCAGCAACCATGGCTCAACAAAATTTGCCACCAGAGAGGAATAATATTTACCGTTTGTCTGGAATTTTATTGAAAGAGTCTGCCCATCGCCCAGAGGAACAGGTCTCCAAGCCCCCTTCTTAAATACTCTCTTAATGGCAAAGTTATTGAAACTCACACCCAAAGAGCCAACAAAAGTGTTTTGTCCCCAACCACCGGAAAGCTCTATCTGAGAGTTTGGTTTCTCCTCCAGATTATAAGAGATGTCTACAGTATTGTTATTTTGGTTAGGAATCACACTGTAACCGCCACCTGTCTGGAATGCCTCCGGATTAAAATGGCCGATAGAAGAGAGTTCTCTTACAGAGCGCTCAAAATCTGATTGGGAGAACAGATAACCAGGTTTTGTAAATAATGCTCTACGCGCAATTTTTTCAGATGTAACGTTATTTCCGTTGATAATAATTTTATTGAAAGTGGCAGGTTTACCCTCATACAATCTCATCTCAACATCCACAGAATCGTTCTCTATCTTTTTCTCAACAGGCATCACATTAAAGAAAAGATATCCGTTATCTGTATAGAGTTTTTTAATGTCGGGGTCCATTTGTTTAGGATCTCCGTTAAGACGATGATCCATTGTAACTACATCATACACATCTCCTTTGTTAATTCTAAGAACAGAGTTCAACTGCTCAGCAGAGTAAATACTGTTACCGGTCCACGTGATATCTCTGAACCTGTACTGATTCCCCTCTTCAACTTTCAAATCTATATGAACCCTGTTTGGAGAGACAAAATACATCGTATCTGAAACGATCTGAGCATCACGGAAACCGTGCTCGTTAAATGCCTGAATCAAATTACCCTTATCGTTTTTAAACTCTGTCTCATTAAACTTTTTACTTCTGAAAAAGTTCCTGAGCCGTTTGTCTCTGGTCTTTTTCATACTCTTGAGAAGAGGCCACTCCTTCATTTGCTCGTTACCTACAATAGAAATCTTTTCTATCTTGACCTTTTCTCCTCGATTGATATCGAAAGTTACCCTTACAGCATTCTGTATAATTGGATCATCCTCCTGAATTACATCAACTTTACAATTGTAGAAGCCCTTTTCGTGAAAATATTTTTTAATGATGTTTACCGACGCTTGAGAAACATAATCGGAGAGAGCAGTACCACGATTTATCAGTTTTAAACGCTCTTGAAGGTCTGAACGCTGACCACTCTTAACACCCCTTATAACCCATTTGCTCACACGAGGAAGCTGAGTAAGATTCAGAGCCAGCCAGACAGTGTCTTGATATGTTGATAAAGAGTCTATAACCAACTCTACATTAGAGAAATATCGCTGGGCTGTAACACGTTTTACAGCATCTGAAAGTTCTTGAGAGGGGATTGTTATTTTATCACCCGCAGCAATTCCTGTAACAGAAATTATCTGCTCTTCACTCAAGTAACTTATTCCCTTAATTTTTATCCCGCCAACTATATACTCTTTTGGCTTTGAATAATCAACATTTTGTGCCAACAAAGAAACCGGTAACAAAACCAGAATCAGGACTATAGCTCTCTTTATCTTCAAAAGATTCATCTAAATATATATTAAACTTTACCATATCGGCGCTCTCTTTGCGAGTACACCTCAAGGGCCTTTCTAAAATCAGGTTTTCTAAAATCCGGCCATAACACCGGAGTAAAATAGAACTCTGTATATGCAGTCTGCCAAAGCATATAATTACTAATTCTCTCCTCACCGCTTGTGCGAATCATCAAATCCGGATCGGGAACGTCAGCAGTGCTCAAATACCTTGCCACACTCTCCTCTGTTATTGGCTCATCGGGATGTTCATTTTTAAATCTGTTGCAGGCCTGAACAATATCCCATTTGCCACTATAATTAAGCATCACGATAAGTTGAGTTCCGGTGTTGTGAGAAGTTCGTTCTATACACTCGTATATCTGCTTCTGGAGATTCTCGCTCATACCCTCCAAATCTCCGAAAACTCTGAGCCTTATGTTGTTTTTCATAAGTGTGGGGGTCTCATCCCCTATAGCTTTTATCATCAGCCCCCACAACCCTTCTATCTCCTCCTTGGGCCTTCCCCAATTCTCTGTAGAAAAGGCAAACAAACTCAAGTACTTTATTCCCAATTCGGCAGCCAATTCAGTGGAAGCCCTGACACTTTCTATGCCGGCTTGATGACCGTTAAGCCGCTCTAAACCACGCTTTTTAGCCCACCTCCCATTACCATCCATAATGATAGTAACATGGGTTGGAAGTTTTAAAATACTCTCTCTGTTCTGCTCCATTATTCTACAGCTTTTTTAAGTCTCTCCAAAAGGGCAACAAATATAATAAAAATAGCACTACTCAACAATTCTAAAAGGAAACTTTTCATTCACTCTACAAGTTTCTCATATCGGCCCCCCAATAAAGCTTTTTGCTCAAAGTACTCATAAAATCTATGTCGGGAGTTACAACATTAAGGAAAGTTGAGGATTGTTTGATTCTTATCGTATTGCCGGGCCACACCCTGAACGAGCGATTGTCGGCAGTAATCCTTGCACAATCATAACGTGTTGTAAATGAAATTTCTACAAGACTGTCAGAAGGAATGACTAATGGTCTGATATTCAAGTTATGCGGTGCCAGCGGAACAATGTTCAATACACTGCAATCGGGAAAAATAATCGGTCCGCCCGCACTCAAAGAGTAAGCTGTAGAACCGGTTGGCGTAGAGATCAAAACTCCATCTGCCACATATCCCGGCACTTGGAGTCCATTTATTTTTATGCTCAATTCCAAAACAGCAGGGCCCTCCCTTTGAATAGCAAACTCATTGAGCGCAAATGGGAAGAAATCCTTTGGCATATCGTCGCATCCCAACTCAAGCAAAGGACGCGAATAGGTTGAGAACTTACCAACGAGCAAATCCTCCAACCACTTATTTGTATTCCCATTAGTACCTATTTTTGAGGAAGTTAAAAAACCAAGCCGCCCAAAATTAAGCCCTACGACAGGAATATTCGAATCGCGAAGAAAAGGGACACAAGACAAAAAAGTACCATCTCCCCCCAGAGAGAAAAAGAGATCTGTGTCTGAAGGAAGGTCCGAATGTGAAGAAAACTCGGAAGCTGTCTCAAAAAACTCCTTAATTATACAACAGTCTGAACTACTTGATTCTTCCACATGCTCATGCTGAGGCTCACCGCTTTGAAACCAAGCACTTGGAACACGCTCATTAGTCGGACAATCATCTACAGAGAGTAATCCTAAAGTATGCTTTTTAAACGGCTTATAGACAAGTACTTCTAACTGTTTAATACTCTTTAACTCGCGTACAAAAGCAGAGAGTTCTCCCAAACTCTCCGTATGCATAGTTCTTCCAAAAATTGCAATCTTCATCACTCTTTTCTAAAACAATGCAATTTACTCAATTATTTGCAAAAGCCCAAAAATTCTTGCCCCCACACACATTCCAACACCGCACAACACTAGCACAGATAATAACAATCACCGCAAACAGCTCGCAATCAAGCAAGAAACATCAGTTTTCACGGCAACTAACTACACTTCCGACATTAGTACAAGCACCATAGACTCAAAAATGTACTACTTTCTGGCAAATCTCAACGCCTCCAAATCACACTTGAAACATTAAACTCCAAATCACACTTGAAACATTAAAAAGAGTGTTCTGTAGCAAATAGAACGAAATAGTTCTCATTGAAGGAACGGTAATGGAGCTTTGAAGCAGAAAAATAAAATATCATTTCATTGTTGGATAAATAGTATATTTGTAGGAGATATGCGGGAGTATTTTGTATAAACAGAGTTAACAATATAGCAGAATTAACAATATAATGAATGATAAAATGTTTAATGGAAAAAGATTTATAATAGCAGCTGCAATGGTGCTGTGGGTTACCATGATACATATCTGTGTTCCTTGCAATCTTGCAATTGCACAAACGGCAAAGGATTGGGCTCAATTCGGACGCTATCACGAGAATAACCGGCAGATTAAGGCTCAGGCAAACGAGATTAATTCCCAAATGGTAATTTTTCTTGGCAATAGCATTACTGAGCAGTGGGAAAAACTACACCCGGAATTCTTTGCAGAAAACGGCTACATAGGTCGAGGCATCAGCGGACAAACTTCGTATCAAATGTTGCTCCGTTTCAGAGAAGATGTTATAAACCTCTCCCCAAAAGTTGTTATTATAAATGCCGGAACCAACGACATTGCAGAGAACAATCACCCCTATTCAGAAGATATAACCCTCGGTAACATAATCTCCATGTGTGAGTTGGCAAAGATAAACAATATAAAGGTAATCCTATCAAGCATAACCCCTTGCGGCTTTTACATCTGGAGAAAAGATATCACAGATGCCCCCGAAAAAATTATAAACCTCAACAGACGCATCGCTGAATATGCAAAAGAGAATAATATTTTGTTTGCAGATTATTTCTCGGCGATGGCTGTAGCCGAAGGAGATAAAAAAGGATGGATGAGAGATGAGCTGACGAAAGATGGCTGCCACCCTACCCTTGCAGGATATGCAGTGATGGAGCCAATTATACAGCAGGCAATTAACTCAGTCATTGAGCGATAGTGAGCACAACAAATATGAAAAAACCTGTAAAATAAGAGTGGGGAGACGAAATCGGAGAGTACAGAATTATCATAACCGAATTGAATAAAAAGTAAAAGGAACTATGAGCAATACACGACTTAGCGTAAACATAAATAAAATTGCAACATTAAGAAATGCCCGCGGAGGCAATATGCCGGATGTGGTGCAAAGTGCAATTGATTGCCAAAGATTTGGAGCACAAGGAATTACCGTTCATCCCAGACCGGACGAAAGGCACATTCGCAAACAAGATGTATACGATCTTAAACCAGTTGTACATACAGAATTCAACATAGAAGGGAATCCCCAAGAGCCGTTCAATCAATTGGTTTTAGAGATAAAACCTGCTCAGGTAACATTAGTTCCCGATGCAGTCAATGCCATAACCTCCTCTGCCGGTTGGAACACAAAGGAGAACAAACTATTTTTACAGAGAGTCTGCAAAATGTTCAAGGAGGCGGGCATTCGTGTATCTATCTTCGTAGATCCTGTTGCAGAGATGGTTACGCATGCTGCAGAGTGCGGGTGCGACAGAATTGAACTCTACACAGAGGGCTATGCAAGGGGATATAAAAACAACCGAGACGAGGCTATTGAACCATACTTTAAAGCTGCTCAAGAAGCTCAGCGATGCGGTTTAGGTTTAAATGCCGGCCATGACCTCAACCTTGAAAATCTCAAGTTCTTTGCCAAAACAATTGATAATTTACTAGAAGTATCTATAGGTCATGCTCTTATCTGCGACGCCCTCTACCTCGGATTAGAAAATACTATAGGGGCCTATCTGAGAGAACTCGCATAATTAGCCTAATTTAAGATTATTTATTAAATTTGGAGGTTAAACAATTGACATAAGAGAATATTAATAACGTTAAAACAAAATAAAATGAGAAAAATCAGTTTAATTTTATGTGCTACCCTATTGCTGGGCTTACTCTCTTGCAACTCTAATAAAACCACACCCGCAGTTACTGCAGAAAAGGTTGAGCCACAAGCTGGTAGCATTGTCTATTTCCAGCTCGATTCAGTAGTTAAACACTACGATATGTTCAACGATTTATCAAGCGAGTTGGATGTTAAAGCAGAAAAAATAGATAAAGACCTTCAAGGTCGTCAAAGAAGACTTCAAAACGATGCAAAAGATTTCCAGAACAAAATAGATAAAGGTTTGTTAACCAGAGCAGAAGCAGAGGAGAAACAACAGGTTTTGGTTAACCGTCAGAATGAGCTTCAAAACTATATCGCTGAGAAACAGCAAGAAATGGCAGAGGAGCAAGCTGTTCTTCTAAACAAAGTTATGGATGCCATCACAACCTATCTAAAGAATTTGAATGAAGAGAAGCATTTCTCTGCAATCATTGCAAATTCGGTTTTAGTAGGAGATCCAAACCTCGATATCACAGAACAAATTATTGAGGGGCTTAATAACGAATATACAAAGAATAAAAAGAAAGGGACTGTAAAAGAGGCAGAAGAGGAAACCACTGCTTCAGAATAACCTCAAATGAGAATAGCTCTACTTTCGTGTTTTTATCCGTTCAGGGGGGGAATTTCTCAATTTAATTCTTTCTTAGTCAAAGAGTTGGCAAAAGAGCATACGGTCAAAGCGTTCAATTTTTCCCGCCAATATCCCTCTGTGCTCTTCCCTGGCAAAACACAATATGTAGAGAACCCGGATATAGCCGAATCGCAGATTAGTACACCTACTCTCGATACGGCTAATCCTTTTTCTTACCGCAGAACTGCCCGTATCATAGCTCAATGGAAACCGGACCTTCTCATTACAAGGTATTGGATGAGTTATTTCGCCCCATCATTGGGATTTGTTAACAGAAAGGTACACAAGTATTTACTCAATTTATCCAATGGTAACTCTTCTGACCTGAAAACTCTCTCTATTGTAGATAACGCAATCCCACACGAACCACATCTCTTTGACAAGCCACTCACAAAGTATTACTTTAAGAGTTGTAATGGATTTATCGCGATGAGTAATGTGGTAAAACAAGATATACAAGATTTGCAACATGGTGCTAAAGTGGAACTTATCAAGCATCCACTCTACTCCAACTACGGGGAGAGAATAGATCCCCAAGTGGCGCGCAAAGAGATTTTTGGAGAAGAAGAGAAACTTCCAAAGAAGAGTAAAGTTTTGCTATTTTTCGGACTCATCAGAGATTATAAAGGTCTCGATTTGCTCTTGAAAGCTATGCCGCTCCTTGGAAGGGATTATAAATTGATAGTTGCCGGAGAGCCTTATTCCAATAGAGAAAAATATATTAAGATTGTAAAATCTATTGAAGACGAGCAGATTAGAAAAAATATCATTCTCAAATTCAGTTTCATACCGGATGAAAAAGTTAAAACCCTTTTCAGTGCAGCAGATGTATGCATACTCCCCTACCGCTCAGCCACCCAAAGCGGCATAAGTTCGGTAGCATGGAATTTCAGCACCCCGATTATTGCTACACCGGTGGGCGGTTTAATAGAAGATATCAATAAGACAAAGACAGGTATTTTAACACAAGATGTTAGCAGTGAGGGAATTGCATCGGCGATAAAAAAATACTTTGACAATAATTTAGAAAGTGAATGCAAAAATAATATTGCCAAACTAAAAGAAGAATTAAGTTGGTCAAATTTTTGCGAGAAACTTATATGCTTTGCAAAACAGATATAACATAAGAATAACCATATGAAAAAGTTTACAATAAATATCATTATAGCTGCCAGCTTTATAATTGCTGTCTTAACCGTTTCTTCTCCAACTATTTACGCACAAACTCCGGTAGAAATATCTAAAGAAAAAGTTAGAGTTAACGGTACCCTGATGTATGCTCATAAAGTACTCAAGGGACAAACAGTTTATTCCATCTGCAAAGTTTATCAAGTCACTTCTGAGGATCTTCAAGCGGCTAATCCATCATTGGCAAGCGGATTAAAAGAGGGAATGTTGCTGGTTATTCCTATTAAAGATGCCTCTGCAGAGCCCAAAGAGAATAAAGATAAAAGCCTGACGGAGAAAGCAAAAGAGTTGGGGCAAAAGGTTGTAGATAAGACCTCGGAGATAGGAAGTCAAATTGGAGAAAAAAGCGCAGAGATATGGCAAAAGACTAAAGAAATGGTTGTTGGAAAATCCGAACCAAAGAAAAAAGAAGAAGATACGGTTGTACAGAA
>CADBRQ010000024.1 GCA_902797115.1 uncultured Bacteroidia bacterium
AAGCTGCTTAGAAAGAATTTTGGTTTTGTGTTTGACTATATGGATACTTCCGTAGTTAGCGGACAGCCCTATTTACCAATAATGATTTCCGAATCGAAGAGTCATTTTTATCATAAGAAAAATGCTGATTCTAAGGAGATTATTCATGCAAGTAAAATTTCCGGTGTAAAAGATGAGAGTCAGTTTGCCCAGTTTACCGGCAATATGCATATCAAGACAAATTTTTATGACAACTTCATAAGTATCTTTGATGTAAAGATTCCTTCCCCTGTCTCTGAATTTAATGTCTATTACAACTACTTTTTGATGGACAGTTTAGATGTGAAAGGGAGAAAGACATATTTGATAAGATTTCATCCTGCAAAGTTTGTCTCTTCTCCTGCTTTTGATGGTGAGATGAGAGTAGATGCAGAAGATTTTGCTATTGCTGAGATTCATGTAAAATTAAAGAAGGGTTCTAATGTGAACTGGATTAGAGACCTTGTTTTAGATTCTGAGTATGAGAGATATGGAGAGAATGGATGGTTTTATAAGTTAGATAAGTTGTATGCAGACTTCTCTGTGACGATGCGAGATTCTTCTAAAATGATGAGTTTTCTTGGTAACAAAGAGGTTGTGTATATGAATCCTCAGTTTGACAAGCCAATGCCTGCAAATCTGGAAAAATCTCTTTCTAAAGTAATTATGGAGAATGAAGGGTTTGTTGAGGATGAATCTTATTGGCAAACTGCAAGACCATACGCACTCACTCAAAAAGAACAGAATATTTATAAAATGGTAGATTCCATAAAGAATGTGCCATTGTATAAAAACATTTATACTATTGTTGCAACCTTTGTCAACGGATACTATAACTTTGATAAGTGGGGGATTGGTCCGTATTATAAACTATTTAGTTTTAATAATTTAGAAGGTGCGCGTTTCCAGTTTGGAGTAAGAACCACGCAAGGTTTCAGCAAGAAAATTCGTTTAAGCGGATATCTTGCTTACGGAACCAAAGATTCTGAGTTTAAGGGGGGTGGAAAAGTTGAATATATGCTAAAGAATACACCTATGCGAAAAATTATCGCTGAGGCAAAAAGGGATGTACTTCAACTTGGCAAGGGGGCTAATGCCCTAACAGAAAGCAACATAATGAGCTCTATCCTCTCAAAGGGAAATACATCGAGAATGAGTTTGGTGAATGAATATTCTCTCTCTTATCTTCACGAATTTACTCAAAACTTTGAAAATTCAATTGGACTGGAGTTTCAGAGAGTCTATTCGAATAGGTATGTTCCGATGTTTTTTGCTGATTCTACGCATGTTACATCTGTTGCAAGAAATCAGCTTCATTATTCTGCTCGGTTTAGTTGGGGAGAAACAGTTACAAGAGGAACGTTTGAGAATTTTAGAGTCAGAGGTAAGTACCCGATTATTACAATAGATTTGATTGCTTCTGCTAAAGGGCTGGGTAGCAATGTGTATAGCTTTTTCAGAACGGAAGCTAAAATAGATTACAAACTCAATATTCCTCCTGTGGGGACAACTCACATTCGTCTCTCGGGTGGAAAAATTTTAGGAAAGGTTCCATATCCGTTTCTAAAGCTTCATGAAGGAAATGGTACCTATTTCTTTGATCGTGAGGCTTTTTCTTGTATGGACTTTTATGAGTTTGCATCAGATACTTGGGGAACTCTTTTTCTTGAACACAATTTTAAAGGTTTCTTCCTCGGTAAGATTCCTTTAATGAAGAGATTGCAATGGCGTGAGATTTTTTCTCTCAAGGTTGCATACGGTACTCTGTCTAAGCGTAATGACGGAAGGACAGATATTCTACTTCCAAATGCTTCCGGGTTGATAGATCCTTCGGGAATTACTGCCCCTATGCTATTCCCTCGCGGAATGGGCTCACTCAGAAAACCTTATATGGAGATGGGAGTGGGAGTTTCCAATATATTGAGGGTATTTCGTGTAGATTTCTTCTGGAGAATGACACATAGATACAAAGAGGTATACGGGGTGCGAACAAAGGCAGAGCATCGTTTTGCACTTAATTTTGGTATAGAGTTTAAGTTCTGACAAGGTTTAGATAAAGATATTATGTTAGATTTCTTACAGTTACATTTTATAGATATTATTGATATTCTGTTGGTTGCAGTTCTTATCTATTATATCTATCGCCTCATAAGGGGGACAGCTGCAATGAGTATTTTTATTGGCATCATCCTATTATACATAATCTGGATGGTTGTTCGTTCTTTGCACATGAATTTGCTCAATGCAATTATGGGACAGGTACTTGGCGTTGGAGTGATTGCAATCATCGTTATTTTTCAACAAGAAATCAGGCGTTATTTGATACACCTTGGACAAAACATTCAAACTCGCAGAGGCAGGAGTAATTTTATAACCCGTAATCTTTTTGGAGGCGGCTCTTCTTCTATTCCTTCAAAAACTCTGGATGAACTGACCCAAGCGGTTAGCAGAATGACCGTATCTAAAACGGGAGCACTTATTGTATTAAAACGAACGTCATCTTTAAGTCAGATTATGGAGACAGGAGATATCATAGATGCTACAGTTAACCGCCGTCTTATAGAGAATATTTTCTTTAAGAATTCTCCTCTTCACGATGGGGCTTTGATTATGAGTTCGGACCGTTTGATTGCAGCACGTTGTACCCTCCCGATGAGCGATAATCCTGATATTCCTCCTCAGTATGGTATGCGCCACAGAGCTGCTGTTGGTGTAACTGAACAGACTGATGCCGTTGCAATTGTTGTTAGCGAGGAGACAGGGAATATCTCCTTTATTAAAAACGGAGAACTGAAACATATTGGTAGTGTTACAGAGCTCCGTCTTGCTATAGAGAATAGCTTTAAAGGATAACTAATTGTTTAAATCTTTAAATAAAGCTTTTTACGAAAGTGCTACTCTTTCCGTGTAGCTTTGCTCGCACGGCTCTTTTCGATGTGAATGTCTGAATGTTGACCAAGGAATTTATATTCTAAACGAGAAGCTCCTGAAAGTTCAGCATTTAACTTTTCTTCTACATTTACGATTACTTTAGTTGCACCGCTTTGCTCTATCTCTGCAACTTTTGCGTTCATATCCTCGAGGTTTGCTTTAGATGCACCGGAACACTCAACTTTGAGCTTATCGGCATTTCCTTTAGCTCTGATTTTTGAGCTTCCCGACAACTCTATTGACAAGTTCTCCGAATTTCCATTTGTTTGGGATGTTGAGGCTCCGGAGAGGGAAAAACTCCCTTTCATGTAATTGCCTGTGCAGCTGAGCTTTGTAGCTCCGCTTTGTTCAATATCCAAAATTTCAAACTCTCCATTTAAATTTAATCTCGATGCTCCCGACAAATGTGCGTTCACACTTTTTGCGGCTGTAGTAAAATCTGAAAAAGCAGAAGCTCCCGAAAGAGAAACAGATAATTTCTCTCCCTTAAAAGTTCCACTGGTTTTTACAGAAGCTGCTCCACTAAGTTTAATCTTCTCTATCTTAGCCATTTCCATTTTTACGTTTATGGGACCATACAGAACTTTATTCCCTTTACTCATCACATACTTGCCCCCTTTGTTTTTTCTTTTTGGTGCTTTTGTAAAATCGAGATCTAGAATGAGCACTTCATTAGAGATTTTAACAATCAGTGCTTCAAGGGTTTCTACCGGAGCCGATATTTCTATTTTATCAGAACTGCCCTCTGTAACTTCTATCTGAAATGTGTATCCGGCAGTAATTCCTGTAATATTTTTTACTGTGTAAAACTTTGTTCCTTTCTCTCCATTTTGAGCAAAGCAAAATGTAAAAGCGGTAATTATTCCAGTAATTGTTAATAGTAATTTTTTCATATTTTCTCTCTTTTTTGGTTATTCTATATTGTCTGTAATTATTGCATATTAATGTTGCAATTTATCTATTCGGCTGAGGCATAGAGTCTTTTAAATTGCCCAAGCCCCTCTAATTTCTGATTATAATATTCTTTTATGATTCTTGTCTGCTCTTTTGGGGAGAGTTCAGATGGAAGTTGTTCATACATAGGAACAGGATCTTGCAATAGAGATTCCAATGAGCTCTTGAACTCTTCTGAAATAAAGCCGTCATTCTCTTCTGCAATTGAAATGATCTGATTTGCCATACTTTCCACCTGTTTTATATATACCTTTTCCATTGCTTGCACTCTAACTAATCCCGATTCGTTTCTTGTTGTATTATATTGAAAAACAGCAAATAGCACTAGGGTTAATACTACAATACAGCTTACAAAAGCAACCGCGTATGGCATTATTCTCTTTCTGGCAGGAATTTTTTCGGCAAACCGCTCAAAATGACCATCTGGTAAGCAGTTTTCATTCAGCTCTTCCCTATGCTTTTCTACAAACTCTTTTAATATATCTCTCTCTTTGGTTTTCATCTTGTTTATATTATTATTTTATCTCGATTTTATCTTTTTACTTAAACTTTTATTTCATCTTTAGCTTCAATCTTTTGCTCTATCCTTTACTTCAGCTTTTATTTCAACCTTTTACTTCAACCTTTTACTTCATCTGTCACTTCATCTTTTGCTCCATCCTTCACATTAACCTTCATCTAATATGTAATCTGAATTGCCATTAGTTTTTAATAAAATCTTTTTCGATGAGTTCAAGCAATTTAATTTTTCCCCTCAAATATTGGCTTCTGACGCTGCTCTCTTTTACACCCAGAATTTGAGCAATTTCCGTATAATCATAACCTTCAAACAGATAGAGAGATAATACGACTCTATATCCCTCCGAAAGCTGCAGTAACCTATCTTTTATTCTCTTGATGATCTCTTGTTCATCTCTCCCCAAAACAGTTCTTTCTAAAGCAGAAACATCCTCATACATTACCTCTTCTGTGGTACTCTCTTCATTTTGTAACAATGCCTCTTGAGTAAAAGCGTCGGCTACTTTTCTCTTTCTTAGAATATCGAGGCACTCTCTTACACAAATACTTTTCAGATAACTTTCAGGTTTAATGATTTTTATAAGACGGAAACTTTTATAGTATTTGATAATGCTCTCTTGTATAGCATCCTCCGCCTCTGCAGAATTGTTTAAAATCCTGTATGCCACCGAATAAAGCCAACTTGAATGCCTGTTATAAATCTCAACGATATGTCTGTTCAAATTATCCATTTCCACTATAAAGACGAATCTCTTGCAGAATTGTTGCAAGTTATCGTATTTTTTTTCTCAAAAATACTTTGGGTTAGAAATATTTCATAACCGTGAGAGATACTTCCGGTTAAAGATACTTGAATATTTCAAAAATTTGCGTTATCTTTGTGAGTGAAAGGAATTTCCTTTGTAAGGAACCCCGTTTGTTACGGCAAGTAGCCCTTACTCTGGAGTTCCTTTTTTTATTGTTGATACATCATGTTTAAATGTTTCATTATCTACTATTGCATAAGGTTTATATCTTCCTGTCTTTATGATTTTCCTAATACATAAAATCATTTTTCTTTTCTTTTTTTTGGAGTAGTAGACAAAATATGCGCTCTCAATGTGCTTACCATCTTTTATTTTTGACCATCCCTCATACTTTGCTTTTTTAATAAATCCTCTAATATCTTTCGCTTCTTTATTTTTAATAAAATTAAACTCATCATCATTCGAATTTTTACTGACAATTGTTTTTATATCAGATTTTGTAACTTCAATATCCATCTTTATTACATTGTCTATAATGAATCTCAATGGTTTTTCTTTATAGAAGTCAGCTACTTTTAATGCTTCTGCTCTCGCTTCCTTGCTTTTGGCATAGTAGTCCATTCTATTCCCAATTTTTCTTGTACGGGCAGATCTCTTCGCCATTTCCTACTCTCTTAACATCCTTCCAAAGTTCTTTGTTTGAGTTCCAACTGGGCATATTGAGGAAGGTTATCGAGAGATACTTCCGGTTAAAGGAGATTTTCTACAAGGCATAAGCTAAGGTTGCAACAAAAAGGCGGCACTCTATTAAGGGATTGAATTCTTTTATTTTTGATATTAATTTTTGAGCACACGCCTCCATTGTTGCTCCCGTAGTTAGGACATCATCTACAAGCA